>JBCBWF010000054.1:0-19071 GCA_039817245.1 Pseudomonadota bacterium | reverse complement strand
TCATCGCTTGCGGGGCGTTGGCGCGGGAGATCCTTGCGCTGCGCGCGGCCAATGGCTGGTCGCATCTCGACCTCGCCTGCCTTCCCGCCCTTCTGCACAACCGCCCGGAGCGGATCCCGGAGGCCGTGCGCGCGCGCATCCACGCGGCCCGCGCCGCCGGCTACGCCACCGTGCTCGTCGTCTATGCCGATTGCGGCACCGGCGGACTGCTCGACACGGTCTGCGAGGAGGAGGGGGTGACGCGCATCGCCGGGCCGCACTGCTACGCCTTCTTCGACGGCAACGCTGCCTTCGCCGAACGCGCCGAGGCGGAGATCGGCGCGTTCTACCTCACCGACTTCCTCGCGCGCCAGTTCGAGGCGCTGGTCTGGCGCGGCATGGGGCTCGACCGGCATCCGGAGCTCCTGGAGCTCTACTTCGCGCATTACGACCGGTTGATCTATCTCGCCCAAACCGAGGACCCGGCGCTCACCGCGGCCGCCGAGGCCGCCGCCACCAGGCTCGGCCTGCGCTTCGAGCGCCGCTTCACGGGGTATGGCGAGCTGCCGGCCTTCCTGGCCGGCGCCGCGGGCGGGCTCAGTCGCCCTTCGGAACCAGCCTGAGGAGCGGCTTCTCGCCGCTGCCCGTGCGCCGCGCCGCCTGACGCCCGCCGCCGTCGATCGCCGTCAGCCGCGGCGCTTCGGACACCACCGGCGCCCGGCTCGCCTGGGCCATCGCCGCGCGCTTGGCCGCGTCCGGCCCGGCAAAGCGCGCGCCCGCCTCGCCGAAGCCGCCGATCGTGCTGCCGAGCCCCGGCGCCGCGAACTCCACCGGCGAGATCGCCATCTGCTCGATCAGGAAGGTGAGCGGCGGATCGGCCGGCCCGGTCTTCTCGGCGGTCTCGATCACCTGCAACCCGCCGAGGGCACGATCCACGCGGCCCGTATCGCTTCTGAGCGGCAGGAGCACCATCTCCCAGCGGCAATCCGGATTCGCCGCGTGGCGCAGCCGCGCATGGCCCACACCGGGCTCCGCCAGCGTCTCGGCCACGAGCTCCTTCACGCTCTGGCGCGCCTCCAGCGCCATGATGGCGTGCAGCGGCATGCCGCGCAGCTCCATCCAGAACGCGTCCACCAGCGCCGAGCCCGCGAGCCGGAAGCGGATATTGCCCCGCCCCAGATCCTCCAAGATGAAGAGATTGCCGATCCGGGCCGGGATGTTCCGAGGGTCGACTTCGGCGCGCATCGGGCACGGCCGACCGGCCCGCAGGGCCTGCCAGTACTGAACCAGCGCGCGGTTCTCGTCGTGGATCATCGCGAGCCCTCCAGAAGACGCGATGGCCTTGGACCGGCTGTCGTGGATACCGGTGACCGTTCCCTCGTCATTCATAGTTCTCATACCTTTCAGTGCGACACAATCGGTCCTAAACCCGAACCGGCCTTCCGTGCTGGAGACCGGCCCGCCTGCCACAGCTCCCCTTGAACGCGAAGAAGGGGCCATCTGATGGCGCGATCTGGGATTCTGCCCGATCACACGCTACGCTTTGCAACACGCTACAATTCTGTGTGTGTCGGGCAACGCATGACGACGCCGCACCGACGACGGCCGATTTCGATCCGGCCTTGCGCCAGAGGTAGCAAAAGGCGTGCCAGACGCGTAACGCTTCCTTAAACACGCCCCCCCATCCTCCCGCGGCAGTTGACCGGGGGCGGTGTGCGGAGCAGGGTGCGCCACGCCGTTTCCGCGGTCGGCAGCCGGGCAGATCCGAACGTCAGGGAGACAGGCGATGTTCATGGGTGCGATGCCGTCAGCGACACGACAGGGCCTGATGTTCGTGCTGTCCTCGCCTTCGGGCGCGGGCAAGTCGACGCTGACACGCATGCTGCTGGAGCGCGATCCCTCTTTCGTGCTCTCCGTCTCCGCCACCACGCGCGCGCCGCGGGAGGGCGAAGTCGATGGAAAGCATTACTTTTTTGTAGACCATGCCGAGTTCGACCGGATGCTCGAAGGCGACGAGATGCTCGAGCATGCGGAGGTGTTCGGCAATCGCTACGGCACCCCCGGCAAGCCGGTCGCCGAGGCGATCGGGCAGGGGCGGGACGTGCTCTTCGACGTGGACTGGCAGGGAGCCTCGCAGCTGCGCGCCTCCCAGCTCTCCCAGGCCCTCGTCACGGTCTTCATCCTGCCCCCCTCGATGCGCGAGCTGGAGCGCCGCCTGCGCACCCGCGCGCAGGACAGCGACGAGGTCATCGCGCGGCGGATGGAGAAGTCCCGCATCGAGGTGAGCCACTGGGAAGACTATGATTACGTCCTGATAAACGACGATCTGGCGACCTGCTATTCCCAGATCGAGACGCTGATTGCGGCGGAGCGGCTGCGCCGGATCCGCCAGCCCGGCCTCGCACAGCATGTGGATACGTTGAACAAGGAGTTCGACGCGCTTATCGGTTGAGGCCCGGTGGGCCGCCGCCCGCCGCTGGCCAGACACGGACCGGAGCGAGCCCCATGAGCCTCTACGCCCTCGACGAGCTGAGCCCGGTGCTGCCGCCGGACGGCAGCCACTACATCGCCCCGAGCGCCCAGGTGATCGGCAACATCCATATCGGGCGCGCGGTCAGCATCTGGTTCGGCGCCGTGCTCCGCGGGGACAACGAGCCCATCACCCTCGGCGCCGGCAGCAATGTGCAGGACGGCTGCGTCTTCCACACCGACCCCGGCTTCCCCCTCACCCTCGGCGAGAACGTGACCGTCGGCCACGGGGCGATCCTGCATGGCTGCAGCGTGGGCGAGGGCAGCCTGATCGGCATGGGCGCCACCGTCCTCAACGGGGCGCGCATCGGCAAGGGCTGCCTCATCGGCGCCAACGCGCTGGTGACGGAGGGCAAGGAGATCCCGGACGGCGCGATGGTCCTCGGCCAGCCCGGCAAGGTGGTGAAGACGCTGGATCCCGCCACCCAGGCGGCCCTCGCCGAAACCGCCGCCGGCTACCGCGCCCGCCTCGAGCGCTACCGCACAGGCCTCAGACCGCTCTAGCCCGGTTGTCCGCAGCCGCAGGCTGGCTCAGGCAGAGGGCTCCCGCCCCACCGGCAAGGAGCCCGCCGCCGCATGATCCCGCTCGATACGCTTACGACCTTCGCGGCCGCCGCCTTCCTCCTCGCGCTCGCCCCGGGGCCGGACAACATCTTCGTCCTCACCCAGTCCGCACTCAATGGCGCGTGGGCAGGGGTGATCGTCGTCCTCGGCCTCTGCACCGGGCTCATCGTGCATTCGCTGGCCGTTGCCCTGGGTGTCGCGGCCCTTGTCCAGACGAGCGCGCTCGCCTTCTCCGCGCTGAAGATCGTGGGGGCCGCCTGTCTCGTCTATCTGGCCTACCAGGCGTTCCGCGCACCGGCGCAGACCATCCGGGGCGGTGCGGGTGCGCCGGGCGCGGGCGCGCTCTACCGCCGCGGCCTGATCATGAACATCACCAATCCGAAGGTGGCGATCTTCTTCCTTGCCTTCTTTCCGCAATTCACCGACCCGTCCCGCGGCGCGATGATCGGGCAGATCGCCCTGCTGGGCGCGGTCTTCATGGCCGTCACGTTCCCGGTCTTCAGCGGGATCGCGCTCGTTGCCGGCGGTCTCAGCCGCTGGCTGACGGAGTCCGTCCGCGCGCAGCTCTGGATGAACCGGATCGCGGGCATGGTCTTCCTCGGCCTCGCGGGCAAGATCGCCCTCAGCGATCGCTAGCCGGGCCGCATCCGCAATCCTCTCAGCGCCGTGGCACGATCTCTCCGAACCGCCCTCGCGGCCGCTCCCACCCACGTCATGTTAGGCGGCAACTCCCGAACGTTCAGTGAACGAAAAATCGCTTCGGCAAAACCACCGGAGGATCGCAACATGCACCTATCGTTGACGGAACGACCTGCACGATGACGTGGGCGGGAGCGGCCGCACCCCGTCCAAGTCCCCCCGACCGCGGTGAGAGCAGCGCTATGCCGTGTCGGCGAGGGCGACGACCACCACGCGCCCGTCCTCCGCGCTGAAATCGAGCCGCGCGCCAGCCATCGCCGCCGCGCCAGGCAGCAGCGCCAGCTCGACCTCGCGCGAGCTCGGCGGGCTGGAGAGATCGCCCGAAAGCCAGGCCGCCGCCTCGGGCTCGATCCCCGCGCGCGGCCCCTCCGCCATCATCCGCACCGGCAGCGCGGCCGATTCCGTCAGCGAAAGCTCGATGCGCCCCGAAAGCCCCAGCAGAAGCCGTCCCGAGACCCCCATCAGTGCGCAGAGCCGCGCCACCGGCGCCGGCAGGGCGGGCCCGTGCAGCGCCACCACCGAGAAGCTGACCCGCCGCCCGTCGATCACAGCGCGCAGCTCCGCGTCGAGCGCGGTGCGCACCACATCCACCCCCTCAGACGAGCTCTGCCCGAAGGCGCAGCGCAGCGCGCGCAGCAGCGCCGCCGCGCGCTCGGTGCTCTGGCGCACCAGCGCCAGCTCCTCCGGCCCCGGCGGCGCGCCGATCTCGTCGATCAGATCCACGCCGTTCGCGATCGCGCCCACAGGGCCCACCAGATCGTGGCACAGCCGCGACGCCACCAGCCCGGCCAGCAGATCCGAACGTGCCATATCGGTCTGGCGGCCACCGCTTCTGAGCGCTACGTCACTCGTCATGTCAAATCCATTCCTCGAAGTGGGCGCGCTCGTGCGCCACCGTGACCGCCCGGATTGGGGAACAGGTCAGATCCAGTCTATGATCGGCCCGAGGATCACAGTGAACTTCGAGAACGAAGGCAAGGTCGTCCTGTTGGGCGACGACGCCCCGCTCGACCTCGTAGAGCCGGATCACTTCTGAGATCTGCGCCGAAAGCCTTAATCAAAGGTTAATTGCGCACAATCGCGAGAAGCCAGCAGTTGCGCCGTCCAGGCATTGCCCATAGTGTCCGCGCCGCGCACAGGAGCGCTCTCCGGGTGCGGCTCACGACGCCGAGAAAGGGCCAAGCGGGACATGCAGGTCGAAGCCGGCCGCTTCACGGTTCGTCTGGCAAGGAATGCCGAGGAAGTCGCTGCCGCCCAGCGGCTGCGCTACCGCGTCTTCGTCGAAGAGATGGGCGCCTCCGCCGATGAATCCGATGCGCGCGACCGGCGCGAATGCGACCGGTTCGATCCCTATTTCGACCATCTGCTCCTGATCGACCGGGACTGCACCAACGACGATCTCGAATTCGGCGTCGTCGGCGTCTATCGCCTCATGCGCGGCAGCCGCGCGGCCGAAGGGATCGGCTTCTACGGTGCGCAGGAATACGATCTCGCCAAGCTGCACGCCTTCCCGGGCGAGACGCTGGAGCTCGGGCGTTCCTGCGTGGATGCGGCCTATCGCGGCGGCGCGGGCATGCATCTGCTCTGGACCGGGCTCGGGCGCTATGTGGAGGCGCATGCGGTGAGCATCCTCTTCGGCGTCGCCAGCTTCCACGGCAACGCCACCGCCCCCATCGCCCAGGCGCTGAGCTATCTGCACCATAATCACCTCGCGCCGCAGGACCTGCGTGTCCGCGCCCTGGAGGAGAGCTTCGCGCCCATGGACCTCCTCGGCGCCGAGGAACTCGACCAGATCGAGGCGCTCCGCCAGATCCCGGCGCTCATCAAGGCCTATATTCGCCTCGGCGGCTTCGTGGGGGAGGGCGCCTTCATCGACCACGCCTTCAACACCGTCGATGTCTGCCTGATCATGGATACCGGCCGGATGGTCGACCGTTACCGCCGCTTCTACCGCCGCCACACCGCGGCCGGCTCCTCGGTCGAGCCGGCAGGCGGCGAGACCGGGGCCGAATGACGGCGCTGGAACCGGAGAAGGACGGCGCGCTCGCGCCGGGAGGCGCCGCCGAGGCCGATCCGCGCCCCGCGCCGGAGACCACCTGGCGCGGGGCGGTGCCGCCTGTGCTGCCGCCGCTCACCCGCGCCGAGCGCCTGCGCGGCCATCTCCGGCTCTTGGCATTCGCCACGCTTACCGTGGTCTCGGTCGCGCTGTTCGTCCTCGGCCGATATGCCCGTGCGGGCCTCGGGCGCTGGGTGACCTTTCACTTCTGGATCGCGCAGCAATGGGCGCGCATGGGGCTCGCGCTCGCCGGCCTGCGCCACGATGTCACCGGCACGCCGGTGCCGGGCGGCGCCATCGTCGCCAATCACTGCTCCTGGATCGACATCTTCACGCTGCGCGCCGTCTGCCTCATGTATTTCGTCTCGAAGGCGGAGGTGGCGGACTGGCCCGGGGTCGGCTTCGTCACCCGTGTCACCGGCACGGTGTTCATCGAGCGCCGCCGCAGCCAGGCCAAGGCGCAGGAGGGGGTGCTCCGCTCGCGCATCGCCGCCGACCAGCTCCTGATCTTCTTTCCCGAGGGGACCTCGACCGACGGCGCGCAGGTGCTGCCCTTCAAGAGCTCGCTCTTCTCGGTGTTCTACGACAGCGCGGGGGCAGCGGCCCCGCTCCTCGTCCAGCCGGTCAGCATCCGCTACCGCCCGGCACCAGAGCTGGGACTGCCGGACGCCTTCTATGGCTGGTGGGCCGACATGCCCTTCTACGGGCACATCTTCGATGTCTTCGCGCGCTCCCGCCGGGGCCGCGCCCGCATCGTCTTCCACCCGCCCGTCCGCCCGGCGGACTACCCGAACCGCAAGGCGCTCGCCGAGGACTGCCAGCGCCGCGTCGCCGAGGGCCACGCCGCTCTCTAGCCTGAGCGCAAGGAGGCGATGCGCAGCCGCTCGCGACCTGTCCTGCGGCCGCTCCCACCCACGTCATCTTAGGTGAGGAGATCTGAACATAATGAGAACATATCGCGGTGCGCGCCCCGCCGACGGAGAATCGAACGCGCTTACTCCACGTTTACGCGGTGTTGCCCAAAATGACGTGGGTGGGAGCGGCCGCGCCCGCGCATCAGCCCGGCAGAGCCGCACTCTAACCTGCTGACGGCAAAGCTTGCCAACCCCCGCACCCCCGCGCGATAAGGCAGCGCACAGCAGAAAGTACGAGCGATGAACGAACCTCGGCTGCCCGGCTTCGGGTCCCGCGGGCCGGCCAGCCCGGCCATCAGCCTCGAACTCTCGCCCCCCGCCGCGGTCCACGCGCCGGAGCGGCTGGCGGACTGGCTCCGTCAGCACGCCGTCGACGAGGTCGAATGCGTCACCCCCGATTTCGCCGGCATCGCCCGTGGCAAGGTGATGCCCACCTCGAAATTCGTGAAATTCGCCCCGATCTTCCTGCCGACCTCGCTCTTCTTCCTCACCATCACCGGCGGCTATCCGGATATCGAGAGTTTCAACGAATACGACACCGATGCGGATCTCTGGCTCCGCCCGGATCTCGCCACCGTGCGCAGCGTCCCCTGGGCCAATGACCGCTCGGTGCAGGTGATCCACGATGTCTGCGACCGCGAGGGCCGGCTCATCGAGTTCGCGCCGCGCTCGGTCCTGCACCATGTGCTCAGCTTCTACCGCGCGCGCGGCTGGAAGCCCGTGGTGGCGCCGGAGATCGAATTCTACCTCACCAAGCCCAACACCGATCCGGACTATCCGCTGGAGCCCCCGGTCGGCCGCTCCGGCCGCATCCCCGCCAAGGCGCAGGCCTATTCGATCAGCGCCGTGGACGAGTACGACACCGTCATCGAGCATATCTACGACTATGCCGAGGCGCTGGGGCTCGAGATCGACACCATCATCCAGGAGGCGGGTGCGGCCCAGCTCGAGGTCAATCTGCGCCACGGCGACCCGATCGAGCTCGCCGACCAGGTCTTCCTCTTCAAGCGCCTGATCCGAGAGGCGGCGCTCCGCTGCGGCTGCTACGCAACCTTCATGGCCAAGCCGCACGAGGAACAGCCGGGCTCGGCCATGCATATCCACCAGAGCGTCATCTCCACCGAGACCGGCGAAACCCTTTTCTCCGAGGCGGATGGCCGGCCTTCCGCGCTCTTTCGCCACTTCATCGGCGGCCAGCAGGCCTATCTGCGCGCCGCCTGCTGCCTCATGGCGCCCTATGTGAACTCCTACCGCCGCCTCGTGCCGGGCCTTACCGCGCCGATCAATCTCGACTGGGGGCGGGACAACCGCACCACCGGCCTGCGCGTGCCCATCGCCGAGCCCTCCGCGCGGCGGGTGGAGAACCGCGTCGTCGGCGCCGATGCCAACCCCTATCTCGCCATCGCCGCCACGCTCGCCTGCGGCTATCTCGGCATGGTGGAGGGCATCGAGCCGCGCGAGGAGGTGACCACGGACAGCTACAGCCGCGCACGCGGCCTGCCATACGGCCTCCTCGAGGCGGTGGAGGAGCTGCGAAACTGCACGGCGCTCCGCGAGATCCTGGGCGCGGGCTTCTCCAACCTTTATTCCGCCGTGAAGCTCCATGAATACGAGGAGTTCATGCGGGTGATCAGCCCCTGGGAGCGCGAGCACCTGCTCCTGAACGTCTGAGCCGCCCGACGCTCCTCGGTCCCCCCGAAGCAGCCCCCCAGGCAGCCCCGGCAGCCCCCGCGGCCCCGATCAGGCCAGCGCCGCCGCATAGGCGGGCAGGGCGCCCGCAGGATCGGCCCACACCGCCTCCGGATCCGGCACCGCGAAATCGGTGAAGGCGGCGAGCGCGCGGGCATGCTCCAGCGACACGCCCCCCTCCGCCACCACCGGCGTCTCGATCATCTCGGACCACCACTGGAAGAGCGCGGCATCCGCCGCCGCCCGGCCGTCCTCCGCCGCCACCGGGCCGAGGGAGACGTAATCCGCCCCGGCCTCCGCCAGCGTCATGGCCCGGTGCCGCTCCGCCCCGCCATGGGCGCCAATGATCCGGTCGTTGCCAAGGCTGCGCCTCAGCTCGCGGATCGAGGCGCCCGAGCGCACCAGATGCACCCCGTCGAGCCCGAGCCGCTCCACCAGGTCGTGGCGCTCCGCCACCACCAGCGGCACATCCGCCCCGTGGCAGACCGGCAGAAGGTGGTTCACGGCGCGCACCCAGTCCTCCTCCTCCGCCGCCGCCAGATCGAGGCGCACGCAGGCCACAAGGCCCGTCTCCACCGCCCCGGCCAGCCGCGGTGCGAACGCCTCCGCATCGAGCGCCGCCCGCGGCCCGAGATCCGGCGTCACGAGATAGAGCCGCGGTGCATCCTCCTCACCGCTCACGCGCGCATCCCCGCCATTCTCAAACCCCTCAGTCCTGCCGCGGCATCGGCCGCCAGTCGGGCGGTGCCATCTCTAAGCCCGCGAACTCGAAGCCCGGCGCCACCGTGCAGCCCACGAGCGTGTAGGCCCCGAGCGAGGTCGCGCATTGCCACCAGCCCGCGGGCACCACCCGCTGGGGCCGCTGACCCGCCGCAATCTCCGGCCCCAGCACATGCGCCTCGGCATCGTGCCCGTTGGGCGAGAGCGTCAGCGAGAGCGGCGCGCCCGCATACCAGTGCCAGATCTCCGCCGCATCCACCCGGTGCCAGTGCGAGAACTCGCCCGCATCGAGCAGGTAGTAGATCGCCGTGCCCGCCGCGCGCGCGCCCTCCTCCGCCTCCGCCCGCCATGTCTCGCAATACCAGCCGCCCTCGGGATGAGGGGCGAGACCGAGCAGCCTGATGATCTCCTGCGCCGTCATCGCCTCTGAAGCTCCCGGTTTTGCGCGAGGTCAAGGCCCGCTGCCACGCCTTTGCGCCAGACTCGTAGCGAGAACGGGAGGACACCATGCTCACGCTGCCATTGTCGACCCTGGCCTGGATCCTCGCGAAGGCGCGCGCCTTCGACGTGAAGGATGTCGACACCGCCGAGACCACCGCCGACGGGGACGCCGACGCCATGGGCGTGCTTGAGGACCGGGTCGACGATCCCACCGAGCAGGAGCTGCGGAGCTGGATCACCGATCTCACGGACACCCAGGCCGCCGAGCTCGTCGCCCTCTTCTGGCTCGGGCGCGACAGCGGCGACGCGGAGGATTTCCCCGCGCTCATCGACCAGGCCCGCGCGGCGCGCACCACGCCCACTGCGGACTATCTGCTCGGCTCGCCCCTCCTGGCCGACCATATCGAAGCCGGCCTGGAGATCCTCGGCGAGGATGTGAGCGAGATCGAAGGGCTCGTCTGAGCCCCCCGCCAGACGCCCGCCCGAGGCCCCCTCAGGCCTTGCCGCGATAGATGTCCACGAGCTGGGCGAGCATGTCGAGCGCCTCCTGCCGGGGACGCTGGAAGGTGTTGCGCCCGATGATCGAGCCGTTGCCGCCACCGTCGCGGATCGCGCGGGCATCGTCATAGACCGAGTTCTCGCCCTTCTTGGCCCCGCCCGAGAAGACGATGATGCGCCGGCCGTTGAAGGCGGCCTTCACGCAATCGGCCACCCGCGCGGCCTGGGTCGAGATGTCGATCGACTGCGCCTCGTAGACCTTCTTGGCCTCCGGCTGCTCCAGATGGTCCGAGGAGAGCTTCACCTTGATCACATGCGCGCCGAGAAGGGCCGCGATCTGGGTCGCATAGGCGCTCACATCCGCCGCCGTCTCGCCGTCCTTGGTGAGCGCCTCGCCGCGCGGATAGGACCAGATGACGGTGGCGACGCCGAGCGAGGCGGCCTCCTGGCGCATCTCCGCGATCTCCTCGAACATGTCGAGCCCGCAGGAGGAGCCGGGATAGATGGTGAAGCCGATCGCGGCGCAGCCGAGGCGCAGCGCGTCCTCCACGCTGGCCGTGATCGCCTGGTCCTTCGGCGCCTCGGAGGGAATGAGCGAGTTGGCGGAATTGACCTTCAGGATCGTCGGGATCTGGCCCGCGAAGGTATCGGCGCCCGCTTCCAGCATGCCGAGCGGAGCGGCATAGGCGTTCAGCCCCGCATCGATGGCGAGCTGGTAGTGGTAATGCGGATCATAGGCCTCTGGGTTCGGGGCGAAGCTGCGCGCGGGCCCGTGCTCGAAACCCTGATCGACGGGCAGGATGATCATCTTACCGGTGCCGCCGAGCTTGCCGGTCATCAGCATGCGGCAGAGATTGCCCTTCACGCCGGGCGTGTCGCCCTCATACATCGACAGGATCTTCTGGACTGCGCGCGTCGCTTTCATGGTGGGCCCCTCACACCGCTAGGTTGTTCCGCGAGGGCCTATCCTGCGGCAGAACCGGAATCAAGCAGGCCCCGACGCCGCGACCCGCCCGGGCCGGCGAGGGCGCCATCTGCGCCATCAGAACCGCGGCTGCGCCCGCGCCCACCCGCCTCAGTTTGATCGCAGAGAAGCGAACATGAAGTGAACAATCAGCAAGCCCGATCGAGTCCAAATGTTCATGGTATGCTCAGGAAGCACGGCCTAACCTGACGCGGGAGGGACGGGGAGCGGCGCCGTCACCGCAGGCTCGCCGCTACCGCCGCGGCGCCATCACATGGAGCGCCAGCCAGGTGACCAGCCGGCGCGGCAGGAAGCGCACCGCGAAGGCCGTCGCCGCGTTCAGTGTCCCCGGGATGGCGACCCTGCGCCCGGCGAGCGCCGCGCGCAGGCCGAAGCGCGCCACCGCTTCCGGCCCCGGCAGGCGGCGTCCCTTGATGAGCGCGGCATCGAGCATCTCCGCGCGATCCTGAAACGGCGTGCGCACAGGGCCGGGGCAGAGCGCGGTCACCGTCACCCCGCTGCCGGCGAGCTCCTCCGCCAGCGCCTCCGAGAAGCTCAGCACATAGGCCTTCGTGCCGGCATAGACCGCCATGCGCGGACAGGGCTGGAAGGCCGCGGTCGAGGCGACGGTCACGATCCGCCCGCGCCCCTCTGCCGCCATCGCCACCGCCGCGCGCTTCGAGAGCAGCGTCAGCGCCTCGAGGTTCACCCGGATCGAGGCGTGCTCGCGCGCCCAGTCCGCCTCCGTCACCAGCCCGTAGCTGCCGAGCCCCGCGCTGTTGACCAGCATCTGCGGCACTGCGCCGTCGGCGCTCGCCCAGTCCCAGACCCGCGCTGCCGCGCCCTCCGCTGCGAGATCGGCGCTCAGCCACGCCGTCCGCGCTCCGCGCGCTGCGAGTGCGTCGGCCAGCGACGCCAGCCGCTCGCCCGAGCGCGCCGTCAGCCGCAGGTCCCAGCCCGCCTCCGCCAGCGCCTCGGCGAAGGCGCGCCCGATCCCCTCCGAGGCGCCGGTGACCAGCGCGACCGGGCGGGCCCCACTCACCCCTGCAGCGCCGCGACGCCGGGCAGGGTCTTGCCCTCCAGCCATTCGAGAAACGCCCCGCCTGCGGTGGAAACATAGGAGAACCGCGCCGCCGCCCCTGAGCCGTTCAGCGCCGCCACCGTATCGCCGCCGCCGGCGACCGACAGCAGCGCGCCCTTCGCCGTCAGCTCCGCCGCCGCCGCCGCCGCCCGGTCGGTCGCGGCATTGAAGGGCTCGATCTCGAAGGCGCCGAGCGGGCCGTTCCAAACCAGCGTCTTCGCCGCGCCGAAGCGCTCCACGATCGCCCTCACCGCCTCCGGCCCCGCATCGAGGATCATCGCATCCGCCGGGCAGGCCGAGGCCGCCACCACCTGGCTCTCCGCTTCGGCCTTGAACTCGCGCGCCACCACCACATCCGCGGGCAGCAGCACCTCGCAGCCCGCGCCCTCGGCCTTGGCCAGGATCTCCCGCGCCGTGCCGGCCAGGTCGTGCTCGCAGAGCGACTTGCCCACGTCATGCCCCTGCGCGGCCAGAAATGTGTTCGCCATCCCACCGCCGATCACCAGCACATCCACGCGAGAGAGCAGGTTGCCCAGCAGATCCAGCTTCGTCGACACCTTGGCACCGCCCACCACGGCCACCACCGGGCGCTCCGGCGCGCCCAGCGCACGCCCCAGCGCGTCCAGCTCCGCCTGCATCAGCCGTCCCGCCGCCGCCGGCATAAGCCGCGCGATCCCCTCGGTGGAGGCATGCGCCCGATGCGCCGCCGAGAACGCGTCGTTCACATAGACCTGGCCCACCCGCGCGAGGGCCGCGGCAAACTCCGGATCGTTCGCCTCCTCGCCCTTGTGAAAGCGCGTGTTCTCCAGAAGCAGCACCTGGCCGGCCACCAGCCGCTCCGCCGCCTCCTCCGCCATCGGGCCCACGCAGTCCGGCGCGAACATCACGTTCGGCCCGCCGCCGCGCCCGTCATCCAGCGCCGCGCCCAGCGCATCCGCCACCTGGCCGAGCGACATCTCCGGGCTCGCCTGGCCCTTCGGCCGGCCGAAATGCGCCATCAGGATCGGCCGGCCGCCCTTCGCCATCACATCGCGCAGCGTCGGCAGGATCGCGCGGATGCGGGTGTCGTCGCTCACCTGCCCATCCTGCATGGGCACGTTCAGATCCACGCGGATCAGCACGCGCTTGTCGGCCAGATCGAGATCGTCGAGCGTCTTGAAGGTCATGGGCGCGGTCTCCTCGCGGCGGCGGGTCGGGGCGTCTCGGTCGCCTGAGTAAACCACCCGCCACCAAGGTCAACGCCCCAGCCCCCTCCGTGCCCACCGCCGCGCCCGCCGCCGCGCGCGCGCGCTCAGCGCGTCGCGGGCACCGGCTTAACCAGCAGGATCCAGGCGGTGCCGGGGCTCTGCCAGTCGCCCTTCACCATCGCCCGGCGCGCGCGCTCCACATAGCCGGTCCGCCGGTAGAGCCGCTCCGCACCGGTGTTGTTGTCCGCCACGATGATCGAGAGCTCCGCGCAACCCTCGGCCCGCGCCAGTTCCTCGGCCAGCGCCAGCAGCCGGCTGCCCCAGCCCTGACCGCGCCGGTCCGCGCGCGCCGCCAGCACATGCACATACCAGCTCGCCGGCGCGAGGTTCTCCAGCTCCTGCAGCGGGCGGAAGAGCGGCTCGAAATCCGGGCCGATCGGCTCCGGCGCATCGGGCTGGCGGTTGCCGCGCAGGCCCGCCACGGCCGCCCCGGCCTCCTCGGCCACGATCCACTCTGCCGCCGCCTTGGCCTGGCGCGCCTCGCCATAGGCCCGCGCCCCGGCGCCGGCCGTGCGCGCCCAGAAATAGGGCGCCAGCCCCTCGCTCGCATCGGTGATGAAATCGGCCAGCGCCGCCGCGTCGGCGGGCGTGGCCAGGCGGAAGGGCGCGCTCAGCGCCGCAGGTCGGGTCAGGGTGTCAGGCATCGCTCGGGTCTCCAGGGGTCCAGGGGGTCCGGCCGCGCCGGTCGCCCTGCGGCGGCCGGTCGCATCCGGTATGCCCCGAGCCTTAGGCCCGCCCCTGCCGCCTCAAATGTGACGAAAATCACCCTGCAAGGCAGCCTGCACCCAAACGCAAAGCGCCGGCGCAGGCCCCCCCGCGCCGGCGCCCGGCCATCGCGAAACCCGCCTCAGAGATGCGCGGCCATCGCCACCGAGGTATCGGCCATCCGGTTCGAGAAGCCCCATTCGTTGTCGTACCAGCTCAGCACCCGGCAGAGCGTGCCGTCCATCACCTTGGTCTGGTCCATGTGGAAGACCGAGGAGTGCGGGTCGTGGTTGAAGTCCATCGACACCAGCTTCTCGTCGGTGAAGCCGAGAATGCCCTTCAGCTCCTGGCCCGCCGCCGCGCGGATCGCGTCGTTGATCTCCTCCACCGTGGTCGCGCGCGCGGCCACGAACTTGAAGTCCACCACCGAGACATTCGGCGTCGGCACCCGGATCGCCACGCCGTCGAGCTTGCCGTTGAGCTCGGGCAGCACCAGACCCACTGCCTTCGCCGCACCGGTCGAGGTCGGGATCATGCTCATCCCCGCCGCCCGCGCGCGGTAGAGGTCCTTGTGCATCGTATCCAGCGTCGGCTGGTCGCCGGTATAGCTGTGGATCGTGGTCATGAAGCCCTGCTGGATGCCGATGGCCTTGTTGATCACATAGGCCACCGGGCCGAGGCAGTTGGTGGTGCAGGAGGCATTGGAGACCACCGTGTCGGCACTCGTGAGCGCGCCGTGGTTCACGCCGTAGACGATCGTCTTGTCCGCCCCGCTCGCCGGCGCCGAGACCAGCACCCGCTTCGAGCCGTTCTCCAGATGCATCGCCGCCTTGTCGCGCGCGGTGAAGATGCCGGTGCATTCCAGCGCGATGTCCACATCGCCCCAGGGCAGCGCCTTGGGGTCGCGCTCGGCGGTCACCCGGATCGGGCCGCGGCCCACATCGATGCTGTCGCCGGTCACGGTCACCGTCGCGGGGAAACGGCCATGCACGCTGTCATAGCGCAAGAGATGCGCGTTGGTCTCCACGGGGCCGAGATCGTTCAGCGCCACCACCTCGATATCGGTCCGGCCGGATTCCACGATTGCCCGCAACACGTTCCGACCGATCCGGCCGAAACCGTTGATCGCTACCTTCACCGCCATACCGGCCTCCATCGATTGTCCACACGCGGCCCCCGCGCGACGCAGGCGGCCCGCACCCATCCACGGGCCCGCGCTTAAACGAGAGGGGCCGCGAGCGCAATCGTGACCGAATTGGGGCAGGCCCGGCAGCCTCCGCGCCATGCCGCAGGGCAGGGGTCTGAGCGCAAGGTTAATTCAACGCTCCCTTAACCCGTTGGCGCAAAGGTCCAGAGAGCGTGTTCTTCTGGGTAGTGCGGGATTGGCGTCATGGATGAGAAGTGCCTGTTTGCAGCCGCGTTTGTCGTCGTGTTCACAATGATGCTGGCCACACCCCGGCTGGCCGCAGGCAGCCCGGCCACCGCGCCGCAAAGCCTCCATGGCGATACCGTCGTCTCCGGCCTCGGGCCGGATCGCGGGTCCAGCCGCTGGCCCTGGCGGATCCCCCAGCCCGTTCCCGCGCCGGAGCCCTTCCGGGGCTATGCCCCCCGCGTCATGCCCGCGCCCGCCGTGCCGCGCCATGTCGGCCAGGAGCTGCGGCGCCGCGCCGTGGTGAGCGAGGCGCCGATCTCGCCGCTCCTGCTCCTCGGCACCGCCCTGGCCGGCATCGGCCTCATGCACCGCCGGCGCAGCGTGCGTCACCCGTGGGCGGATAGCTGAGCGCTCAGAGGAAGGCCCACTCGCCCGCGCTCACCTCGTCGAGGCCGAGCACGTATTGCAGCGCATCCGCGTTCTCGTTGCTCTCCACGAAGTCGAGCAGAAGCTGCGCGCGGTCCCGCCCCTCGTCGAGCAGCCCCGTCCAGAACGCCACGCCGTCGGTGTCACCGGGCCGGTTCAGCACGTTGTCGTAGAGCGTCTCGATATACTGCTGGTTCGCCAGCGTATCCGGGTCCCCGAAGCGGTCCTCGAACTCCTGGCTGTCCACGAAGAACTGGCTGACTTCCACCTCGCTGAGGCCGCCCTCGCGCGCATCGATCCAGAAGTTCAGCCCGTCCAGATCCGGCACCCGGTCGAAATTCGCCTCGTAGAGATAGGCGACCGTGCGCGCCTCCTCCGTGCTCAGCCCGCCGAAATTGGCGCCGAGCGCGCGCATCCCGTCCACATCGGCAAACTCGATGAAGTCGCCCGCCCTGAACCCTTCCGGCGCAAACTCGAAGGTCCCGTTGTTCGACGCAAGAAAGGTGTTGAGATCGGTCCCGGAGGCGAGATCGAGCGACGCGCCCTCCACATCGACGAAGAAGCCGAGATCCTGCTCGTTGCCGAACTCGTCCTCGAAATCGAATACCGCAATGACCGAAGTGACCGCCGCGCCGCCCTGATCATAGGTCAGGCGCAGGAAGGAGCCGTTGCTCGCCTGCAGCACCTCGCCGGTCCCGTTGTTCTGCAGCGTGCCCGGCAGATCCTCGTTCGCGCTGTTCTCGTCGCCCCCGAAGATCCCGGTCTCCGTCGTCGTGAACCGCAGCGTCACCGGGTCGAGGATGAAATTCTGCTCCCCGTCATTCACGCTCAGAAGCTGCGTGGCATCGATGAGATACACGGTCTCCATGGTGCAATCCCTCCCTCTGCATCCAGGATTTCGGTCGGGATCTTAGGCACTTCGCAACCGAATGCACGCCGGAAACGCGGCGTTGCGACAGCGCGGCCCTGCGCGCTGTCGCAATCCGGCACAGATGGCCGCCGGGCAGGGGTCAGGCGAAGGCCCACTCGCCGTCGGAGACCTCGGTCAGCGTGTCCAGCCCCTCGGCATTGGCCACGTTCTCGTCGCTCACCGCGAATTGCAGCAGCACCTCGGGGCGCTCCAGCGCGTTCTCGTCCAGCACCGTGGTCCAGAAATCGGCGCCCTCCGCCTCGCCGTCGCGGTCGAGGATGTTGGCGTAGAGCCGGTCGATGAAATCGCCATTGCTCAGGCTGTCGGGCTCGCCGAAGCGCTCCGCGAACTCGATCGAGTCGATGAACTGCGTGCTCAGATCCACCGGGCTCAGCCCCGCCTCGCGCTGGTCGATCCAGAAGTTGAGCCCGTCCGCATCCGCCTGCCGGCCGAAGGCGGCCTCGTAGAGCAGCGCCACCTCCTGCGCCTCCTCCACCGTCAGCGAGGTGTCGCCCTCCAGCCGGAAGCCCTCGATGTCGCGCAGATCCGTCCGCGCCCCCTGGTTGAAGTCCGGAAAGCCCGGCGCATCGTCCAGATTGGCCTCGGTGATCCCCAGATCCGCGAACAGCGCCTCCGCCGTCTGCCCCTCGGTCAGCTCCGGCAGCGGCACGCCTTCGCGGAAGATCCGGTAGGTGTAGTTGATGTCCGGCTCGTCGTTGAACAGGCCGTCATTGTCCTGCCCCTCGCGCGAGCCCGAAATCTCGAAATAGATCCCGTCCAGCGTGCTCCCGTCCTCCTGCTCCTGGAAGAAGAAGCGG
Organism: Pseudomonadota bacterium; assembly: GCA_039817245.1. Classification (GTDB taxonomy): domain Bacteria; phylum Pseudomonadota; class Alphaproteobacteria; order Rhodobacterales; family Rhodobacteraceae; genus Thermohalobaculum. The sequence goes on along the minus strand of JBCBWF010000054.1, from coordinate 1,459 downwards.
TAACCCGTATCGTCGAAATTCACCTCCGCATCCAGCAAGAGGTCACGCACCACGATATCGCTATCGGTATCGCCCAGCTCGATCGTGTTGCCGGGGATGGTGAACGAAATGTCGCGCATCCCGATATAAGTGGTGGTCGACTGGTCGTCGGTACTGACGAAATAGAGCGCTTCGCCCAGAAATGTCGGCATCGATCTGTTCCTCATGTCTCGCCGGCTCGATCCGTCAAAACCACGCCCCCGTCGGGAGCGTCACGACCGGATAAAGCCGCGGTTCTTTCCATTGCCCGATCGCGTCAGGCAAAAGGAGAATGCCGCAGCCCGGCGGATGTTCCGGCCGGACCGCGGGGAACCCGTGCAAGAAATGCGGAGATCGCGCGCGATCTCTGCGCAACGCGCGCGCCGTCAGAGCAGCCCGCGCACCTTTTCCGCCACCGCCTCCGCGGTGATGCCGAAATGCGCGTAGAGGTCCTTGTAGGGGGCCGAGGCGCCGAAGCTCGCCATGCCCACGAACCCGGCCTTCGCCTCGCGTCCGCGCTCGGCGGTCAGCCAGCGGTCCCAGCCTTGGGCCACGCCCGCCTCCACGGCCACGCGCACCGGCCCCGCCGGCAGCACCCGGCGCCGATAGGCCTCCTCCTGCGCCGCGAAGAGCTCCATGGAGGGCATCGAGACCACCCGGACGCCCACGCCCTCGCGCTCCAGCACCGCCTTGGCGGCCATGGCGATCTCCACCTCCGAGCCCGTGGCGATCAGGATCGCCTGGCGCCGGTGCTCGGCCTCCGCCAGCACATAGGCGCCGAAGGCCGCCTGGTTCTTGGTGGTGTATTTCTCGCGCAGCGTCGGCAGGTTCTGGCGCGAGAGCGCCAGCACGCTCGGGCCGGAAGCGTTGTTCACCGCCACCTCCCAGGCCTCCGCCGTCTCCACCCCGTCCGCCGGGCGCAGCACCAGCATGTTCGGCATCGCGCGCAGCGAGGCGATGTGCTCCACCGGCTGGTGGGTCGGCCCGTCCTCGCCGAGGCCGATGCTGTCATGCGTCATCACATAGACCACGCGCTGCCCCATCAGCGCCGAGAGCCGCATCGCCGCACGCGCGTAGTCGGTGAACACCAGGAAGGTCCCGCCATATGGCAGCACACCGCCATGCAGCGCCATACCGTTCATCGCCGCGGCCATCCCGTGCTCGCGGATGCCGAAATGGATGTAGCGCCCCTTCCGGTTGGTCTCGTCGAAGACCCCCAGATCCGCCGTCTTGGTGTTGTTCGAGCCAGTCAGATCCGCCGAGCCGCCGATGGTCTCCGGCAGCACCGGGTTGATCGCGCTCAGCGCCATCTCGGAGGCCTTGCGCGTCGCCACGCTCGGCTTCTCCTCCACCAGCTGCTTGCGCAGCTTGTTCACCGCCGAGGCGAGCTTCGCCGGCACCTCGCCGGCCAGCATCCGCTGGTAGTCCGCGCGCTTGCGGT
>JBCBWF010000139.1:0-11421 GCA_039817245.1 Pseudomonadota bacterium | reverse complement strand
GGTGGAGGCGGCGCTGGAGACGGGGCCGCTGGTGCTGCGCTCGGACCACCAGCGCCTGGAGCAGGCGCTGACGGGGCTGGTGGCAAGCGCCGTGCGCGCGGCGCCGGAGGGCGGGCGCGTGCGCCTGCGCGCCACCCCGACCAGCGACGAGGGCGTGGCGATCGTGGTGGAGGACCGCTCCGACACCAGCGCGCCTGCGGCGCAGGGCGCGGCGGGCGCTGCAGGGCGCCCAGCGCAAGCGCGCGCGCAGGCCGGCGCGGCGGCCGCCCCCTCCGATGCCGGCGCCACCATGGCGCGCCAATTCGCCGGCGAGCTCGCCGAGGCCCATGGCGGGCGCCTCAGCATCGCCGAGGCCGCGCGCGCCGGCAGCGCTGTCGCCGTGATGCTGCCGCCCGACCGCATCCTGGGCACCGAACGCCCCGCCCGCGCCCCCGCCGCCGTGCACTAGCGCCGCGGCGGAAGGGGCCTCGCGGCCGCCCCCGGCCACGATATGGACGGGGCATGATCGTTGACGGGGCATTATCGGCCACGCATTGTCCGCCTAAGCTGCGAAGTATTCGCGCGCCGAAGAGTAAAATAATGAATTCGATACTCGACAAAATGCTCATTTCCGCTCTCTTGATATTCTGAACCCTCGCATCCGTAACAATCTCGCAGGCGAAATCGCTGACAGACGTCGAATTATACCGCTACAAGATCACGCATCACATCGGTTCGGTTGTCGAGCACATCGACGAGTTCGGCTTCAATACATTCGACTAACCGCCGATGCCGGATCACCGCTTCTTCGTGATCACGCCGGCGCTGGACCATTTCTACTCCAAGGCAGTGATCGACACCCGCTGGGGTCCTGTGATCCTGGACACGCCGACGCGCGACGCGCGGTACGGCAGCCTGCTGGTCCACCACATGGAACACTTCGGGATCTAAGCAGAGACCACGGTGCCGGAAGGACAGCGGTTCGTCATCGTTCACGAGGACCATGACGGACCGATGCCCGAGGGCACGGTCGTTCGGACCAAGTCCCTCTTCCCGCTGGTATTCCCGCGCACCCAGAGCTTCGCCTTCAACGCGGACCGGCTGGCCGACGGGATCCGCCGGCAGGCACGGATCCACGGCGCCTGGCAGGCCGTCGACTTGCCGAACGTGAAGGCCCCCCGGGCCGTGATCCGCTGGACCATCGAGCACGCGACCCCCTATCCCGAGACCGCAGAGCTGATGAAGCAGGCAGCGCGGACTTGCACGGCCGATGTCCACAAGGCCGCGTTCGACGAGATCTACGGCTTTCCGCAGACCGGCAAGGTGACCGTCTCAACCGGCATGGTCGACAGGATCGACAGCCCCACCGGCGCCAGCCACCAAGTGCGCGCGGCGGGCACCTTGCTTGGTCATCTCGGCTTCCCGACCCACCATGCCTACTACCAGAACATCCCCGTCGACCCGACGGGGGCGGTGCTGGACGGCGAGACGCCCTATGCGCTGACGATCTTGTATGAGCCGGGTGTCGATCTCTTCTGGTCGATCACGCGATACGCCAACGACAGCCGCCTGCCGCTCGACCCTGTCGATATGGGCGGTCACGACATCCAGTCCTACAACGGCTTCAACACCGAACCCGACGCAGACGGGACCGTTAACATCGCCTTCAGTCGCGAGGACCCCAAAGACGGCACCTACTGGAGGCCGGTTACGGGTCCCTATTCCTTCATCGCCCGCTACGATGGCCCGACGAGCCGGCTGAACGGCAACGCGGTGCACGACGTGATGTTCGGGGGCACGCCGCTGGAAGACACCTTCCGCGCGAACCGGTTCTAGAGACGAGGCTGAAAGGAGCGAAGATTCCGGCTGGGCGACCGATCCGCGCGATCACGGCATGAGCGCGAAGGACTACATCCAGGCGGAGATCCGCGCCTTCTTCGCGGACTTCATCGGGCGGGTGGACCTGAACGCCTTCTATCACTTTCCGGGGGTCGCCTCGGCCGAGGATCGCTTCGTGGTCTCCCCCGACAACGACACGGTCTATTCGGTCGCGATCGTGAATGTCAGCCAGGGCTTCACGCTCGCGCTGCCGGATGTCGGCGATCGGTTTCTCTCGATCCAGATCACCGACGAGAACCATGTGACGCCCTTCTATCTCTACGGCGGCGGCACCTACACGTTCACGGCGGATCAGTTCGAGAGCGACTACGCGGTCGTCGGCCTCCGGACCGGGACCGACGCCTCGGAGGCCGATATCGCGCTGGTGCCGGAGCAACTCCACCCGCAATACCGGATCTCGGGGGCGGCCGGGGCCGACACCATGCCCAGGCCCGATCTCGACCTGCTCGCCCGGGTGCGCGCCGCGCTGCTGGCCGAGTACAGCAAGCTCGGCTCGACCGCCGGCGCCATGCAGCCGCGCACCGGGCTCGTCGAAGACTGGGAGGTCTTCACCTATGTCACCGCCGGGGCGTGGGGCCTCTCGGCGGACGAGAACGCGATGTACACGCCCTACGCCCTGCCGGGCGCCGAGGGCGGCACCTGCTACACCGCCACCTATCCGCCAGTCCCCGTGCAGGCGTTCTTCTCGATCACCGTCTACGGCCCCGAGAAGTACCTGATGTCGAACGAGAACAACATCGTCAGTTCGAACCGGGGCATCGTGACCGGGGAGGACGGGTCGTTCACGGTGGCCTTCGGCGGGACGCACTGCCGAGACCTCGCGCCCAACTACGCCTACACGCCCGAGGACGGGTGGAGCCTGCTGCTGCGCGCCTATCGCCCCGATGTCGAGGCGTATCGCAACTATCGGATGCCCGCCCTGAAGCGAGCGGACTAGGCGCCGCGCAGAAGGGCCGCGGCCGGTTCGCCGGCCGGGAGCGAGCGGCCTCATCGATACGGGCGCGGGGGCGAGCGATCCGAGGCAGGCCGCCCGAGGCGCATCGCGCCGACCATCCGCGGGCCGATGGGCAGAGCGCATCCGCCGGTTTCGTTCATTGAATGTTCTCGCTCTCGCGCCCACAATGACGTGGGTGGGCGCGGGCGCTGGGCGGTCATCGCCCGGCAGCGACGAGGACGGCGACGGGGGAAGCGACGGGGGAAGCGACGGGGGCAGCGACGGGGGCAGCAACGGGGACGGCGCGGCCGCTCCGGTCAGAGCGGGAAGGGCAGCGGCGTGAGCGTGCCGGGGATGCGGCGCCCGTCGCGCAGGACCGCGACGCTGTCGCCCGGGCCCGCCTCGACCGAGACCAGCGCGAAGCCGATCATGCGCTTCAGGCGGTAGGACCAGGCCTTGTGCGTCATATGGCCGATCGCCACGCCCGCCTTCTCGATCTCGAGCCAGAGAGACTGGTCCTCCGCCTCCTCCGCTCCCTCGAGCATGATGCCGAGCTGATGACGCTTCACGCCCGCGGCCTTGATCCGGCGCAGCGCCGGGACGCCGATCACCGCGTCGTCGACCTCCAGATCGACGAACCGCTCCATCCGCACCTCGAAGGGGTTGGTGGTCTCGTCCGTGTCGATCCCCCAGTTCAGAAGCCCGCTCTCGGTCCGCTCGGAGGGATTTGGATAGCCGGGTCCGATACCGAAGGGGCGCCCGGCCTCCTTCACGATCTGCCAGAGCCGGTCGCCCTTCGTGCCGTCCAGGAGGTAGAGTTCGAAGCCGCCCTGCTTCGACCAGCCCGCGCGCGCGACCTTCAGCGGGATGCCCTCGATCTCGGCATCGTCGAACCAGAAGTATTTGAGCCTGCGCACCCAGTCGCCGAAGAGCGACGCGACCACATCCTCCGCCTTCGGGCCCTGGACGGCCATCGGCGAGACATCCGGCTCGCTCACCGCCACATCGAACCCGCGCTCGCCGGCCACGCAGCGCGCCCACATCCAGATGTCGGAATTGCCGATGGAGAGCCAGTAGCAGTCCTCGGCGATCTTCAGCGCGATCGGGTCGTTGATCAGCGTGCCCCGGTGGTCGCAGATCGCGACGTATTTGCCCTGCCCGATGACCTGGCCGGAGAGATCGCGCGCGCAGAGGATCTGGGCGAGGCGCGCGGCATCCGGCCCCTTGAGCTGCACCTGGCGCTGCACGGCGACATCCCACATGGAGACGCCGTCGATGAGCCGCCAGTACTCCGCCTCGCGGTCGCCATAACCGCGCGGGATCAGCATGCGGTTGTAGGTGAGCATGGATTCCGCCCCCTCCGCGATGGTGGAGGCGTAGAAGGGCGATTTGCGGAACCGGCCCGCCGATACGATCTCCGCCATGTGGCCGATCTCCCGAGTTACGCTGCATACCGCGCCTTCGTAGCATCGAAGAGGGGGCGTGCCAGGACGGATCGCGACGCATGGCTTGGCCTGCGCGGCGGGCCGCCCCAGATTGCAGGTGGGGCGCTGCCGGGGGGCGGCGCGGCCCGAGGGGGAGACCGATCGCATGATGCAGCTCAGCAAGCCGCCGGTGCCGAATTTCGAGGAGGCGATGCATCTTCTCACCCATGCGGAGGCGGAGATCCTGCGCGGCGAGGCGCAGGCGCGGGTGTTCATCGCCGTGAACGCGGCGGTGGGGCTCTTCGCCTGGGCGAGCGCGGGGGCGGCGCTTTCGCTCACGCTCTTTCTCGCGGGGCTCGGCGCCGTGGCACTCGGCTGCGGGGTCCTGCTCTCCGGCAACGGGGGGAGTGGCGGGCAGAAGGATGCGCGCACGGCGCTCTATCTCGACGCGATCGGGGAGCGCGACAGCTATGCGGATTTCCTGCGCAGCTTCACGCTCCTCAGCGCGACCCCCGCCGAGCGGGTGCTGCATGCGGTCTATCTGCGCTCCAACTGGGCCAAGCGGAAGAACCGGATGGTGCGGCTCCTGGGGCTGGTGACGCTCGGCAATCTCGCCGGCTGCGCGCTGGTGGCCGGGTTCGCTTGGCTGTAGCCTGCCCCGATCGGGAGAGCTGCGGGAGACGAGAGCGATGGCGGAGGCGGACCGGGGGTCCTTTCTCGAGCGCATCGCGGCCGCGCCGCGGGCTTATGACGCGGCCCTCGGCGCGGAGCTGGCGGCGGGGTTGGCGGGGCCGCTCGGCGCGGGCCCGGCGCGCGCGCTGGTGGAGGGGGCGGCCGGGTGCAGCCCCTATCTCGCGCGGCTCCTGCGCCGGCACGGGGACTGGCTGGCGGCCGAGGTGAGCCGCGCGCCGGAGGCGAGCATGGCAGCCCTTCTGGCCGAGGCGCGGGAGGTGGCCGCGGCGGAGCCGGACCGGCGCGGGGTGGCGGCCACGCTGCGCCGGGCCAAGGGACGCGCAGCGCTTCTGATCGGGCTCGCCGATCTCGGCGAGGTCTGGCCGCTGGAGGCGGTGACCGGGGCGCTGAGCGCGCTGGCCGAGACCGCGACCGAAATGGGCGTGGCGACGCTCTACGCGGCGGAACGCGCGCGCGGCAGGATGCCGGCCCTGCTGGCGCAGGGCGGCGGCGGGCACGCGGGCGATGCGGGCGGCGATGCCGGGGCCGATGCGGGCGGCTACGTGGTCCTCGGGATGGGCAAGCTCGGCGCGCATGAGCTGAACTATTCCTCCGATATCGACCTCATCTGCCTCTTCGACCAGGACCGCTACGCACCGGAGGATTATGCCGAGGCGAAGGCGGGCTACGTGCGGATCACGCGCGGGCTGGTACAGCTTCTGAGCGAAGCGACCGACGATGGCTATGTGTTCCGCACGGATCTCAGGCTGCGCCCGGCGCCCTCCTCCACCTCCGTCTGCGTCGCGATGGAGGCGGCGGAGCGGTATTACGAGGCCGAGGGGCGCACCTGGGAGCGCGCCGCCCATATCAAGGCGCGCGCGGTGGCCGGGGATCTGGCGGCGGGGGCGGCGTATCTGGACCGGCTCGCGCCCTTCGTGTGGCGCCGCAGCCTCGACTTCTACGCCATCGAGGAGGTGCAGGGGCTGTTGCGGCAGATCCGCTCGCAGGCCGGGCATTTCGATCTGGCGCGTCTGCCGGGGCGGGACATCAAGCGCGCACCGGGCGGGATCCGCGAGATCGAGTTCTTCGTGCAGACGCGCCAGCTGGTGATGGGCGGGCGCAATCCGGGCCTGCGTGCGCGGGGCACCTGCGAGGGGCTGGCAGCACTGGCGGGGGCCGGCGTGATCGCGGGCGAGACCGCCGCGCGGCTGACGGAGGATTACCGCGCGCTGCGCAGCCTCGAGCACCGGCTGCAGATGCTGGAGGATGCGCGCACCCATGCGCTGCCGGCGAGCGAGGCGGCGCGCGAGCGGCTGGCGGCCTTCTGCGGGGCCGGCGACCGGGCCGGCTTCGAGCGCGATCTCGTGGCGCTGCTCGCGCGGGTGCACGAGACGGTCTCGCCCTTCTTCGAGGCGCCGAACGGGGTGCACGCGGCCGCAACGCCCACGGGCGGGCCGGCGGACGAGGCAGCGCTGGAGGCCGCGGGCTTCGCGCGCCCGGCCGATGCGGCGCGGCTGCTGCGCGGCTGGCGCCAGGGCGGGATCGCGGCGACGCGGTCGGAGCGCGCGCAGACACTCTTCGAGCGGCTGGAGCCTGCGCTGCTGGCGGGGCTGGCGCGGGCCTCGAGCCCGGACGATGCGATCGCGGCCTTCGACCGGTTCCTCACGCGGCTGCCGGCGGGGGTGCAGGTGTTCTCGCTCTTCGCGGCGAACCCGCATCTGCTCGATCTCATCATCGGGATCATGGCGGCGAGCCCGCGGCTGGCGGCGCATCTGGGCGCGGAGCCGGAGGCGCTGGAGGCGCTGCTTGCGCGGGATTTCTTCGACCCCATGCCCGATGCCGCGGCGCTGCGTGCGGATCTGGAGGCAGCGATCGCGGCGCGCGCGGGCGTGGTGGATTACGAGCGCGCGCTCGATGCGGTGCGCCGCTGGGCGCGCGAGGCGCGCTTTCGCGCGGGCGTGCAGGTGCTGCGCGGCATGGCGGACGAAGCGGAGGCGGGGGCGGCCTTCTCGGCGGTGGCGGAGGCGTGCCTCGGCGCGCTCCTGCCCCGCGTCGTGGCCGATTTCGCGCGCCGCCACGGGGCTCCGCCGGGGCATGGCATGGCGGTGATCGCGCTCGGCAAGCTCGGCAGCCGGGAAATGACGGCGGGCTCGGATCTCGACCTCATCACGGTCTACGACCCCGGCGGGGCGGAGCGCTCGGAGGGGCCGCGGCCGCTGCCGCCCACGATCTACTATCCGCGGCTCACCAAGGCGCTCCTGGCCGCGCTGACGGCGCCGACGGCGGAGGGGCGGCTCTACGAGGTGGATATGCGCCTGCGCCCCTCCGGCCGGCAGGGGCCGGTGGCGGTGTCGCTGGAGGGCTTCCGGCGCTACCACGCGGAGGAGGCCTGGGTGTGGGAGCATATGGCGCTGACGCGCGCGAGGGTGGTGGTGTCGGCGCCGGGGGAGAGGGACGGGGACGGTGAAGGGGATGCGGACGCGGATGCGGGCCCGCTGGCCGACCGGGTGGACGCGGCGATCCGCGAGGCGCTGGCCCGTCGGGTGGGCGATCCGCGCGTGGGCGCCGAAGCGGCAGAGATGCGCCGCCGCCTGATCGCGGCCCATGCGGGCGAGCGCGCCGAGCCCTGGGCGCTGAAGCATGCGGCCGGGGGGCTGATGGAAATCGAGTTCCTCGGCCAGACGGGGGCACTGATCTGCGGGCTCGCGCCGGGGGCGCCGGCCGCGGGGCGGCTGGCGGCGCTGGCGGCGGCGGGCTGGATCGCGGAAGGCGAGGGCGCCGTGCTGGCGAAGGCGCTTGCGCTCCAGAGCCGGCTGCAGCAGCTGGAGCGCGCCGCGCTCGACAGTCCGACCCGCGCGCAGGCACTCGGCGAAAGCCTCTGCCGCGCGCTTGCGGCGGCCGGCGGCGCGCCGGATTTCGCGACCCTCAGCCAGCAGCTGACCACCGCCCAGGCCGGTGCCGCCGCAGCGGTCGCGGCCCGTTTCGAGGCGCTGGAGGCCGAGGCGGCGGGCGGATAGAGGCGGGCCCTCATCGAGGACGCGGCCATTGCGGCCGCTCCCACCCACGTCAATTTGTACCGAGCAAATCGAACATATTGTGAACATCACACGGCTCGACGCGGATTTCCGGAGGCCGGGTGACGCTCATCCGAGCTTAACACTCCCCCGCACAGAATGACGTGGGTGGGAGCGGCCGCGAGAGACGTTTCTAAGCGGCTGGATATGCGCACGGAGTTTGAGATCCAGCAGCGCCGCTAGCCTGCCCCAAGTGCGCCGGGCGAGGCGCAGCGGCGCGGCTCGGCGGATCGCTCGATGGACCGGGGCGTGGTCACGCGAGCGCTGCGGACGGGAGCAGCGCGCACCTGTCCTGTCACGAGCGGCTCTCAGCGCCGATGCGGTCTCCCGGGGATCGAAGCGCCCGGGCCGGCGACAGTGGCGGGCGGGATCAGCCCGGCTCGGTGGGCAGGGTGAGGACCGGACCACCGGGCATCGGCGCGCGCTGGCGCGTGATCTCGATGCCAAGCCGCGCGCCCGCACCCAGCCGGTCGAGCTTGGCGATGCGCAGATGCGCCCGATGCGCCCGCGGATCGGACAGGATCCGCTCGGCAAGCCGCTCGGCCAGGGTCTCGAGGAGCTGGATGCGCGGCCCCTCCGCCAGCTCCGCAATCGCGCGCACAATGGTGTCGTAATTCATCACCCGCTCGACCCGGTCGTCGAGATGCGCGGTGTTGCGCGAGACCTCGACGGTCACATCGAACGCCACGCGCTGGCGCACGCCGAACTCCTCGCGATAGGCGCCGATCTCCATCTCGTGGACGTAGTCGGTGAGGAAGATCCGGTCCGCGGGCAGCTCGCGCTCGGCCTCGCGGCCCGGCTCCGGCACGGCCTCGCCCCTCATCCGCGCGGCATCGGTCATGGCTTGGCTCTCCTCTGGCCGGGCGGCGATCCCGGGGCGCGCGCCCTTCGCTCGGCGTCCTATAGGGCGCGCCCGACGCGGGCGCCAGAGGCAAACGCGACGGGGGGTCCCTCTGCCGCGTCGGGGCTGCCGCCGGCTGCAGTGAGGGCGCGCGGGTCGAGGGTGCCCCGGCCTTGAGCCGGGGCCTCCCTGAGCGCCGGTGCACTCCGGAGGCGCGCAGGGAGGTCCCGGGTCAAGCCCGGGACAGCCGCGAACGGACGCGCCCTGGCCCTGGCCCTAGCGGCTGGAGACCTTAACGGGGCGGCGGTAGAAGACGTGCTCGCCGATGCGGGCGGTGCGCACGAAATGCTTGGCCCAGTGCGGCTCCACATAGGTGGCGTGGTAGTGGGTCGCCTTGCCGGTGAGCATTCGCGGCCGGCCCTGCAGCATCACCCAGGCGATCTTGCCCACCGTCTCGTAGGCATCCGCCTCGTTGATCGCGTTGCGCTTGCCGTCGCAGTTGAAGGAGAACTGGCAGGCATTGAGCTGGCGGTGGCCCTGGAGCAGCACGGCGCAGACATCGTCCGGGTAGCGCTTGCTGTCGACGCGGTTGAGGATCACCTCCGCCACGGCCATCTGGCCCATCACGCTCTCGCCGCGCGCCTCGAAATAGATGCCCTCAGCGAGGCAGCGCCAGTCGCGCGTGCGCTCGCCGATCTCGACGCGGTCGATCGCCGCGCGGTCGAGGATGGCGCCCTGATCGGCGATCAGGAGCTCGGTCGCGGTCTGGCCGCGGGTGTCGTCGAGCAGCGAGGCGGTGGCGCTGTCCTGCGTCGCGAGCCGGTCGAGAGCGTTTACATCGGCACCGAGATCGCCGGCATGCCCGCGATCCGGCCCGTAGCCCTGCAGCATGCCGGAGAGGCGCGCGAAGTGATCGGTCTCGAGGAAGCTCGCGAGCCGGGCCTGCTCATCGCCGAGAAGGCGGGTCAGCGCGGGCTCGCCCGCCTTGCCGACCGCATCGCCCACGGGCCCGACCGGCGTTGCCGCCCCCACATCCGCAGATGCAGAGCCCGCGCCTGCCACGAGCAGCGCGAGGAGGCAGCCCGTGAGCTGCCCGAACAGGGGGGATGGATTGCGCATTCTTTCTTCTCCGGCACTCGACGCGAAACAAACGACCAAGCACTCGTTCGTCAAAAAACGGCTGATCGACAGTGGCGTACATCCGGCTATTCCGAATGCCCGGCTGTCTTCTGAATCGGCGCTCGCGATGTCAAGCAAATCGCGGTCGCCGCCGCGTTGCATTTTTTTCGACTTTTTCAATCGTTTGAGGCAACCACCGGACGCCTCGGCGTTTTCCGGCGTCGTCTGACGCTAGGAAGGGCCTGCGACAAACAGACCCCGCAACTTTTCCGAGAGCCGGGCGGCTTCCCGAAACGGTCCCGATTCGGGAACATGTTCGCGCATCGTCGCGGCATGGGACAGGCCGAACTGACCAAAATCGGCACGAATCCGCGCATCCGTCCAGAGTCGCGCCTGCCGGAGGCGTTCGGCGCGGCGCTGGGCGAGGCCCGCCTGGCCCGGAACGGCACAACCGAGGAGAGTATCGGCGGCCGCGTCGATCCCCTCCCCGGTGAGCGCGGAACAGGAGAGAACCGAGACCGAACGCCCCTCCGGCCCCGCGAGCGAGAGCGCACCGGCCATGTCGCTGGCGGTCTGGCGCGCGAGCTGGCCGAGATCGGCCTTGGTGACGAGCACGATATCCGGGATCTCGATCACGCCGGCCTTCATGAACTGGAGCGCGTCGCCGGAGCCGGGCTGGGCGCAGAAGACGACCGTGTCCGCGACATCGGCCACCTCGGTCTCGGACTGGCCGACGCCCACGGTCTCGATGAGCACGACATCCATGACGGCGCCCATGAGGGCGGCGGCGGGGAAGGTGAGCGTGGCAAGGCCGCCGAGCCGGTCGCGCGCGGCCATGGAGCGGATGAAGACGCCGTCGTCGCCCGGGTCGCGGGTGATGCGGGTGCGGTCGCCGAGAAGCGCGCCCCCGGTGCGCCGCGAGGTGGGATCGACCGCGACGACGCCCACGAGCCGTCCGCGCGCGCGGAAGGCGCGGATGAGCGCGTCGGTGAGCGTGGACTTGCCGACGCCGGGCGGGCCGGTGAGGCCGATCAGATGGGCGCGGGGCGCGTCGATGGCGGCATCGAGGAGGGCGGCGGTGTCGGGCCGGTCGGCGGCGGCCTCGATGCCGGTGAGCGCGCGGGCGAGTGCCGCCTTGCCGCCGGCGGCCATGGCGGCGAGGGCGGCGGCGCCATCGGGGGCGGCCGGCGCGGGCTGGGGGATGGTCGTTCGGGGCGCAGTCATTCGGGGCGCTCGCCGCGGGCGCGCAGGATGGTGGCCTGGGCCGCGGCGAGGCGGGCCACCGGCACGCGGTAGGGCGAGCAGGAGACATAGTCCATCGCCATCGCCTCGCAGACGGCGACCGAGCGGGTATCGGCCGCCTGCTCGCCGCAGAGCCCGACCGGCAGGCCCGGGCGGGTGGCGCGCGCGCGCTCCGTGGCGATGGCCATGATCTCGCCCACCCCTTCGGCATCGAGGCTGTGGAAGGGGTCGCGCTCG
>JBCBWF010000654.1:0-1801 GCA_039817245.1 Pseudomonadota bacterium | reverse complement strand
CTGCTCCTGTGTCTTCTCCCGCACCGTCTTGAGGTTCGGGCGGAGCGCCGCTTCGGCGACCGCCTCGGCATCGAAAAAGTCCTTCTTCTGACCCTGACTGAACGGCTTGACGTAGATCGCCGGTATCATGCGCGGCTCGAAGCCAAGGCGTCGGAGGGTTCGGCTGACGAAATGCGCGCTGAGGCATGCCTCCATGCCGATGATGCAGCGCGGACGCGCCTCGAAGACCTTCGCCAGCTCAAGGCGCTTGATCTTCTTTCTCAGAACGCGCTCTCCAGCGCCGTCGAAGCCTACGAGGTGAAAGACATCCTTCCCGATATCGATGCCGACGACTGCAAGGTCGCCGATCTCCAAACGCTGATGATGGGGCATGATCGCTTCTCCTGTCTCGGGTTCCGCCTACAAAGGCTTACCCAGTGTCGGGGAAGCAGCCGGCACATCCCATTAGCGGACTTTCGCGTGTACAGCACAATGCACTGTAAGCGGTGCGTAGAGCCCGTATTGGCCTCAGCTTGACGTGGGATTGAAGGCCCACGGCAGGAGATCGTCGATCTCGGAGGCTGGGTGGCCGTTGGCGAGGGCTTGGAGCGTGGCTTTGAGGTAAGCGAAGGGCTCGACGCCGTTCATCTTGGCGGTCTCGATGAGCGAGGCGATGCGCCCCCAGGCGCGGCCGCCTTCGTCGTGGCCTGCGAAGAGCGCGTTTTTCCGGCCGAGAGCGAGTGGGCGGATGGTGTTCTCGACGGCGTTGGAGTCGATCTCGACACGGCCGTCGGCGAGGAAGACCTGCAGGCCGCCCCAGTTGCGCGCGATGTAGCCGAGCTTCTCGCCCAGCCGCGACTTGGCCGAGATCCGGGACCGGACGTCGTCCAGCCAGACCCCGAACGCGGCGACAAGAGGGGCGGTGCGCGCCTGGCGCACGACAAGCCGCGCTTCAGCCGGCCGGCCGCGGATCTCACGCTCGATCTCGTAGAACTTGCGGATGCGCTCCAGGCCCTCAGCGGCGATCGGGGAGGCATCACGGTCGTAGATCTCACGCACTTGCGCATTCCGGGGTCATCCGGACAGGCATTCCGATAAGATCCGGACACGAATTCCGATTTCATCCGGACAGGGATTCCGGGGCATCCGGACAAGCTCCCTGATCCTCTGACGCTGCTGCTGGGCGATCGTGCAGCGGGCTAGAGCGCTGCCCGATCAATCTGGTTCGTATCCGCAGGCGGTGAAGTAGTTGGTGCATTCGTGGGGCGAGAAGGCATCGGTGAGGGCACCGATCCGATCCCACAGGGCCTCCACGGTTCGCTCGGCAGCCCTTCGAAGCAGCGCCTTGAGCTTGGCGAAGGCCAGTTCGATGGGGTTGAGGTCTGGGCTGTAAGGCGGAAGGAACCGGAGGCGGGCGCCTCTTGCCTCGATCGCCTCGCGGGCGGTGGCACGTTTGTGGCTCGATAGATTGTCGAGAATGACGATGTCGCCGGGTTGGAGCGTCGGCGCCAGCACGTGCACGGTATAGGCCTCGAACCAGTCGCCGTTGATCGGGCCGTCGAGCACCATTGGCGCGACCATGCCGCTGAGGCGCAGGCCCGCCACGAAGGTGGTGGTCTTGCGATGTCCGTGCGGCACGCCCATTCGAAGCCGCTCGCCGCGCCGGCAGCGGCCATGGCTGCGGGCCATGTTGGTGGCGGTCCAGGTTTCATCGACGAAGACAAGTCGCCGGGGGTCGAGGTCTGGCTGGCTACGGAACCAGGACCGGCGCTTGCCCAGCACGTCCGGCCGATCCTGCTCTATCGCGTGCGCGGTCTTTTTT
>JBCBWF010000393.1:0-4745 GCA_039817245.1 Pseudomonadota bacterium | reverse complement strand
TGAAGGTCCGCGAGCTCGTTGGTGTCCTGCAATATAACCTGCCCGAGAGCATGGCCGTGCTCGGCGGCGGCTTCAGCGTCTACGCCGGACCGCGTCTCAGCTTCCTCGTCGCAGAGGCCGAAATTCCCACCTCGAACGGGTTCAAAATTGACGTCGATAACAAATTTGGGGTCGGATTTGTCGTTGGCGCGGCGTGGGAACGCCCCGACCTCGGAATGCGCGCGGCGATCACCTACAACTCCGAAATCAAGAACGACCTCGACAGTACGGAAAGTCTTGCGAACGGAACGGTGGTCGAAGGGGTGACGGCGCTGGATACTCCGCAGTCTCTCATGCTCGAGCTCCAGACAGGTCTCAACCCCAAGACGCTGCTCTTCGGTTCGGTTCGTTGGGTGGAGTGGGGGTCGTTCACGATCGAGCCGCCCTTGTTCAGCAGCGGCGGAAGCCCGCTTGCGTTCTTCCCCGATGACACGATCACCTACCGCCTCGGCCTGGGCCGCAAGCTCACGGATGATTTTTCCCTCTTCGGGGATGTCGGCTATGAGGCGAGTGTCGGGGGCAAGTTCGGGAACCTGACACCGCGGGACGGTTTCTTGAGCTTTGGGCTGGGCGGCACCTACACGTACGAAAGGTTCAGCCTCACGCTCGGGGCGCGCTACGCCCTCCTTGGCGACGCCGACACGGCGCCAGGCCCCGGCGGCCCGACGGTTGCGCGATTCCGTGACAACGACGCGTTCTTCGTCGGCGCCCGCATCGCGATCGACCTGAACTGAGATCGCGGCATCGCTGCGCGCAATGATGCAAAGGGCCGCCCGCTTGGCGGGCGGTGCCACCAACAGAAACGTGCTTCGGCATTCGGCCTCGGCATCGCCTTCAATGTTCTCGCATGTAAGGAAGCCCCTCAGTGAAAAGAGCCGTCATTGCCGGATACGCCCGGTCGCCTTTCACCCTTGCGCGCAAAGGTGCCCTTCGGTCCGTACGGCCCGACGATCTCGCCACTGCTGTCGTCCGTGGTCTTCTTGAGAAGACCGGCATCGAGCCCGCTGACATCGAGGACCTGGTCATCGGCTGCGCCTTTCCCGAAGGTGAGCAGGGCTTCAACATCGGCCGCATGGTCGCGCTTATGGCGGGCCTCCCGGAAAGTGTCGGCGGGGTCACCGTGAACCGCTACTGCGGCTCCTCGATGACGTCGATCCACATGGCGGTCGGCTCGATCGCCGCCGGAGCCGGCGATGTCTTCATCTGCGCGGGCGTCGAGAGCATGACGCGGATCCCCATTATGGGGTTTAATCCGATCCCGAACGCAGAATTCGCGAACACCCATCCTGACGCCTATCTGGGCATGGGCGACACAGCCGAAAACGTGGCGACGCGCTGGCAGATCCCCCGCGCAGACCAGGAAGCCTTTGCCGTCGCCAGCCAGGCCAAGGCCGCGGCCGCGCAGGCAAGGGGCAACCTGTCCGACGAAATCGTTGTAATCGACGGCCCCTCCGGCACGATCGCCGAGGACGGCTGCCCGCGCCCCGGAACCACGCTCGAGGCGCTGGCCGGACTGAAGCCGGCCTTCAACCAGGCCGGCTCGGTCACCGCGGGCACGTCCTCGCCGCTGACCGACGGCGCCGCCGCCACGCTCGTCTGCTCCGAGGATTATGCCATGGCGCATGGCCTGCCGGTCCTCGCGCGGATCCGGAGCATCGCGGTCGCCGGCTGCAGCCCCGCGATCATGGGCATCGGCCCGGTCGGCGCGAGCACCAAGGCGCTGAAGCGCGCCGGCCTCTCCGCCGGCGACATCGCCGTGACCGAGCTGAACGAGGCCTTTGCGAGCCAGGCGATCGCCTGTATCCGCGACCTCGACCTCGACCCTGAGAAGGTCAACCTCGATGGCGGCGCGATCGCGCTCGGCCATCCGCTCGGCGCCACCGGCGCGCGGATCACGGGCAAGGCGGCCTCGCTCTTGAAACGCGAGGGCGGCGAGTTCGCTCTGGCCAGCCAATGCATCGGCGGCGGGCAGGGCATCGCGACCATCCTCGAGGCGGTCTGATGGCAGAGATCAGGAAAGTCGCCGTCATCGGCGCAGGGGTCATGGGGGCCGGCATCGCCGCCCATGTGGCAAATGCAGGCGTGCCCGCCGTGCTGCTCGACATCGTTCCCTCGGACGCCAAGGACCGGAGCGCCATCGCCAAGGGCGCGCTCGCCAAGCTGGAGAAGGCCAAGCCCGCCGCCTTCATGAAAAGGTCGGCCGCCAAGCTGGTCACGCCCGGAAATATCGAGGATCACCTCGACCTGCTCGCTGACTGCGACTGGATAATCGAGGCGGTGACAGAGCAGCTTGATATCAAGCACGCGATCTATGCCAAGATCGATGCGCATCGAAAGCCCGGGTCGATCGTGTCGTCCAACACCTCGACAATCCCGCTAGCGATGCTGACCAGCGGCATGGGCGAGGCCTTCGCAGCCGATTTCCTTGTCACCCATTTCTTCAATCCGCCGCGCTACATGCAGTTGCTCGAGCTGGTCGCGAGCCCCTCGACCCGGCCCGAGGCGGTCGAGACGATCGCCGCCTTCTGCGATCGCGCGCTCGGCAAGGGCGTCGTGCGTTGCAACGACCGGCCCGGCTTCATCGGCAACCGCCTCGGCGTCTACTGGGGCCTTGCGGCGATCAACACCGCGTTTGATCTCGGCCTGACCGTCGAGGAAGCCGACGCCGTGATGGGTCGGCCCTTCGGTATCCCCAAGACCGGCATCTTCGGCATGACCGATCTCGTTGGCCTCGACCTCTTCCCGCTCGTCGCCAAAAGCCTGAGCGGCGCGCTCGAGGCGGAGGACGCCTTCCAGGCGCAGCTCCGCCCGCAGCCCCTGATGAAGCGGATGATCGAGACCGGCTATACCGGGCGCAAGGGCAAGGGCGGTTTCTACCGGATCAACCGCGCCAAGGGTAAGCTCAAGGAGGCCATCGACCTCGAGAGCGGCGCGTACCGGCCCTCGGTCAAGCCCGACATTCCCGTCCTGAAAGACGCCAAGCGTAATCTGCTCGCGCTTCTCGACGACGACAGCAGATTCGGCCGCTATGCTTGGCGCGTCATGGCCGACACGCTGAGCTATGCGGCGACACTTGTGGGCGACGCGGCCGACCGTATCGAGGCGATCGACGAGGCGATGCGGCTCGGCTACAACTGGACCTACGGGCCCTTCCAGCTGATCGACCGTATCGGCGTTGCCGCCTTTGTCGAGCGTCTGGAGGCCGACGGCCGCGACGTTCCGGCATTGCTGCGCGCGGCGGACGGTCGTCCCTTCTACCGCATCGTGGCGGGCAAGCGGCAGGGCCTGCGGGCTGGTGGCTACGAGGACCTCGCGCAGCCGGCGGACGTCCTGCTGCTGGAGGACATCAAGCACGCTTCCAGCCCCGTGAGGACATGGGACGCGGCGGCGCTCTGGGATTTCGGCGACGGCGTCGCCTGTTTCGAGATCACGACGCATATGAACGCGGTCGACCGGGAGGTGCTGGCCGCGCTCGACGAGAGCCTCGAGATCGTCGAGCGCGATTTCACGGCTCTCGTGCTCTACAGCGACGGGCCCAACTTCTCGGTGGGCGCCAACCTGCCCGGCATGGCCTCGGCGCTCGGCAAGCCGGAGGTGATCGGCGAGATCGTGGCCTACGGCCAGGACGTGCTGACCCGGATGCGCGACGCGCCCTTCCCGGTCGTCGGCGGCGTGGCGGGCATGGCGCTTGGCGGCGGCTGCGAGTTCGCGCTCCACTGCAACGCGGTGCAGGCCCATGCCGAATGCTACATGGGCCTGGTCGAGGCCGGCGTGGGCCTGGTGCCCGCCTGGGGCGGGTGCAGCGAGATGGTGCGACGGCTCGGATCCGCGCGGGGCATGCCGCGGGGCCCGATGCCAGCGGCGATGAAGGCCTTCGAAACCATCGCGACCGCCAAGGTGTCGACCTCGGCGGCGGAGGCCAGGGAACTGGGCTTCCTGCGCTCCAGCGACGGCATCACCATGAACCGCAATCGCCTGCTCGCCGATGCGAAGGCGCGCGCGCTCGCCATGGTCGGGGACTTCGCGCCGGCGGAGCCGGCCAGCTATCACCTGCCCGGACCGAGCGGCGAGGCGCTGCTGGTGCAGATGGTCGAGGGCATGGCGCGCATGGGCCTCGCCTCGCGCCATGACGTCGTGGTCGGCTGCAAGCTCGCCCACATCCTGACGGGCGGCGGCGCGGACCCGATCGAGATCAGCGACGA
This sequence comes from Pseudomonadota bacterium, assembly GCA_039817245.1. GTDB lineage: Bacteria > Pseudomonadota > Alphaproteobacteria > Rhodobacterales > Rhodobacteraceae > Thermohalobaculum. Next base: position 504 of record JBCBWF010000393.1, on the reverse strand, counting down.
ACGGCAGGTCATGGCGCTGGAGAAGACCGCCTTCGTGGCGCTCCTGCAGGAGCCGAAGACCCGGGAGCGGATCGCGCATCTGATCGAGACCGGCAAACCGCTGCGCAACTGAGCGCGGCCGCGGTGACATGGCGCGACGGCCGAGCGCGCCATGGCAGCCGCCCGCCCATTCTTCGCACCCCTCAAAGACGCGGAAGGACCACGACCGATGCAGTATGACTACGTCATCGTGGGCGGCGGGTCGGCCGGTTCCGTCCTCGCCAGCCGGCTGAGCGAGGATCCCAAGGTCACCGTCTGCCTGCTCGAGGCCGGCGGCGGGGGCAATGGCCTCCTCGTGCGCCTGCCCCTCGGCGTCTACGCCATGGCACCGGGCAAGCCGTTCAAGGTCAACAACTGGGCCTTCGAGACGACGCCCCAGCCGGGCCTCAACGGGCGCCGTGGTTATCAGCCGAGGGGCAAGACGCTCGGCGGGTCGAGCGCCATCAACGCGATGCTGTACATCCG
>JBCBWF010000657.1:0-1757 GCA_039817245.1 Pseudomonadota bacterium | reverse complement strand
GCGGGCGTCGCCTTCTACGGCTTTCTCGCCATCTTCCCCATGCTGGGCGCGCTCTTCGCGCTCTACGGCTTCGTCTCGGACCCGGCCACGATCCGCGGGCATCTGGACAGCGTAGCGGACTGGGCACCTCCGGGGGCGCATCAGATCATCGTCCGCCAGATCGAGGAGATCGCCTCGGCCGGGCGCAAGGCGCTGGGATATGCGTCGCTCCTGTCGGTCGCGCTGATGCTCTGGACGGCGAAGGCCGGGGTGAGCGCGCTGATGCGCGGGCTCAACATCGTGTTTCGCGTGCCCGAGAAGCGCGGTTTCATCACCGGGATGGCGGCGGCCTATGCGATGACCGCGGCGCTCATCGTGGTGGCGCTCGTGGCGCTGGCCGCGGTGGTGGTGATCCCGGGGCTGATCGCGGCCTTCCCGGTGACAACGGTCGGCGCCGCCGCAGCCGCCTTCGCGCGCTGGCCGATCGCGCTGGCGGCGGTGCTGTTCGGCGTCGGGCTCCTCTACCGCTACGGCCCGGCGGAGATGCGGCCGCGCTTTTCCTGGATCTCCGCGGGCGCGCTCCTGGCGATCGCGCTCTGGCTCGCGGGCTCCACGGGCTTTTCGTGGTATGTCGCCAATTTCGCGAACTACAACAGCACCTACGGCTCGCTCGGCGCGATGGTGGGGCTCCTGATGTGGCTCTATCTCTCGGCGCTCATCATCCTGCTCGGCGCCGAGGTGAATGCGGAGATCGAGCGGCGCTGCGGCCTGGCCCCGCCGCTGCCCGACCCCGCATCGGCGCAAAAGGCGGCGGCCGGGGAGCGCAAGCTGGCCACGGCCCTCGCCGCTGGCCGTGCAGGCGCGGTAGAGTGAGGCTTCAGGGGCCGCCCCGCCGCTCACGCTTTCGCGAAGAGGCCATTATCCATTGATCCCATTGGCGCGCACTGGCAAGGCTCGGGCAGGCAACGGAGAGACCGGATGGAAAGCCTCTACTACGTGCTCTGCTGGGCATGCCATCGCAAATGCAAGCATTGCTACGAAACGCGCTTTCGCCCCTATGTAAGAGACGCGCTGCGTGGCGTAGTGGACGAAGCGAAGGCCACTTTCCCCAAAGTGATCGCCAATCTGCCGGACCGTCTCGTCTATCGCGACTTGTCGGAACCCTCCGAGACGCTGCCCGGCGGCTATGCGGAGAAGCCGGGGCGGATCATCCTCGCCGGTGGCGAAGTGCTCGTCGAGCCGGTGCGCGAGGAGGTGCTCTACCCAGCGCTGGAGGCGATCCAGGCCAAATATGCCGGCCAGGGCGTGCGCGTGGTGGTGCAGACCACGGGCGATCTCGTGACCCCGGAGATCGTGCGCGACCTCCTCGATCGCGGCGTCTGGATGATCTCCTGCGCGGGCATGGACGATTTCCATGTGGGCATGGAGGGCGACAAGCGCATCCCGCTGGAACAGCGCCTGCGCGAGATGTTCGAGGCCGCCGGCATGGCGGACAGCCATCTGCGCAAGGATGTGCGGGACTGGAAGGTGGAGGACGGCCCCGTCTACTCGTTCTTCGGCGCGACGGACGATGCCTGGATCGGCAAGATATGGCCCCGCGGGCGCGCCTGGGAAAACTCGCTCTCCAAGGCCGGGATCACGGACAATTTCTGCAACGCCTGGTCGGGCGGGCTAAACTTCCTGATGCGCGGCTATTCCGGCTCGGAGGTCTCGATCGATCCGAACGGAGACATCTTCCCCTGCTGCCTGAAGACCAAGGCGCCGCTGGGCAACCTGGC
>JBCBWF010000250.1:0-7657 GCA_039817245.1 Pseudomonadota bacterium | reverse complement strand
GGATGGAGAGCTGGCATCCGGGCGGGCCCTTCGCGGATGCGGGTCCGGGCGATCCGGCCTGGCGGGGGACGGACGGGCCGCTCCATATCAGCCGCGGGCGGCGGGACAATCCGCTCTTCGCGGCCTTCGTCGAGGCCGGGCGCGCGGCGGGCTACGAGAGCACCGACGACTACAACGGCGAGAAGCAGGAGGGCTTCGGCCCGATGGAGGCGACGGTCTGGCAGGGCCGGCGCTGGTCTGCGGCGAATGCGTATCTGAAGCCGGCGCTGAAGCGGGAGAACTGCGATCTGGTGCGCTGCCTCGCGCGGCGCGTGGTGATCGAGGAGGGGCGCGCCCGGGGCGTGGAGATCGCCCGCGGCGGCCGGGTCGAGACCGTGCGCGCGCGGCGCGAGGTGATCCTCGCGGCCTCGGCCATCAACTCGCCGAAGCTCCTGATGCTGTCGGGGATCGGGCCGGGGGCGCACCTGGCCGAGCACGGGATCGCGGTGGTGGCGGACCGGCCCGGGGTTGGGGCGAACCTGCAGGATCATCTGGAGGTCTATATCCAGCAGGCCTGCACGCAGCCGATCACGCTCTTTCGCTACTGGTCGCTGCTCGGCAAGGCGCGGGTGGGGCTCGAATGGCTGCTGGCCAAGACCGGGCCGGGGGCGTCGAACCAGTTCGAGAGCGCGGCCTTCCTGCGCTCGCGCGCCGGGGTGCGGTATCCGGACATCCAGTTTCACTTCCTGCCCATCGCGGTGCGCTATGACGGGCAGGCGGCGGCGGAGGGGCATGGCTTCCAGGCGCATGTGGGCCCGATGCGCTCGGCCTCGCGCGGGACGGTGCGGCTGAAGGGGGCGGATCCGGAGGCGGCGCCGGAGATCCGGTTCAACTATATGAGCGAGGCGCAGGACTGGGCCGATTTCCGCCGCTGCATCCGGATCGCGCGGGAGATCTTTGCGCAGGCGCCGTTCGACGCCTTTCGCGGCTCCGAGATCCAGCCGGGGGCGGGGGTGGAGCGCGACGACGAGATCGACGCCTTCGTACGCGACCATGCGGAGAGCGCCTACCACCCGTGCGGGACCTGCCGGATGGGGGCGGCGGCGGATCCGCTGGCGGTGGTGGACCCCGAGACCCGGGTGATCGGGGTGGAGGGGCTCAGGGTGGCGGATTCGAGCCTTTTCCCGCGCATCCCGAACGGGAACCTGAACGGGCCCTCGATCATGCTGAGCGAGAAGGCGTCGGACCATGTCCTGGCGCGCGCGCCGCTCGCGCGCGACAACCGCGCAGCCTGGGTGCATCCGGCCTGGGAGACGCAGGACCGCTGACGCGGCGGGGAGACGGGTCCATTCGCCGCGCCCCTGCGGGGCCCGTCTCACCCACCCGCCTCCCCTTATTGGTCCGGGGACAAGCTCCGCCCGAGGGCCCACCGGGCTGGCGGGCGGGCGAGGCGTGCATCGCAGATGCGCGCGAGTGGCCCGGCAGCGCGCCTGGCGGCGTTCTACGCGGTCAGGCGAGGCGGGCGGCGGACTGGGCGAGGGTCTCGGCGCCGGCCACGAGATCCGCGGGAGCCGTGTCCTCCGCGAAGCTGTGGCTGATACCGCCGATGGAGGGCACGAAGAGCATCGCCGCCGGCATGCGCGAGGCCGCGCAGGAGGTGTCGTGTAGCGCGCCGGAGGGCATGCGGCGCCAGCGGCCGGGAACCACCGTCTCCGCGGCCGCGGCGAGGGCGTCGCAGAAGGCCGCATCGAAGGCGCGGGGCGGGATGGCGACGCCCTCCGCGACGGCGCAGCCGAGGCCGCGCTCGGCGGCGACGGCCGCGGCGGTCTCGCGGATCGCGCCGCGCATCGCTTCCAGCCGCTCCGCCTCCGCATCGCGCCACTGCACGGAGAAGACCGCCTTTCCCGGCACGATCGAGGGGGCGCCCGGGTGGATCCGGGCGCTGCCGATGGTCCATACCGTGGCCTCCGTCACGATCGGGGCGAGGGCGGCGTTGAGGCGGGTGGCATAGGCGGCGAGGCCCTGGAAGGCGTCGCGGCGGCGGGCCATGGGCGTCGTGCCCGCATGGTTCTGCTCGCCGGTGAAGGTGATGCTCATGCGCCCGATGCCGACGATGCGCTCCACGACGCCCACCGCCTCGCCGGCCTCCACGAGCCAGGGGCCCTGCTCGATATGGATCTCGAGAAAGCCCTTGAAGCGCTCGGTCGGCACGAACTGATCGGCCTTGCCCGGCATGGCGGCGCGGGCCTCGCCGAAGCTGCGCCCATCCGGCCCCTGCAGCGCGTCGGCGGTGGCGAGATCGAGATTGCCGGCCCAGATATTGGAGCCGGTGAGCGCGCCGAAGCGGCCCTCCTCGTCCTGAAAGTTCACGACGGCGACGGGCGGGCGGCCGGCGGCCTGCAGCGCGCGGGCGGCCTCGAGCGCGGCGATCACGCCATAGGCGCCGTCGAGCCAGCCGCCTTCGAGCTGGCTGTCCGTATGCGAACCGAGCAGCAGCCAGGGCCCATCGCCGGGGGGCAGGCCGAAGACGTTTCCGGCCGGGTCGACCAGCGTGGAGAGGCCCGCCTCGCGCATCTTCTCGGCGCTCCAGAGCCGGGCCGCGATCTCCGCCTCAGAGAAGGCCGGGCGCACCACGCCCGCGCCCTCGCGGCCGAAGCCGCGCAGCGTCTCGAGATCGGCGAGCAGGCGGTCGGGGTCGATCAGCATGGGCGGGCTCCTCGGCCGGCTGGAAGGATGGCGGCGGCATCTGAGCGGAGCGTGGCGGCCGCGGCAAGCCCGGTCGGGCCAGGATCCGGCGATGCACGCTGTGTGCACAGCGCATGCAGCCCGTATGCAGCGGGCCGGTCGCGGTCCGTCGCCCCCCTTCCCCGTCTGAAGAGCGGCAATTCAGTAAAACCCACTGGCATCGCGGGCGGGTTGCAGTGAGGATGGCGCCACACACGCACCGGTCGCGCAGGCGATCCTGAGAGCGAGGACCTCATCATGCCCGTCATCAACCGTTTCGCCGAACTGGCCGACGAGATCGCCGAGTGGCGCCGCGACATCCATGCCCATCCCGAGCTGCTCTTCGACGTGACCCGCACCGCCGGGCTGGTGGCGGACAAGCTGCGCGAATTCGGCGTGGACGAGGTGGTGGAGGGCATCGGGCGCACCGGGGTCGTGGGCATCATCCGCGGGCGGGCAGCCGGCAGCGGGCGCACCATCGGGATGCGCGCGGATATGGACGCGCTGCCGATCCAGGAGGTGCGCGACCTGCCTCACAAATCGACCCATCCCGGAAAGATGCATGCCTGCGGCCATGACGGGCACACCGCGATGCTGCTGGGCGCTGCGAAATACCTCGCCGAGACGCGCAATTTCGACGGCACCGTGGCCGTGATCTTCCAGCCCGCCGAGGAGGGCGGCGGCGGCGGCGATCTCATGGTGAAGGACGGCATGATGGAGCGCTTCGGCATCGACGAGGTCTACGGCATGCACAACGCGCCCGGTCGGCCGGTGGGCCATTTCGCGATGCGCGCCGGCCCGCTGCTGGCGGCCTCGGACTTCTTCGAGATCCATATCGAGGGGCGCGGCGGGCATGCGGCGCGGCCGATGGAGACGATCGACCCGGTGGTCGTGGCGGCCATGCTGACGCAGGCCTTCCAGACCATCGTGTCGCGCAATGTGGACCCGATCGGCTCGGCGGTGATCTCGGTGACGCAGATCCATGCGGGCGACACCAACACCGTGATCCCGCAGAGCGCGCGCATGGGCGGAACGGTGCGGACGCTGGAGGCCGATGTGCGCGATCTGGTGGAGGCGCGGATGGCGCAGGCCTGCGAGGGAATCGCGGCGACCTTCGGCGCAGAGATCACCTTCGACTACACCCGGCTCTACCCGGTGACGGTGAACCATGCCGACCAGACCGATTTCGCCGCGCGCGTGGCCGCCGATGTCTCGGGCGAGGAGAATGTGGATACGGGCGTGGAGCCGGTGATGGGGGGCGAGGACTTCTCCTTCATGCTGGAGGCGCGGCCGGGGGCCTTCATCTTCATCGGCCAGGGCGAGAGCGCGGGCCTGCACCACCCGGAATACGACTTCAACGACGAGATCATCCCCATCGGCTGCAGCTACTGGGTGCGCCTGGCGGAGACCGCGATGCCGCTGAGGGCCGCCGCCGCCGCGGCCGGCGCCTGAGGGGGCGGGGCGATGGCTGCGACGCTCTTTCGCCACGCGACGCTGGTGGATGCGACCGAGACCGAGGCGCGCGAGGGCTACGACCTGCTCGTGGTGGACGGCCGGATCGCCGAGATCGCCGATATCCGCCTGAAGGCGCCGGAGGGGGCGCGGGAGATCGACCTCAAGGGCCTGACCCTGATGCCCGGGCTGATCGATGCGCATGTGCATGTGAAGGCGACGCGGCTGGATCTGGCCGGTCTGATGGCGACGCCGGTGAGCTATCTGATCGGACAGACCGCGCAGATCATGGACGGCATGCTGATGCGCGGCTTCACCACCGTGCGGGATGCGGCGGGCGCGGATCGCGGGCTGGCGGATGCGGTGGCGGACGGGCTCTTCCGCGGCCCGCGGCTCTTCGTCTGCGGGCTGGCGCTCAGCCAGACGGGGGGGCATTCGGATATCCGCCCGCCGACGGTGATGTCCCAGGCCTCGGAGGTGGAGCGGCACAATCTCGGCCAGCAGCTCGGCCGGATCGCGGACGGGGTGGACGAGTGCCGGCGCGCGGCGCGCGACGAGCTCAGGAAGGGTGCGCATCACGTGAAGATCATGGCCGGGGGCGGGGTGTCCTCGCCCTCCGATCCGATCGAGAACACGCAGTACTCGATGGAGGAGCTGGTGGCGATCTGCGAGGAGGCCGCGGCCTGGCAGACCTACACCATGGCGCATACCTACACGCCGGCGGCCATCGCGATGTCGGTGAAGGCGGGGGTGCGCACGGTGGAGCACTGCAACCTGATCGATGCGGAGACCGCGCGGCTGGTGGCCGAGAAGGGCGCCTATCACGTGCCGACCAACATCACCTACTGGGCGCTGGAGAAGCATGGGCGGGAGTTCGGCTTCCCGGAGATCTCGATCCGGAAGCTGAAGACCATCACCGAGGCGGGGCTGGGGGCGATGGAGCTGACCCGCGATGCGGGGGTGAAGATCGGGTTCGGGACGGATCTGCTGGGCCCCTGCCACCGCTTCCAGTCCAACGAGTTCGCACTGTCGGCGGAGGTGCTGGGGCCGCATGGCGCGCTGGCGGCGTCGCTGGAGGTGAATGCGGAGATCCTCGGGATGGAGGGCGAGATCGGCCGACTCGCGCCCGGCTACCGCGCGGATCTGATCGTGGTGGAGGGCAACCCGCTGGAGGATATCGCCTGCCTCACGGAGGACGGCGCGCAGATCCCGCTGGTGATGAAGGACGGGACGATCTTCAAGGACCGGCTCACGACCTGAGACGGCGGAAATGCTTTCTGCCGCCGCGGCGCCGCGGATCGACTGGAAGTTTGCGCGGCAGGCGGAGGGCTGTGCCCCTGCCCGCTCCGGTCACAGCGATCGAGGGCGCCGGGAAAGGGATCCGGCGCTGTGACGGCCGGGCCTTCCGGACAGTTCGCGCGCACTCGGGCGAGCGCCCCTGGCGCTCAGCAGCGCACGGCACGGCTGAACAGGCGAACGCCGGCGCTCCCAACCGCACCGTGACGCGCAGGACGGCCGCAGCGCGGCTCACGCACTGGACCGGCGTCGCGCAATAGGGCCCTGTGCGGCTCCTTCGCATCGAGGGCGGCCAACACACAGTCCCGGCCTTCGCGACCTTCTGGCGCCAACGCACCTACGGCCACAAGCGCCACACCGGCGCCGGCCCTGAGCGCCTATCCTTCCCAACCTGCCTCGCCCGCTTCGCTGGCTGCGGTGCTTTCGGTTGGTTCGTTGCACTTCCCGATCGATATTGATCGCGCGTGCTCCCGCTCCCTCCCACGTCATTATGCTCCCCAGAATTCGAAACATAAGATGAACGTCAATGCACTGATAGCAACCTGCAAGCAAACGAGCATGGTTACGCTGCATTCATAGACCGTTGCGCAGAATGACGTGGGAGGGAGCGATCGCAGGGGCGAGTCTCCAGCACCCGCGGATCGGCCGGATCGGTGGACTTCCTCTCCCGCCGGGGCGCAGAATCGGGCGCGATCGACGCACGGGGCGGGACTGTGCGTCGCGGCGAGACCGCGACGGCGCGGCGCGGGCAAGCGTGCACCTGCCAATGCGCGGGTCGAACTCAGGGCGCGCAGAGCGTTCGGGGGGTTGCCAAGTGAGGCGGGCGGGGGAAATGTCAGCATAGGCAAAAAAGAGGCAGGCGAACGGCCTGCGATGCGACAGGGAAAGACCGATGCGGAAACTGAAGACACTTGCGGCTGCACTGCTCGCCTCTTCGGCACTGGCGGTGCCGGCGGGCGCGGCCGAGTTCAAATGGGGCTTCCAGGGCGATGTGCAGACCATGGACCCCCATGGCCTGTTCGAGACCATGACCCTCGGCTTCCAGCGCAACATCTATGAGGGCCTGGTCATCCGCGATGCGGAGATGAACATGGTCGGCGCGCTGGCCGAGCGTTTCGAGAACATCGAGCCCACCGTCTGGCGCTTCCATCTGCGCCAGGGCGTGACCTTCCACAACGGCAACCCGTTCACCGCGGAGGACGTCAAGTTCTCGGTGGACCGCATCCGCACGGAAGGCTCGGACATCAAGCCGGTGGCCGCACTTATCTCGGATGTGAAGATCATCGACGAGCACACGATCGACTTCATCACGCCGACGCCGGACCCGATCCTGCCGTTCCAGCTCGAGATCTTCTACATCATGGACAAGGAGTGGTCGGAGGCGAACGGCGCCGCCGCGGCCACCAATGTGAAGGGCGGCGACGAGGGCAATTTCGCCAACCTCAACGCCAACGGCACCGGGCCCTTCAAGCTGGTCGAGCGCCAGTCGGGCGTAAAGACCGTGCTGGAGCGCCATGAAGGCTACTGGGGCGACGCGCCGACCAATGTGACCTCGGCCGTCTTCACGCCGATCAGCCAGGACGCCACGCGCGTCGCCGCGCTGATCTCGGGCGATGTGCACATGGTCTATCCGGTGCCGGTGCAGGACTGGCAGCGCCTGGAGGCCGCCGATGGCGTGGCCCCGCTGACCGGGCCCGAGGCGCGGACCATCTTTCTCGGCTTCGACCAGTCGCGCGACGAACTTCTGTACTCCAACATCAAGGGCAAGAACCCGTTCAAGGATGTCCGGGTGCGCCAGGCCTTCATGCACGCGATCAATATCGACGCGATCAAGCAGAAGGTGATGCGCGGCGCCGCGCAGCCGACCAACCTGATGGTCGCCCCGGCGGTGAACGGCTTCAATGCCGAGCTCAACGCCCAGCGCCCCGGCTACGACGTCGAGAAGGCCAAGGCGCTGATGGCCGAGGCGGGCTATCCGGACGGGTTCGAGGTCACCATGGACTGCCCGAACGACCGCTATGTGAACGACGAGCGGATCTGCCAGGCGGCCGCCTCCATGCTGGCGCGCATCGGCGTGAAGGTGGACCTGCTGGCGCAGACCAAGTCGAAGTATTTCGGCAAGGTGCTGGCGCAGAACAACTACGACACCTCGTTCTACCTGCTCGGATGGACGCCCTCGACCTTCGACAGCCACAACCCGATCGCG
>JBCBWF010000365.1:0-5106 GCA_039817245.1 Pseudomonadota bacterium | reverse complement strand
GCGGCGGCCTTCTCGCCGGCGCGCTCCTGCTCGAGTGGTCCGGCCTCCTACTCGCCAGCGGTGCGACGCTCTGGGCCCCGCCGGCGGCCGCGGCGCTCGCCTTCACGCTCCGCCTCGGCGTGCTGGAGCGCGACGCCCGCTCGCTCCGCCGCCGCTTCGAGCACTATCTCGCGCCGGTCCTGATCGAGCGGATGGTGGCGGAGGGCGAGATGCCCCGGCTCGGCGGCGCGCCCTGCGAGGCGACGGTGATGTTCGCCGATCTCTCCGGCTTCACCGCCCTCTCCGAGACCGTGGAGAGCGACAGGCTCATGAGCCTTCTCAACCGCTATCTCGACCTCATCAGCACCATCATCCGCGACCATGACGGCTATGTGGACAAGTTCATCGGCGATGCGGTGATGGCGATCTGGAACGCACCGGCACCGATCCCGGACCATGCGCGCGCGGCCGTGCAGGCGGCGCTGGCCATCGAGGCGGCGGTGCGCGCGCAGGCGGAGGCGGATGCGGCGGCCGGCCTGCCGGGCTTTCGCGTGAAGATCGGGATCAATTCGGGCAGCGTCTCCGCGGGCAATATCGGGGCGCGCCACCGGCTCAACTACTCGGTGGTGGGCGAGACCGTGAACGTGGCGGCGCGGCTTGAGAGCCTGCCGGGCGTGTTCGCGACACCGGTGATCCTGGGCGAGGGAACGGTGCGGGCGATGGGCGCCGGGGCTGGCAGCGAGGTGCTGCGCCTCGCCCGGATCCGCGTGAAGGGCCGGGCGGCGCCCCTCTCGATCTACGCGCCGCTCACGCCGGAGGAGGCGACCTGGAGCCATGCCCGCCGCTATGCCGAGGCGCTGGCCGCCTATGAGGAAGGCCGCTTCGGCCTCGCCGCCGCCGGATGGGACGCGCTGCAGGGGACCGAGTGGCGCGGCGCGGGGCCCGCGCGGCTCATGGCCTGCGACGCACACCGGCGCGCCAAGGCGCTCGCGGCGGAGAGAGAGGGCGCGCCGCCGAACGGCGCGGACCCCGAAGGCGTGTCCGGAGCGGGCGTGTCCGGGCCGAGCGAGTCTGGGCCGGGCGGGGCCTGGGACGGGGTCCTCGCCTTCACCTCGAAATGAGCGCTCAGTCGGCGCGCAGCACGATCAGCCGGCCGGGTCCCGGGCGGACGCGCCGCGTGACGCTGCGCGCCTCGCCGGGGTAGTCGCCGGGCAGCGCCAGATCGATCTCGAAGACCTCGTCGAAATCCGCGGGCTCGACGCGGCCGAACTGGCCCGCATCGCTGCGCTGCCAGGTGCCGATCTCGGCCTCGCCCGCACGTGCCCGGGGGGCTTCGGCGCCGGCGCCGAGAACCGCGATCTCCACGGGCGCCGCCCCCAGGGCGCTGCGCAGCACCACGCCGGCCGGCCGGATCTCGCCGGCGCCCGAGACCTCGGAGACCACCAGCGGGCAGGGCACCGCCTGTTCGCGCACGGCACCGCCGAGGGCCCAGAAGCCGGCGCGCGTGACCTCGACCTCGCCGCCCACAGCCTCCACCTCGCGGCAGGCGCCGTAGTGCGAGAAGACGAGGCGGGCGCCGGCCGCGAGCTCCAGCACCTGCCCGTCCTCCAGCTCCTGGAAGGGCAGGATGCTCGGCGACACCGTTCCTTCCACATCGATGACCAGCGCCACCGGATCCGCCATCGCGGCGGTGCCGAGCGCCAGGGACAGCGCGAGAGCGGGAAGGGCGGTTCGCCGGGGCTCGGTCATTCTTGCGGCTCCTCGATGGTGACGAAGGCGGTGATGCGCCCGCAGGGCAGGGGCTGCCAGGCCAGGCGCGAATGCAGGACGGCCTTGGTGCCCGGCTCCAGCCCGTCGAGATCGACGGCCATGACGGCCGAGGCGCTGAGATCCGGATAGGGCCGCACGAAAAGGCGCGCCCCGCCATCGGTGCGGCTGAGGCGCATCTCCGCGCGCGAGCCATCGGTCATGCGCACGTTCTGCCATGCCCCTTCTTCCTGCGGCACGGGCAGGGGGGCCACGAGGTCGCGCTGGGCGCAAAGGGTCCAGGTGGTGTGGTTGTTGGTGAGCGACAGCGAGAGCGTGCCCGGCGGCGGGGCGGCGGAGCGGGTCAGGCTGTGCGCCGGCGCGCTGGCCACCACGGTGGGCTCCAGCGTCTCGATCCGCGCCAGCGCTTCGGTGCGCAGCGGGCTCGCGGGGAAGATGTCGAGGAAGAGGCGCAGATGATCGGCCTCCGCGCTCCCCTCCACCAGCCGCCACAGCCGGTACTCGGGCGAGCCTGCGCGGATGGCGCCGCGCGCGACCGCCTCGGCCAGCTCCGGCAGCGCGGGGGCTGCGGTGTTGAAGGCGAAATCGCGCGTGAGCGAGGAGCTGTCCCACGGGGTTTGCGCGCCGCTGGTGGCCTCGATCACATCCACACGCACCTGCTTGAAGAGCTGCTCGATCGGCAGGTTGGGCACCGTGAGCGCGCGGGCGATGGCGGCGGTGTAGGGGCTGTTGCCGGCCGTGCCGTCCACCGCCACGGCGCCGGGCGCGGTCGCGTAGGCGATGAAGCTGCCGCGCGGCGCATCCATCCGCGCAAGGCCCCGTTCGGGCGAGCGGAAGCTGCCGGCGAAGGGGTTGTTCCGGCAGGCATCGAGGATCACGATGTTGATGGCGTTGCCGGCGCTCTCCATCTGGCGCAGCACCCAGTCCGCCTTTACGCCGCCGATCTCGAGATCCGCCTCGTCCTGCGCATCGATGCCCGTGGGCAGGAGATAGTTGGCGCCGTAGGCCTGTACGCCGTGGCCGGCGAAGTAGAAGAGGCCGACGGCGTCCTCGCCCGCGGCGCGCAGCGAGCGGCCGAACCGCACGATGCCGCGCTTCATCGCCGCCTCGTCCGCGTCGCGCAGCACGGTGACCTCGAAGCCGATGCTCTCCAGCGCGTCGGACATCAGGCGCGCATCCGCGGCGGGATTGGCGAGATCGCCGAGGCTGTCATACGCGCCGTTGCCGATCACGAGCGCCAGCCGCCGCTCGGCCTGGGCCGGCTGCACGAAGGCGAGCAACAGCGCGAGAATCGCAAAAACCGCTTTCATCACAGCCTCCTGATGCCGGGGCAGGGTACCGTCTCGGCCGCGTGTTCGCAATCGGGGCCTGCCGGGCCCGCCCGGGGCGCAGTTTCGGATTGCTGGCATGGCGGGCGGTGTGCTCTCTCGGGCGCGCGGCGGCGCGGTGCCGACCGGCACGGGCGCCAGGCAGGTGCGGTGCAGGTACGGGGCAGGTACGGGGCAGGTACGGGGCAGGTGCGGGGCAGGATGGCGGAGGCACTGGTCGTCGGGGCGGGCCCGGCCGGGCTGATGGCGGCCGAGATGCTCGCGGAGGGCGGCGCCCAGGTCACCATTGCCGAGGCGATGCCCTCGCCCGGCCGCAAGTTCCTCATGGCGGGGCGCTCGGGGCTGAACCTCACCAAGGACGAGCCGGCCGCGCGCTTCGCCGAAGCCTATCGCGAGGCGGAAGGGCCGCTCGGCCCGATGCTCGCCGGTTTCGAACCCGAGGCCGTGCAGGCCTGGGCGCGCGCGCTCGGCCAGCCGGTCTTCACCGGCTCCACGGGCCGGGTCTTTCCCGAGGCGATGAAGGCCTCGCCCCTGCTGCGCGCCTGGCTGGCGCGGCTGGCCGAGCGCGGTGTGGCGCTGGAGCGGCGCTGGCGCTGGACCGGCTGGGAGCGCGGGGGCGGGTCGCTCGGCTGGCGCTTCGAGACATCCGAGGGCCCGCGCTGCCTCCGCCCGGATGTGGGCGTCCTGGCCCTCGGCGGTGCGAGCTGGGCGCGGCTCGGCTCGGACGGGGCGTGGAGCGCGATCCTGCGCGACGCGGGCATTGCCCTCGCCCCCTTCCGCCCGGCGAACATGGGTATCCGCGTGGCCTGGTCGGCGCCCATTGCGGCGCAGTTCGGCCAGCCGGTGAAGAATATCGGCCTCGCCGCGGGCGCGCGCCGGATCCGGGGCGAATGCGTGATCTCCGCGCGCGGGCTCGAGGGCAGCGGCATCTACGCGCTTTACCGCGAGTTGCGCGAGGGCGCGCCGCTCACGCTCGATCTGCTGCCGGACCTAGCGGCAGACCGCGTGGCCGAGCGGCTCTCGCGCCCGCGGGGCAAGGCCAGCCTGGCGAGCGTGCTGCGCAAGGGGCTGAAGATCGATCCCGCCCGCCGTGCGCTGCTGATGGAGTTCGCCCGCCCCCTGCCCGCGGAGCCGGAGGCGCTGGCGGCCCGGCTGAAGGCGCTGGCGGTCCGCCATGACGGCCCGCGCCCGATGGACGAGGCGATCTCCACCGCCGGCGGCGTCGCCTGGGAGGCGCTCGACGAGGCGCTGATGCTGCGGGCTCTGCCGGGTGTCTTCTGCGCCGGCGAAATGCTGGACTGGGAGGCGCCCACGGGCGGCTATCTCATCACCGGCTGCCTCGCGACGGGGCGCTGGGCCGGGCTGTCGGCGCGCCGCTGGGTGGCGGCGCGCCCCTAGCGCGGAGTGTGCGGAGGGCGCTAGGTCGCAGCGCGCCGGGCCGGGGGGCGAGGACGAACCGGCCGCGGCGCCGGTCGTCTCACCGCCAGTAGTTGAAGGCGATGATCGCCCAGATGACGGCGGCGGACATCGCGAGAGTGGCGAGGCTGAACCGGGAGGTCGCCAGCATCTCCGTAAGCCGCGCCGTGCCGACGGGGGGCCGTTCCGCCGCCTTTGCCGGCGCGGCGGTCTGGGCCGACGCCTTGCCGGAGGCTCGGCCGCCCGCCGCCTGCGCTTTGCCCCCTTTCGGCAGCACGCCGCGCAGCCCGTTCAGGGCCTTGTCGATCATGTCGCTCAGCTTGGCGCCGATCGGGGCGGAAGGCGGGATGCCTGGGCGAACCGTGGCGTCTTCGGTGGTCTCTGCGCTCATTGGTCGTCTCCTTTCTCTTCTGGCTCGTGCGGCCTCAGCGCTGCTCAGCCCTGGGCCACGGCCATCACGTCGCGCAGCTGGGTCTTGGCACGCAGCGCAAAGAAGCCGAGCTCGGCCACATGGCTCGGCACGATCATCGAGCCCGGGGGGCTGTTGGTGATGATCAGCGGCCGCATCGCAGCGGCGTTCTCGAAGCTCGTAATCATCCGCGACCAGACCATCCCG
>JBCBWF010000130.1:0-11958 GCA_039817245.1 Pseudomonadota bacterium | reverse complement strand
GCCGACGATGCGGCCGCGCCCGCGCGCCTGGAAGCGGCGACAGGCGCGCCGGTCCGTGAGCGCGAGCAGCGCGGCGCGGGCCTCCCGGTCGAGGCCCTCGTCCTCCGCCCCGCAATCGCCGCCGAAGCGCGCCTCGAAGGCGGCGGCGAGGGCGGGTGAAAGCGCCATCAGGCGAACTCCATGATCACATCGTCCACCGCGAGGCTGGCGCCGGGCTCGGCGTTGATGCGCGAGACCTTGGCGCGGCGCTCGGCGCGGAGCACGTTCTCCATCTTCATGGCCTCGACGGTGCAGAGCGCCTGGCCCTCCTGCACCTCGTCGCCCTCCGCCACCGCGATGGAGACGACGACGCCAGGCATGGGGCAGAGCAGCATCTTGGAGGTATCCGCCACCGCCTTCTCGGGCATGAGCCGCGCAAGGGCGGCGGCGCGGGCCGTGCGCACCTTCACGTCGAGATCGGCGCCGCGGTAGCGCAGGCGGAAGCCCTCGGTGCGCTGGTCGACCTTGATGAGCATCGGCGCCGCACCGGGCAGCACGATCCGCGCCAGGCGCTCGCCCGGCTGCCAGTCCAGCGTCTTCACGACGACCGTGTCGCCCTCGGGCGCGGGGCCGCCCGGCGCATGCGCGGCGACATCCGCGAAGGGTTCGGCGAAGGCGACGCGAACCGGGATGTCCTGCCCTGCAATCGTGACCACCATCGCCTCCGGCAGCGTCCGGCGGTGATGCGAGAGCGCGCCGGAGATCGCGGCCGCGCGCTCGTCCACGCGCCGCTGCATCGCCGCGGCGGCCGCGGCGAGCTGGCCGAGGACCGCCTCCGCCGGCACCACACCCTCGAAGCCCTGGGTGTACTCCTCGGCGATGAAGGCGGTGGAGATGTCCCCGGAGATGAACTTCGGGTGGTCGTAGACGGCGGCGAGGAAGGGCAGGTTGTGGCCGATGCCCTCCAGCTCGAAGCCGTCGAGCGCGTTGCGCATGGCCTCGAGCGCTGCGGAACGGTCGCGGCCCCAGGTGCAGAGCTTGGCGATCATCGGGTCGTAGAACCGGCTGATCTCGCCGCCCTCCTCGACGCCCGTGTCGTTGCGCACCACGGTCTCGCCCGCGCCGCCGGCGGGGGTGCCGGGCAGATAGGCCGCGGTCTCGGCAGGCGGGCGGTAGCGGGTGAGCCGGCCGATGGAGGGCAGGAAGCCGCGATAGGGGTCTTCCGCGTAGAGCCGGCTCTCCAGCGCCCAGCCGGTCAGCCGCACATCCTCCTGCCCGAAGGCGAGCTTCTCGCCGGCGGCCACGCGGATCATCTGCTCCACGAGGTCGATCCCGGTGACAAGCTCGGTGACCGGGTGCTCCACCTGCAGGCGCGTGTTCATCTCGAGAAAGTAGAAGTTGCGATCGGCATCGACGATGAACTCCACCGTGCCGGCGGAGCAGTAGTCCACCGCCTTGGCGAGGGCGACGGCCTGCTCGCCCATGGCGCGACGCGTGGCCTCGTCGAGGAAGGGCGAGGGCGCCTCCTCGATCACCTTCTGGTTGCGCCGCTGGATGGAGCACTCGCGCTCCCCGAGATAGAGGCAGGTGCCGTGCTGGTCGCCGAGGACCTGGATCTCGATATGGCGCGGGGAGGTGACGAACTTCTCGATGAAGATGCGGTCGTCGCCGAAGCTGGCCTTCGCCTCGTTCTTGGAGGACTGGAAGCCCTCGCGTGCCTCCTCGTTCGACCAGGCAATGCGCATGCCCTTGCCGCCGCCGCCGGCGGAGGCCTTGATCATCACCGGGTAGCCGATCTCGCCGGCGATGCGCACGGCCTCCTCGGCATCGTCGATGAGGCCCATATAGCCGGGGACGGTGGAGACGCCGGCTTCGGCGGCGAGCTTCTTGGAGGTGATCTTGTCGCCCATCGCCTCGATGGCGCCCACGGGCGGGCCGAGGAAGGCGACGCCGGCATCGGCGAGCGCCTGGGCGAATTCCGCGCGTTCGGAGAGAAAGCCGTAGCCGGGATGGACCGCCTCGGCCCCGGTGGCGCGGACGGCCTCGAGGATGCGGTCGATCAGGAGATAGGACTGCGCAGCGGGCGGGGGTCCGAGATGCACCGCCTCGTCCGCCATGCGCACATGCAGCGCGTCGCGGTCCGCATCGGAGAACACGGAGACCGTGGAGATGCCGAGGCGCCGTGCGGTCTTGATCACGCGACAGGCGATCTCTCCGCGGTTGGCAATCAGGATTTTCTTGAACATGGCGCCCCCGTCGGTGGTTGGGCCGCGAGACAGCCGGAATGTTAGGCCGCAAGCGAGCCTACGGTTCTTCGCCAACGCGGGCGGGGGCGTCAACCGGCATCGCCTGGTTCAGCGCTTGGTCGGGAGCTGGTGCGGGGGCCGGTTCAGGCGAAACCCCGGCGCGGCAGGGGACCGGACCGGGGCTTCTTGGGGGCGTGGGGGAGGCAGGTGCGGGGCGAGGCGGTCGTGGGGCGAGGAAGCTCAGGACCGTGTTAGGCGACGCGAATTGGAACCATCTGCAACCGTTTTCAGAGCTGGGCCGAAAGAACGCGGAACCGGTCCGTCCCGCGCATCTCGATCGCGGCACGGCGCTTCAGCGCGCTGAAGGCGCGGCTCACGGTCTCGAAGGTCAGCCCGAGGTGATCGCCGAGATCGCGGCGCGGCATCGGCAGGGTCACCAGCTGATCCTCGGCGCGCAGCTCCGGCGGCGCCTCCCGCGAGAAACGGCGCAGAAAGTCCAGCAGCCGCTCCTCCGCGTTCTGATGCGCGAAGCTCATCAGCAGGTTCTCGCGGCAGCGCAGCTCACCGAGCAGCCGGCGCGAAAGCGCCTGACGCAGCCCCGGATCGTTCGCGGCCAGAGCCTGCACCGCCTCCCGCGAGACGGCACGCAGGCGCAGATCCGTGACCGCCTCCGCGGTGAAGTGCCAGATATCCACCTCGGACAGACCGATCAGATCCCCCGCCTGCGCGAAGCGGAAGATATGCCGACGCCCGTCCTCCGCGATCGTGCAGCACCGGACGGTGCCGGAGATCACGAGAAGCAGCGTCTCGGCAGGCTCGCCATGCAGGCACAGGATCCCCCCCTGTCGCACCTGCGCGAGATAGCCGTGACGAGAGAAGAGCATCGAGACGCTGGTGTGCCAGAGCGACTCCTCGGCCGGGCTCGGCCGGCTCATCCGCTCGCTCAGCGGATGGTGCCGGACCGGCTTGGTCCGCTCGGGAAACCCCACGAAGTCCATTTCAATCCCCTCACTACACTCAAAACCGTCGATGCTTCAGAAAATAAATGATGGGCGGCAGCGGCCAATACGGAGATCCCCCTATGCGCCCTCCCAACAATTGAGAATTTCAACCTTTTTATCGCCTTACTCCGTTATTCGTGATCGTCGGGATCGTAGCCGGCCTTTAGCGCCATCCGCACCAGATGGGAGAAATTGCGAGCACCGGCCTTTTCCATCACGCGAGCGCGATGAATCTCAACGGTTTTCGGGCTCACCCCGAGCCGATGGGCGATGACCTTGTTCGGATCGCCCCGCACCATCTCGAGCATCACATCGAGTTCCCGCGGCGTAAGGTCGCAGAACGGATTTGCGGCCGGTTCGTTGATCTCATCGACAGCGTCCGTGGCCGCGAGCTCCGCGGGCGGCGCGCTCATCGGGACCCCCATCATCACCTGAGGGCCGCAGTGCATGATGGCGTCGAGCCGGCGCATCAGTTCGATGTCGTCGAAGGGTTTCTCGATGAAATCCTGCGCGCCGGCCCGCATCGCGCCCACCGCGACCGGCAGGTCGCCATGCGCGGTCATGATCATCGTCGGCAGCGTGCTGCCGGCGGCGCGCAGCTGGCTGACCAGCATCAGCCCGTCCACCGGGTGCATCCGCACATCGATCAGCGCCGCGGCGAAGCTGTCTGAGAAGGCGTGTTCGAGGAAGGCCGCGGCGGAGGCGTAACCGGTCGCCCCGTGCCCCCAGGCACGGAGCAGCTCGACCGTGGAGTCGCGGATGTCGGTCTCGTCGTCCACCACAGCGATCGATCGCGAAAGGGTTTCCATCAGGCGCGCGAGACCGGCAGGGTGAACTGGATGCATAGGCCGCCGCCGCCGCTGCCATTGGCCCAGATCCGGCCCCCGTGCTCCTCCACGATCAGCCGGCACATCGCGAGGCCCACGCCGGTGCTGCGGGGCTTGCTCGACTTGAAGGGCTCGAACAGGCAGTCGCGCATCTCAGGCTCGAGCCCCGGGCCATTATCGGTGACGCTGACGCGCACCGTCTCGCCATCGACGCAGGCCGCGCGCACCCAGACGAAAGGCTTCGCGCGCTCCTTGCCGCGGACAGTGCGCTCGCCGAGCACCGCCTCCTCGGCATTGCGCAGGAGGTTGACGAAAACCTGGCGCAGCTGCACGCGGTCCACATGCACGGCCGGCAGGTCGTCGGGTATGTCGAGGGCGACGTCGAGCCCGCGCTCGGTGGCGAAGAGCGTGGCGATGCGTGTCGAGTCCTCCACGATCTCGCGCAGATCCGCACGCTCGGGCGTGACCCGACCCTGCTCCACCAGCGCGGACATGCGCCGGATGATTTCCGAAGCGAGAATCGCCTGCTGTTTCACGTTGCCGAGCTGCGCCGTCAGGGTGCGCACATCCGGGCTCGCCCAGGTGAGCTGGCGTTGCGCGGCGGCGGCAAGGTTCGAGATCACCGCGAGCGGCTGGTTCACCTCATGGGCGAGCACGGTCGAGAACTCGCCGAGCATCTTGAGACGCGCGACCTTCTCGAGCTGGCGCTCCATGGCGCCCTCGCGCTTCTCGCCCTCCACGAGGGCCGTGATGTCGCGCACCACCGTCACGAACATCGGCCGGTTGTCATGCGTGAGCACGTCCATCGAGACATCGGCGACGAAGGTGGACCCGCTGGCGCGGCAGGCCTCGTGGCGGCGCGGCTGGCCGAAGATGCTGGTATCCCTGCCGTTACGGAAAGCGTCGAGGAAACCATCCAGCCGGGTCTTGAAGGGTTCGAGAAAAAGCGTGTGCAGGTCCGCTCCGACCACATCCGCCGGGGTGCGATCGAAGAGCGACTGTGCGGAGAGGCTGAACCCGTTTATCACGCCATCCTCGTCGACTGTGATCAGTCCGTCCTTCGTATTTCTGAGGAAAACGGCGAAAAACTCAGCCTCCCGCGATCGGACGACCTGCAATCCCGGATCCCAGTAAGGTACATCGGGCATCTAACTTCCGACTAATCGCGAGAAAATCACGTGACGGTTGTTGGATATCTCTGGAAAAGCGATCCGCTCTGCATAGAAGCTGCATAAAGCCTTCCACTTTCCTTCGGACATCACAGTTTTATGATTTGGGAAGTTTCGAGCACATGCAAGCCCAATAAGCACCAGATTCCAGCTGGCGGAAAAATGTCCCAGCGCTACGCGGGGTAAGCTTACTGCAGTGCTCAGCTTCTGCACGGAAAGTATTAAGAAATGAATTGGATTTGTTAAGGAGTTTGAATGCTCCGTCCTAGGCGTCGACGTCGAGCGGATGGTCGAGCGGAAGCGGCACATCCATGTCATCCGGCCCGAACTCATTGAGATATCGGCGGATTGTTTCTTCGAAGATACGCCCGAAGACGGCATGCGTCTCGGCCGGCGAGCGGCACTCGGCGAGCATGCTCTGGCGTGCCTTGGCGCGCAGCGCCTCCGCGTGCTGCGTCCATCCGGCGCATCTGTAAGCGGTTGCACGGCGCTGACGCACGCCAGCCGCGTGGGAAATCGGCAAGCTGAAAGATCTTGTCAGCCGCCGGCCCCGGGAGCACGGGAGCGGCGGCCTGTCGAACTCATCAAAAACTTCAAACGTTCTGTACATGTGTTCACCAGCAAAGAGGCGAGGAACCGTCTAGCCCCTTAATAGCCGGTAAACGCTCGAGCCATTTGACAATCGTCAAATGTCTCGTCAACTGACGGAACTCCCATCCACATCGTGGAAGCCGCAGTATCAGGGATCCTGCGGTGGGCGCGGGGCCAGCAGACGAGCGAGTTCGGCCTGCTCCGCCTCGGTCAGCGGCGAGTCGCCGGCCGGCGTTGCGGGCCGGTTGCTGCGCTGGCGCCAGAGCCAGACCCCCGCCACCGCGCCGCCGCCGAGAAGCATCAGCGGCCCCGCCAGCCAGAGCAGCGCGTTCGAGAGCGAGAAGGGCGGATTCAGCAGCACGTATTCCCCGTAGCGCGCGACCAGGAAGTCCCTCACATCGGTGTCGCTGTCGCCCTCCACCAGCCGCTCGCGGATCACGAGGCGCAGGTCGCGGGCGAGGCCGGCATTGGAGTCGTCGATCGACTCGTTGCGGCAGACGAGGCAGCGGATCTCCTTCGAGATCTCCCGCGCCCGCGCCTCGAGGGCCGGGTCGTCGAGGATCTCGTCCGGCTGAACCGCCGGCGCCGGCACCGCGGCCGCGGCCATGGCCAGCGCGAGAAGAGCGACGCGGAGCGCGCGCATCCGCCTCACTCCGCCGGAACGGCGGCCGGGGGCGCGCGCCGCGCCGCCGCCCCCACCCGGTAGCGCCGGTCCGTGAGGCTCACGAGCCCGCCGAGGCCCATGATGAGCGAGCCGAGCCAGATCCATACCGCCAGCGGCTTCACATAAGCGCGCACGGCCCAGGCATCGCCGTTCACCTGCTGGTCGCCGAGGACCACATAGACGTCGCGGAGCAGGTTGGAGTCGATCGCGGCCTCCGTCGTGGGCTGGCGCGTGACCGGGTAGACGCGCTTCTCCGCGCAGAGCGTCGAGATCGGCTCACCGCCCCAGAGCAGCGTGAAGCGGCCGAGCTCGGTGGTGAAGTTGCGTCCCTCCCCGCCCTTCAGCCACGCATCCTGGCCAACCTCGCAGCCCTCCACCGCGAAAGGCGCGCCGAAGGGCAGCCGCTCCACGGACTCGAAGACGACGTCGTAGAAGCCGAGCGGTACGCTCTCGCCGGGGCGGAGGAGGCGGATATCCTCCTTCTCCCAGGCCGTGATCGCCGCGATCCCGGCCACGGTGACGGCAAGGCCCGCATGGGCGATCCACTTGCCCCATTCCGCCCGCGGCAGGCGGGCGAGACGGCTGAGCGCCTGGCGCGCGCTGCTGCGGGGCAGGCCAGCGCGCTCCATGAGCTCCACGACCACGCCGAGGACCATCCAGGTGGCCAGCGCCAGGCCGACCGGCGCGAGGAGCGCCGAGCCCGTCTGCAGCCCCCAGACGATGCCGCCAATCGCCAGCGCCGCCGCCGCGGCCCACCAAAGCCGCACCAGCACGCGCCCGAGATCCGCCCGCTTCCACGCCATGATCGCACCGAGCGGCAGCGCGAGGAAGAGGAGCACCATGAAGGGCGTGAAGGCGAGATCGAAGAAGGGCGCGCCGACCGAGATCTTCGAGCCGTCCACGAACTCGCGCACCAGGGGCGCCATGGTGCCGACGAAGACCACCCCCGTCGCCACCGCCAGCATGAGATTGTTGTAGACGAGCGCCCCCTCGCGGCTGAAGGGCTGGAACACCCCCTCCGAGCGCATGCTCGGCGCGCGATAGGCGAAGAGGCCGAGCGAGCCCACGATCGCGACGAACAGGATCGCGAGGATGAAGACGCCGCGCTCCGGGTCCACCGCGAAGGCATGCACCGAGGTGAGCACGCCCGAGCGCACGATGAAGGTGCCGATCAGCGAGAAGGAAAAGGCCAGGATCGCGAGCAGGATCGTCCAGGTCTTCAGCGAGGCGCGCTTCTCCACCACGATGGCCGAATGCAGCAGCGCTGCGGCCAGCAGCCAGGGCATGAAGGAGGCGTTCTCCACCGGGTCCCAGAACCACCAGCCGCCCCAGCCGAGCTCGTAATAGGCCCAGTAGGAACCGAGCGCGATGCCGAAGGTCAGCGCGATCCAGGCCGCCAGTGTCCACGGCCGCACCCAGCGCGCCCAGGCCGCATCCACCCGCCCCTCCAGCAGCGCCGCAATGGCGAAGGAGAAGGCCATGGAGAGGCCCACATAGCCGAGATAGAGAAAGGGCGGATGGAAGGCGAGCCCGGGATCCTGCAGGAGCGGGTTGAGATCGCGCCCGTCCAGCGGCACCGGGCTCAGCCGCTCGAACGGGTTCGAGGTGAAGAGCACGAAGGCGATGAAGGCCGCCCCGATCATCGCCTGCACCGCCAGCGCGCGCGCCTTCAGCCCCAGCGGGAGCGAGCGGCCGAAGGCGGCGACCATGGCGCCGAACAGCGTCAGGATCAGCACCCAGAGGAGCATCGAGCCCTCATGGTTCCCCCAGACACCGGTGAGCTTGTAGAGCGTGGGCTTGGCGGAATGCGAATGCTGCGCGACCAGCTTCACCGAGAAGTCGGAGGTCAGGAAGGCGTGGGTCAGCGCCGCGAAGGAGATCCCCACCAGCAGGAACTGCGCGAGGGCGGCCGGGGCCGCGGTCGCCATCCAGTCGCCCCACCGCCGGTCCGCGCCGACGAGCGGCACGCTCATCTGGAAGAGCGCGACCGCGAAAGCGAGGATGAGCGCGAAATGCCCGAGTTCCGTGATCATGTCGTCTGGCTCCGCCTTGCGTTGCTTGCGTAGCTAGGAAGGACTATGCCCGTTATTGAGCCGGATGGGTGCGCCGGAAGCCCGTGGCGCGTTCATAGGACGCGGTGAGAACGTCGCTGAGGGCGCCGTGCATGAGCACCCGGGACTTCCGGCTCGGCGCATCGGTGGCGATGTCGAGCATGCCCGCCTCAACCCCGTCGAGTGCCGCGGCGACGATCGCGTCCGGCCCGGTCTTCGCCGCATCCACGTTGTCCACCATCCCGGTGTCGATGAAGCCCGCATAGACACCGTGTACAGCGATGGCCCGGTCCGCCAACTCGTGGCGCATGGTGTGCGTGAGCGACATCGCCGCCGCTTTCGTGGCGGAATAGGACCCGAAACAGGGGAAGGGCACAATGCTGGCATTGGAGAGGATATTCACGATCGCGCCACCGCCCTGCCCCGCGATCACGGGCGCGAAGGCCAGCGACATGGCCGCGACGCCGAAGACGTTGACCTCCATCTCTCTGCGGAAGGGATCGAGATCGCCGGCCTCCACCACGCCGCGCTGCTCGAGGAGGCCGGCGTTGTTGATCAGAAGCGTCACGTCCGGCGCCGCCTCGGCCACTGCCGCGATGCTGGCGGGATCCGTCACGTCGAGGCGGAGCGGTGTGACCGCGCCCCCGCTGGCCGGGATCGTCTCGGGATCGCGCGCGCCGGCATAGATCCGCGCACCGCGCGCCACCAGCGCCTCGACGAAGGCCGCCCCCAGGCCGCGATTGGCGCCTGTGACCAGCGCGACGGCTCCCGATAGCTTCATGGCCATGATCCCATTCTGGTCCGTACAGAGGCGCCAGCTAAGACGTCGCTGCGCGCGCCGGCAACCCCGCCCACTCAGAAGGCCGCAGCGATCACGGCGATCAACACCACCGTGTAGAGTGCGACGCTGCCCGCGACGAGCAGGCCGAGCGGATAATTCTTGCCGAGCGTCGCCTGGGCGGAGAGCGACAGGCGCGCGATCAGCTCCGGCCATGTGTAGGAAACGAAATCGCCCTGCGTCATCATCGAGATCACCCGCCCCTCCTCATCCACGATGGGAAGCCGGCGGAAGCGCTCGTTCGACATGATGCGCAGCCAGTCGATCAGGTTGTCGTCGGCGCGGGCGACGCGGATCTCGCTGGTCATCACCGCCGAGAGCGGCGTGCTGTCCGGATCGAGCCCGGGGTCGATCACGCGGGTCATCACGTCGCGCTCCGTGAAGACACCGAGCAGGCGCTCCTCCGGATCGGTGATCACGACCGAGCCGTAGCGGCGCCGGCACATCTCCGCCACGGCCGCGCGCACCGTCGTCTCCGGCGGCATGGTAAGAACGCGCGGCTTCGAGGTGAATTCGGGGCGATCCTTGATCCGCATCGCGAGCGCTCCTGCTGGCCGTCCGGGCCTGTGCCGTCTCAGGTAAGACGGCTGGGCGGGAAGCAAGGCTCACGCGGCGTTCGCGGCTGCGGCAACATGACCCTGTAAGAACAGGCCTTTCGCCGCGGGCATGCCTCAGATCAGGAGCGCGCCGTCCATCACCACCACGCCGCTGCCGCCGACACGGACCGCCTCCACCGCATCGCGCGGGCCGAGGACCTCCACCTCCGCGCGGCCGGGGCGGCCCATGCCGTGGCCCTGCTCGGCGACGAAGCGCGGCGACTGGATGTGACCGTTGTGCCAGAGATAGGCGGCCATTGCGCCGGTGGCGGAGCCGGTGAACGGGTCCTCCGGCGGCTCGGGCGGGGTGAGGAGCAGGCGCGCGGCCGTGTCGCCCTGCGCGCTGAAGCCGCCGAGCGTGCAGAGATAGACCTCGAAGAAGTCCGTCTCAGGCCGCACCGCCTCCAGCCGCGGGATGTCGAGCACGGCCCGTGCCAGCGCTGCATGGTCGTGCAGCAGGCCGATGCAAAACGCGGTGCCGGTGGAGACGGTCTGCGGCTCGGCGGCGAAATCCGCGGCCTCGAGCCCCATGATGCCAGCGATGAAGCCCGCATCGTAGCGCTCCAGGAACTGCGGCTGGAGCTGGGTCATGGTGAAGTGCGCCAGTCCGGCGCGTTCGCCGATCGCGATGGAGATGACGCCGGCGCCCACCTCCAGCGTGATCGTCTCGCGCCCCGCCAGCAGCCCCGCATGGGCGAGTGCTGCGCAGGTGGCGATGGTCGGATGCCCCGCAAACTTGATCTCGCCGGAGGCCACATAGTAGCGCGCGCCGAAATCGGCCTTGTCGGACGCCACCAGGAAGGAGCACTCGGAGAGCCGGGTCTCGCGGGTGAAGGCGATGCGGGTCTCGACATCCACGTCGTCGGCGTCGAACACCACCGCGCAGGGGTTGCCGGCGAGGGGGCGGTCGGTGAACGCGTCGACCCAGACGACCCGCCGGCTCACGAGTCGTTCCCGTTCCCGGTCCCGGTCCCGGACCCGGTGGATGCACCGGCCTTGGGCTTGCCGAACTCCTCCTGCCAGTGACCCTGCTCCTTGAGCGCGTCGGCCACTTCCTTGGGGATGTAGTTTTCGTCGTGCTTGGCGAGCACCTCGGTGGCCTCGAACTGGTCGCCGCGCCAGTAGCCCTCGGCCACGATGCCCTGTCCTTCCCGGAACAGATCGGGCAGCACGCCGACGAAGGCGACGGTCACGGTGCCGTTGCCGTCGGTCACGTCGAAGCGCACGGCCTCGCCCTGGCCGCGCTGCAGACTGCCATCCGCCACCAGCCCGCCGATGCGCAGCAGCCGGTTGTCCTGCGGGGCATCGGCCAGGATCTCGCTCGGCGACTTGAAGAAGGCGATCGTGTCCTGGAACGCGAAGCCCACCAGCGCGCCTGCGCCCGCGAGCAACACGCCCCCGAACAGCATCAACCTGATCCGCCGCTGCTTGCGCGTCGCCATACCAGCCTCCGAGTGTCCACGTCGGAGCCCAACATGCTCAGCCCGCAGGAGCGTTACAACCCATGGCCGCCGGCACGGTCGGTCGCATGCGCGCGGCGCAGTCGGTCACGGGGCCCAGAGTGCCGCATCCATCCAGGGATCGGGCAGCGGCAGGGGGCCTGCGGGCAAGGGCGCGCGCTCCGCCAGCAGCAGCGATTGCCAGGCCTCGGCCCATGCCTCAGGCAGCGGATAGGGCGGGCACACCCCGCGCTCCGGCAGAAAGCCGAAGCGGCCGTAGTAGGCGGGACTGCCGAGCACGAAGACCTGCGCCGTGCCTGCCTCTTCCAGACGGCTCAGCCCGGCCCGGACCAGCGCGGTGCCGAGGCCCTGGCGCTGATGGCTCGGGTGCACGCCGAGCGGGCCGAGGAGCGCGCCCGTCCGCTCTCCGCCGCCGCAGCGGGTGAAGAGGACATGGCCGACCACCGAGGCCCCGTCGGCGCCCGCGAGCGAGAGCACCTCGGGGCCGGCTTCGAGGAGTGCGGCCACCAGCGGCCGCAACTCCTCCTCGGGAAAGG
>JBCBWF010000021.1:0-27905 GCA_039817245.1 Pseudomonadota bacterium | reverse complement strand
GCAACCTATGTTTTAAATTTAGAACTGACGCTGAAAAGGCACTGTAGTCGTCAGCCTCATCGATCTCAGAGAGAACCCGCGTAAGAGAATGAGAGAATCTGTGATCGATTGTCGTTCGAGTAAATAAGTCAACATCGGGAAATTGTGAGAACCGAAAATTCTGACAGAGATCTGCAAGCAGCCTAGCCTCAGCTCCACCAATCGACCGAAGAACATTCATGATGGATATCTTATCAACATCAAATTCTGAACCCATCTCAGCGACGACCCTCGACCACATCTCCATCATGGTTTCATCCGAAAGATTCTCAGAGGAGACGCCTTCGATCCAGTTCAAAAACTCTTTCTTGTTCGGAAGCTCCCTCGGAAGATTCTCATTACGTCGAATTTCAGCCGCGCGAGCGAGCCCCGCCTGTATCTCCGGCATGCCGACGAATCTAGCGTAGCGAAAAACATCTCCGAGCGCTGCAAGCGGTTCACTCACAGGGCTAAGCATTTTTGCAAGCGCATTACCAAGCGTCTCAGCGTCATTCTCAGAAATATTCATCATGAATTAGCCGTACTACAAAGGAATATTGTCGTGCTTCTTCCAGGGGTTTTCGAGCTTCTTGTTGCGCAGCGCGGCGAAGGCGCGGGTGATGCGGCGGCGGGTGCTCTGGGGCATGATCACCTCGTCGATGAAGCCCTTTTCCGCGGCCACGAAGGGGTTTGCGAAGCGGTCCTCGTACTCCGCCGTGCGCGCCGCGATCTTCTCGGGATCGGCGATCTCAGAGCGGTAGAGGATCTCCACCGCCCCCTTCGCGCCCATCACCGCGATCTCCGCCGTGGGCCAGGCATAGTTGATGTCGCCGCGCAGATGCTTCGAGCTCATCACGTCATAGGCCCCGCCATAGGCCTTGCGGGTGATGACCGTGACCTTCGGCACCGTCGCCTCGCCGAAGGCGAACAGCAGCTTCGCGCCGTGCTTGATCACCCCGTTATGCTCCTGCGCCGTGCCGGGCAGGAAGCCGGGCACATCCACGAAGGTCAGGATCGGGATCTCGAAACAGTCGCAGAACCGCACGAAGCGCGCCGCCTTGCGCGAGCTGTCGATGTCGAGGCAGCCGGCCAGCACCATCGGCTGGTTCGCCACCACACCCACCGGCCGGCCCTCGAGCCGGATGAAGCCCACGATGATGTTCTTCGCGAAATCCGGCTGGATCTCGAAGAAATCGCCCTCGTCGGCGATCTTCAGGATCAGCTCCTTCATGTCGTAGGGCGTGTTCGGGTTGGCGGGCACCAGCGTGTCGAGGCTGGCCTCGATGCGGCCGGGATCGTCGAAGAAGGGCCGCTCCGGCAGGGGCGAGCGGTTGGAGAGCGGCAGGAAATCCACCAGCCGGCGCACCTCCGCCAGCGTCTCCAGATCGTTCTCGAAGGCGAGATCGGCCACCGAGCTCTTGCGCGTATGGGTCGAGGCGCCGCCCAGCTCCTCGGCCGAGACCTGCTCGTTGGTCACGGTCTTCACCACATCCGGGCCGGTGACGAACATATAGGCGGTGTCGCGCACCATGAAGATGAAGTCGGTCATCGCCGGCGAGTAGACCGCGCCGCCCGCGCAGGGCCCCATGATCACGCTGATCTGCGGCACGACGCCAGATGCCATGATGTTGCGCTGGAAGACCTCGGCGTAACCCGCCAGCGACGCGACGCCTTCCTGGATCCGTGCACCGCCCGAGTCGTTGATCCCGATCACCGGCGCGCCGTTGCGCATCGCCATATCCATGATCTTGCAGATCTTCTCGGCGTGCGTCTCCGAGAGCGAGCCGCCGAACACCGTGAAGTCCTGGCTGAACACATAGACCTGCCGGCCGTTGATCGTGCCCCAGCCCGTGACCACGCCGTCGCCCGGAAAGCGCGTCTCGCCCATCCCGAACTCGGTGCAGCGATGGGCGACGAACATGTCGAATTCCTCGAAGCTGCCGGCGTCGAGCAGCAGCTCGATGCGCTCGCGTGCGGTCAGCTTGCCCCGGGCGTGCTGCGCTTCGATGCGCCGCTCGCCGCCGCCGAGCCGGGCCTCGGCCCGGCGAATCTCCAGCGTCTCGAGGATCTCTTTCACGTCGTCTCTCTCCCTCGGAAAAGCCGCGACGACGGGTGCGCCGGGCAATTTAGACGTCCCATCTCGCCCTGTGACGGGTGATCCCGCCTCTTAGCACGGAAACAGGCCCTTGCAGCCAGCCATCCTGAAATGGCAGATTTCGTGTC
The DNA here is from genome assembly GCA_039817245.1 of Pseudomonadota bacterium. Taxonomy (GTDB): domain Bacteria; phylum Pseudomonadota; class Alphaproteobacteria; order Rhodobacterales; family Rhodobacteraceae; genus Thermohalobaculum. The sequence continues at coordinate 25,664 of JBCBWF010000021.1, read as the reverse complement.
CGGGAAAAAGACGGTATAGTCTGTCTATGAAACTTTACAGCTTGCTCTATATCAGCCGCAGTCTGGTCACCGCCGAGAGCGGTGAGATGCAGGCTATCGCAGAAGCCTCGCAGCGCAACAACGGCGCGCGGGGCATCACCGGGTTTCTCTACTACGACAACGCGTTCTTCCTGCAGGTCCTGGAGGGCCTGCGCGAGGACGTGCTGGAGCTCTACGCCGTGATAGAGAAGGACCCGCGCCACAACAGCGTGCGCGTCCTGCATGCCCATTCGGTCGAGAGCCGGGCTTTCGGCGGCTGGGCCATGGGCCTCTACGACGGCGAGCTCGACGGGGGCCTGCTCGGCGAGCGCTTCGGGCCGGAAGTGCTGACAGCCGCCTCGGATGTGGATGCGGTCGAGCTCGTCCGCTTCCTCCGCGATCTCAGCCTCGGGCGCTCGGACGTCTACGAGCTTCAGTCCAGCGGCTGACCGGACGGCCGCCTGCCCGACCCCATCCTATCGCGCGCCTTGTCCACCCGCATGCTGGACAGGGCGTCGCGCCTGTCGCACGATCCCCGCGCAGGCCGCACCCGACGCGGCTGAAAAGACCACCAGGAGCGGAGGAGACGCAGCATGGAAATGTCCGGCGAGCGCCTGATTGCGGCGCCACGGCAGGCCGTCTGGGCGGCGCTGAACGACCCGGAGGTGCTGAAGTCCTGTATCCCGGGCTGCACCGATTTCGAGGCGACCGAGGACGGCGGCTTCGCGGCCACCGTGAAACAGAAGGTCGGCCCCGTCTCGGCGACCTTCAAGGGCGCGGTGACGCTTTCGGACGTCGTCGAGGGCGAAAGCTACACGATCTCCGGTGAGGGCAAGGGCGGCGCCGCGGGCTTCGCCAAGGGCGGTGCCAAGGTGTCGCTGGCCGATGCCGAGGGGGGTGCCGCCACCGAGCTCACCTACACGGCCGAGGCCAAGGTGGGTGGCAAGCTCGCCCAGCTCGGCTCGCGCCTGATCGACGGCTTCGCGAAGAAGATGGCGGACCAGTTCTTCGACCGCTTCTCCCAGGCCGTCGCCCCCTCCGCGCCCGAGGCGGAGCCGGAAGCCGCGCCTGAGCCAGCCCCGCAGCCGGAGCCTGTCGCCGCCGCGCCGGCCCCGTCCCCTGCGCCCGCCGCAGCCGCACCGACCGCCGCACCGGCGCCCGCAGCGGAGCCGGAGAAGAAGAAAGGGTGGTTCAGCCGCCTCTTCGGCTGACACCCTCACGCGGGGCTCCGCCCCGCCAGCCACTTCGCTCCCGCGCCCGAACGGCACCGCCGCGCCGCGGCCGCCAGGTCCGGGCCACCCCGCCACCGGGGCTGCGCTGCGGCGCCATGCCTCTTCAGCAAACCGGGCGGGAGCACCGATAGTAGCCACAGCCGGCCCCGAGGAACGGGCAGACCGGCACACGGGAGGACAAGAACGATGCCGCGAGTATCGATGGTTGTGAACGGAGCCGAGGTTTCCGGGGATGTCGAGGGCCGCACGCTTCTCGTGCAGTTCCTGCGCGAGGGCCTCGGCCTCACCGGCACGCATGTGGGCTGCGACACCTCGCAGTGCGGCGCCTGCGTCGTGCATGTGGACGGCAAGAGCGTGAAGGCCTGCACCGTGTTCGCGCTCGCCGCCGAGGGCGCGCAGGTCACCACGATCGAGGGCATGGCCGCGCCGGACGGCACGCTCTCCGTGCTGCAGGCGGCCTTCCGCGAGCATCACGGCCTGCAATGCGGCTTCTGCACCCCGGGCATGATCATGTCCGCCGCCGATCTGCTGCAGCACAATGCCGACCCTTCCGAGGCGGAGGTGCGCGAATGGCTCGACGGCAATTTCTGCCGCTGCACGGGCTACCACAACATTGTCAAGGCGATCCTCGCCGCCGCCGCCGAGATGCGCGGCGCCTCGGTCGCCGCGGAGTAACTGAGCCGGCACGCCAGCCGCGCATCTGGGCCGCGCTCGTGGGCCGCGCTCCCTCCGGAGCCCGGCCCGCCGCGACCATCGCGCGCCCCGGCACCACGAACGCCGCTCCGGCAAGGGTCAGGCACAAGGGCCCGGACCGAGAGCCAGACGCGCCACGCCGTCCGGGCAGGGCGCGCCAGACAGCAAAAGGGAGACACACATGGCCAAGGATCAGGGCATCGGCGCCAGCACCAAGCGGCGCGAGGATCTGCGTTTCATCACCGGCAAGGGCCAGTACACCGACGACATCAACCGCCCCGGCCAGCTCTACTGCTACTTCCTGCGCTCCGATCAGGCGCATGGCACCATCGCCTCGCTCGACACCGCCGCCGCCGCCGGCGCGCCCGGCGTGAAGGCGGTCTTCACCGCGGCCGATCTCGCCGCCGTCGGCGGCGTGCCCTGCGGCTGGCAGGTGACCGACCGCAACGGCGAGCCGATGAAGGAGCCCAAGCACCCGATCCTCGCCGAGGGCAAGGTGCGCCATGTGGGCGACCCGATCGTGGCCATCGTCGCCGAGAGCCTCGAGGCCGCGCGCGACGCCGCCGAACTCGTCGATCTCTCCATCGAGGAGCTCCCCGCCGTCATCGACATGAAGTCGGCCCTCGCCGGCGGCGCGCTGGTGCATGACGACGTGCCGGGCAATCTCTGCTTCGACTGGGAGTTCGTCGCCGAGAACAAGGGCGCCGTGGACGAGGCCATCGCCAATGCCGCCCATGTCACCAAGCTCGAGCTCGTCAACAACCGCCTCGTCGCCAACCCGATGGAGCCCCGCGCGGCCATCGGCGAATACGATGCGGCGCGCGACGAGCACACGCTCTTCACCACCTCGCAGAACCCGCATGTGATCCGGCTCCTGATGGGCGCCTTCGTGCTCTCCATCCCCGAGCACAAGCTGCGCGTCGTGGCGCCGGATGTGGGCGGCGGCTTCGGCTCCAAGATCTACCACTACGCCGAGGAGGCCTTCGTCACCTGGGCCGCCAAGGCCATCGGCCGCCCGGTGAAATGGACCGCGGACCGCTCCGAGGCCTTCGTCACCGACGCCCAGGGCCGCGACCATGTGACGACCATCGAGCTCGCCCTCGATGCCGATCACAACTTCACGGCGCTGCGCTGCCACACGCTCTCGAATATGGGCGCCTATCTCTCCACCTTCGCGCCCTGCATCCCCACCTGGCTGCATGGCACGCTGCTGGCGGGCAACTACCGCACGCCGGTGATCTACACCAATGTCCAGGCGGTCTTCACCAACACCGTTCCCGTCGATGCCTATCGCGGCGCGGGCCGGCCGGAGGCCACCTACCAGCTCGAGCGCGTGATCGACAAAGCGGCGCGCGAGCTCGGCGTCGACCCTGCGGAGCTGCGCCGCAAGAACTTCATCGCGCCGGACCAGTTCCCCTACCAGACACCCGTGGCCGTGCAGTACGACACCGGCGACTACGCCGCGACGCTCGACAAGGCGCTCGCCCTCTCCGACAGCGTCAACTTCCCGGCCCGCAAGGCCGAGAGCGCGGCGCGCGGCAAGCTCCGCGGCCTCGGCATCGCGAGCTATATCGAGGCCTGCGGCATCGCCCCCTCCAGCCTCGTCGGCGCCCTCGGCGCGCGCGCGGGCCTCTACGAGGCGGCCACCGTCCGCGTGAACCCCACGGGCTCGATCTCGGTCTTCACCGGCTCGCACAGCCACGGCCAGGGCCATGAGACCACCTTCGCCCAGGTCGTCGCCGACATGCTCGGCTGCGACGAGAGTGCGGTCGATATCGTCCATGGCGACACCTCGAAGGTGCCCTTCGGCATGGGCACCTACGGCTCGCGCAGCCTCGCGGTCGGCGGCTCGGCCATCGTGAAGTCGGTCGAGAAGATCGTCGCCAAGGCCAAGAAGATCGCGGCGCACCTGCTCGAGGCCTCCGAGACCGACATCGCCTTCGAGAACGGCCAGTTCACCGTTGCCGGCACCGACCGTTCGCTCGCCTGGGGCGATGTCTGCCTCGCGGCCTATGTGCCGCACAAATACCCGATCGAGACCCTGGAGCCGGGCCTCGAGGAGACCTCCTTCTACGACCCGGCCAACTTCACCTATCCCGCCGGCGCCTATGTCGCGGAGGTCGAGGTGGATCCCGAGACCGGCGTCATCGAGGTCGCGAACTTCGTCGCCGCCGACGATTTCGGCAACGTGGTCAACCCGATGATCGTCGAGGGCCAGGTCCATGGCGGCCTCGCCCAGGGCATCGGGCAGGCCATGATGGAGAGCGCGGTCTACGACGCCGAGGGCCAGCTCCGCTCGGCCAGCTACATGGACTACGCGATGCCGCGCGCCTCGGACCTGCCGATGTTCACCGTCGATCACTCCTGCAACACCCCCTGCACGCATAACCCGCTCGGCGTGAAGGGCTGCGGGGAGGCCGGCGCCATCGGCTCGCCGCCGGCGCTCGTGAACGCGGTGATCGACGCGCTCTCGGCCCACGGCGTCACCCATATCGACATGCCGCTCTCGCCGCGCCGCGTCTGGGAGGCCATCCAGGCCGCCCGGCCCATGGCCGCCGAGTAAGCCCTTCGCGGCCCCTCCCCGCCCCCCGCGGGGAAGGGCTGCCCCCGGACCACGAGATCGAGGAACACAGCCATGTACGCCTTCGACTATGTCAAACCCGCCAGCATCGCCGACGCGGTCGCCGCGCTGAAGGCAGAGGACGCCCAGCCGCTCTCCGGCGGCCAGACGCTCATCCCCACCCTGAAGCAGCGCCTCGCCCAGCCCTCCGTGCTGGTCGACCTTACCGGCATCGCCGAGCTGAAGGGCATCACCGAGCAGGGCGACAGCATCGCCATCGGGGCGGCCACCACCCATGGCGAGATCGCCGGCTCCGCGGTGATCCAGTCGCGCATCCCGGGCCTCGCCGACATGGCCGGCCGGATCGGCGACCCGCAGGTGCGCAACCGCGGCACCATCGGCGGCAGCCTCGCCAACAACGACCCGGCCGCCTGCTACCCGGCCGCGGCCATCGCGCTCGGCGCCACCTTCCGCACCTCCGCGGGCCGCGCCATCGCGGCGGACGACTACTTCCAGGGCATGTTCACCACCGCGCTGGAGGAAGGCGAGATCCTCACCGGCGTCGACCTGCCCGTGCCCGCCGGCTCGGCCTATGAGAAGTTCCTGCAGCCCGCCTCCCATTTCGCCCTCGTCGGCGTCTTCGTCGCCCGCTTCGCCAGCGGCGTGCGCGTGGGCGTCACCGGCGCGTCGGAGGAAGGCGTCTTCCGCTGGTCCGAGGCCGAGGCCGCCCTCTCCGCCAACTTCTCGGCCGGCGCGGTCGATGCCCTCGCCGCCAGCGCCGAGGGCCTGATCGGCGACATCCACGCCACGCCGGACTACCGCGCGCATCTGGTCAAGGTCATGACCAAGCGCGCCGCCCAGAAGGCCGCCTAAGCCCCGGAAAAGACGGGGCGCATGCATCTGACGCTTGCGCCGGCGACGCGGAGCGCCTAGAGAGAACGCATGCAGAACGTAGAGATCGCGATCGCCGGGGAGCGGCTCGTCGCCCGCGCCAGCGGGGCGCTTCACTGGCCCGCCGCCGGGCTTCTGGCGGTGGGCGATCTCCATCTCGGCCGCGGCTCGGGCCAGGCGCTGCGCGGCGGCCCCTTCCTGCCGCCCTATGCCGAGGCGGACACGCTGGACCGCCTCGCCGCCGAGATCGAGCGCACCGATCCGCGCATCGTCCTCTGCCTCGGGGACAGTTTCGACGATGCCGCCGCCGCCGAGCGCGTGGCCGCCTCGCTGGCCGGCGCCCTCGCCCCCCTCGCCGCGGGGCGAGACTGGCTGTGGATCGCCGGCAACCACGATCCGCGCCCCCTCCGCGCCGGCTCCCTGCCCGGCGCATGGCAGGACGCCTTCGCCCGCGGCCCCCTCGTCTTCCGCCACATCGCGGCCGAGGCCGCACCGCCCCCCGGCGCCGGCGAGATCTCCGCCCATTTCCACCCCAAGGCGCAGCTCTTCAGCCGCGGCGCGCGCATCAGCCGGCGCTGCTTCCTGGCGGATCGCCGCCGCGCCATCCTGCCCGCCTTCGGCACCTTCACCGGCGGGCTCGATGCCTGCGACCCGGCCTTCGACCCGCTCTTCGGCCGGGAGGCGCGCGCGCTCATGATCGGCAGCCGCGTCACGCCCGTACCCCGCGCGCGCCTCTTCGAGCGCGCCTGAGCGCCGGATGCCCGCCGATCTCACGCCCCGCGACCCGGACTATGCGGCCCGCGTCGAGGCGCAGTTCGCGGCGCAGCCCTTCATGCGCCTCCTCGGCGCGCGGCTCGATCATGTCGCCCCGGGCCTCGTGCGCATCCGCCTGCCCGTGCGGGCGGAGCTCGGCCAGCAGCACGGCTACGTCCATGCCGGGGCCGCCTGGTCCATCGCCGACAGCGCGGCCGGCTTCGCCGCCCAGAGCCTCATGGCGGCGGAGGACGGGGTGCTCACCGTCGAGCTCAAGATCAACCTCCTCGCCCCCGCCGAAGGCGCAGCGCTCGTCGCCGAGGGCCGCGTGGAACGCGCCGGCCGCCGCCTCACCGTCGGGCGCTCGGATGTCTATGCCGAGCAGCCGGGCACCGCGCCCCGCCACGTCGCCACCGCCCTCGGCACCTTCATGACCATGAGCGGCCTCGACCGCCGGTCCTGACACCCCTCCCCTGCCACCACGCTTGCCGATCGACCCCAGTAGTCTTAAATCACAACCTTGAGAGGGGCGATTATCAGGGAATGGCCGGCTCCCGGCCGGGCGAACGCGACGCATGACCGATATCATCACAGGACGCTGCCTCTGCGGCGCCGTGCGCTTCGAGGTCCATGGCAGGGTCGAGCCGCCCGTGGCCTGTCACTGCATCGAGTGCCAGCGCCAGAGCGGGGCGGCCAGTTGGATCTCCGTCACCGCGCCCCTCGACGCCGTGACCATCACCCGCGACCGGCTCGCCTGGGTCTTCGTCAGCGACAAGGCCCGGCGCGGCTTCTGCCGCGACTGCGGCGGCTTCCTGTTCTGGGAACCCCTCGGCAGCAACACCATCGACATCGCCTTCGGCGCGCTCGACAGGCCCCACGGCCTCCACCTCAGCGCCCATATCTACACGGCCGAAAGCCGCCTCCCGCTGCCGGAAGACGGCCTGCCCCGCTACCCCGCCGGGCGCCCGGGGATCGATTTCGGCGAACACTGAGCCGCATCCGGCGGCCGGCACCTCTCAGCCGCGTCAGGCGGCCAGCGCCTCAGACCTGCCTCAGGCGGCCAGCGCCTCAGACCTGCCTCAGGCGGCCAGCGCCTCGGGGGCCTCGGGCGCCGTGGCCGGCCCCGTCGCCGCGTTCAGGATATCGCGCAGCGTGCTCGCCGCCACCCAGAACCCGATCCCCAGCGCGATGAAGGCCATCCCCAGCGCTGCGTAAAGCCCCGCCATCCGGCCCTCGATCAGGAAGGGCAGCGAGGCCCCGATCAGCGCGATCACCCCGCTCCCGATGGCGACGAACCCGGTCGTCACGACCCAGGTGCCGAGCCGCGCCACCGTCGCGGTCTGCGGGCAGCGCGCCGCCGCCCCTCCGATCACCACGAGCACCCCGGCCACCGCGATCAGCGCGGCGAAGGCGACGAAGAAGTAAGCGATATCCATCACAGGCATGTCCGTATCCTTTCAGGTCTTGGATTGATCAGCGGGCGCGGCCGCGGTGGCCTCGTCCGGTCGGTAGAACGGCGGCGCAAAGGAGCGGTAGAGCCAGCCGAAGAGGAGCCCCAGGATCGGCCCGAAGACGAAGCCGAAGGCCGCGGCGAAGGGCGGGAAGAAGTCGAGATCCTGCGGAAAACCGGGCAGCGGCGCGCTCGAGAGCAGCACGGCCAGCACCGGCCAGGTGAAGAGATTGGCGACCGCGCCCGCCAGCGCGAAGCTCCAGACCCCGCGCCGCCGGCCCGAGCGCTCCCAGTCCTCCGCCGCCACCAGCGCCGCGGGCAGCCCGCAGAGCAGATAGGTCGGCAGCCCCCAGAAGGCCGCGGCGATCGGCACGATCAGCAGGCTCCCCCCGAAGGCCAGCGCCAGCGGTGCCAGCACCGCCGCGCCGGCGAAGGCGGCCCAGTCCACCCGCAGCCGCGGCACCGGCAGCGCCGCATCACGCGCCGCGGGCGGCCCAGGCCGCCCAGGCGGCCCAGGCAGCCCGGGCGGTACGGACGGCCGCACCGCCATCCACCGCGCGCCCCGGCCATGCTCGCGCAACCAGGGTCCGCGGAGAATTGCATCGGCATAAGCAGTCATTTCTGTATCTCCTGAAACTTCTGGCCAAAATTTTTCTCAGCCGGACTTCGGCAGCAGCCGCGCCAGCCCCGCACCGGTCTTCAGCAGCGCCATCTGCGTGCCCCGCGGCAGCCGCGCCACATCGCGGTACCAGCGGTCGAAGAGCTCCATGGTCTCCTTCATCTCGCGGATCCGGGCGGTGGCCTCGGCCGGCGTCGCGCCGTCGCCCTCTGCCTCCGCCAGCACGTCGGCGAGCGCCTCCATCGTCGGCAGGAACTCCCGCTCGCGCCGCCCCTCCACCACCGTGCGCACCAGGTCGAGCATGTCCTGCTCGGCCGTGAAGTGGTCGCGCCGGTCGCCGAGCTGCCGGCTCACCTTCACCAGCTTCCAGCTCAGGAGCTCCTTCACTGCGGTCGACACATTCGAACGCGCGATCCCCAGCGTCTCCGCGATCTCCTCCGCCGGCAGGGGGCGCGAGGCGAGATGCAGCAGCGCATGCACCTGCGCCACCGAGCGGTTCACGCCCCAGCGCGTGCCCATCTCCCCCCAGTGGAGGATGAAGTCCCGCATCGCCGGCGTCAGATCCATCGATCGCTCCTTTAATTTCTGTCGTGACTGAAATTACCGCAGATCGAGACGATGTCAATCCCCCGCATTTCCGCAAGCCCCCGCGCCGCATCCATGGCACAGTCCCCCGGCGCATTTCGAACCGCATGCCATTGATCCGGGGGACAGCCATGAACAGCGACGAACAAGCGGCCGCCCGGCGGCGCGCCCTCCTCTGGCCCGCCCTCGCCGTCCTCGGCCCGCTCATCGTCTATTTCGTGCTGACCCCGATCGTGTTCCATGCCATCGGACCGCACGAGAAGGCCCGCGCCCTCCTCGCCCTGAAGCCGCTGGACGGGAACCTCCTCGCGGCCGAACTGCCGCAGCGGCTCTCCTACACGCTCGCCACGCTGGTCCTCTTCGCCGCGTCCTTGACCGGCATCGCCTATGCGGTGGCCACGCTCTTCCACCGCCGCGGGCCCGGCATGGCCGCCATCGCCTTCCTCGCCGCCCTCATCGCCGGCACCGTCGGCTTCGTGGGCGACGAGCAGGTCACCGCGGACATCAAGGCCGGCGGCTACGCGCTGCTCGCCTGGCTCGACCCCATCGTGAACAGCGGCCGCGAATCGGTGGGCGAGACCCTGCGCGCGGTGGTCGTGACCGGCCCGCTCGCCACCCTGCCCAAGGGCCAGCAGGCCCTCGGCCCCGAAACCCGCGACCAGATGCTGTGGCTCACCGCGATGGCCGCCGCCATGGGCCTCGCCGCCACCGGCGCGCTCCTCGTGCGCTTCGCCGAGATCGCCTGGTCGGACCCGGACAAGGCGCATGACCGGCCGGAGGATCTGCGCCAGCGCTGGGCGGCGCTGCGCAACACGCTCCTGCTCGGCGCCATCATCCTCACGCTCGCGGTACTGGCCACGCGCGCCTACTACGCCTGGCCGCTCTCCATGCTCGACGAGGCGAGCGCCACGCTCCTCGGCCCCATCGCCAGCACCGCCGCCGGTTTCTGGGGCACGATCTACACCCTGGTCCTGCTCTCGGCTGCGCTGCCCGCCGTGATCGCGCTCCACACCGAGATCGACGCCGAGGCCCGCCTGCGCGAACCGGTCTCCGCGAAACGGGTGAAATGGCGCGAGGACAACATGCTGAAGCTCTACCCGCCCGAGGCGATCAGCGCCGCGCTCGCCACCGCCGCCCCGCTCATCGCCTCGCCGGCCGTCACGGCCTTCACGGGCCTCCTGGGCTAGGCCGTCAGCCCCTCCGGCTCCGGCAGGCCGTTGGCCCGGCAGCAGGCGGTCAGCGTGTTGGCGAGCAGGCAGGCGATGGTCATCGGCCCCACCCCGCCCGGCACCGGCGTGATGGCGCCGGCCACCTCCGCGCAGCTGTCATAGGCGCAGTCGCCCACGATCCGCGTCTTGCCCTCGCCCTTCTCCGGCGCGGGAATGCGGTTGATGCCCACATCGATCACCGTCGCCCCCGGCTTCACGAACTCGCGCGTCACCATCTCCGGCCGGCCCACGGCGGCCACCAGGATATCCGCGGTCCGGCACAGCGCGGCCAGATCCTGCGTCCGGCTATGCGCCACCGTCACCGTCGCGCTGTCGCGCAGCAGCAGGTTGAACATCGGCTTGCCCACGATGTTGGAGCGCCCCAGCACCACCGCATTGGCCCCCGAGAGGCTGCCCAGATGGTCGCGCAGCAGCATCAGGCAACCGAGCGGCGTGCAGGGCACCATCGATTTCTGCCCCGTGCCGAGCAGGCCCACATTCGAGATATGGAACCCGTCCACATCCTTCGCCGGGCTGATCGCGTTGATCACCAGCTCGGCATTGATATGCGCAGGCAGCGGCAGCTGCACCAGAATGCCGTGCACCGCCGGATCCGCGTTGAGCGTCTCGACCAGCGCCAGCAGCTCCGCCTCCGGCGTCGCCGCGTCCAGGCGATGCTCGAAGGAGGCCATCCCCGCCTCCGCCGTCTGCTTGCCCTTGTTGCGCACATAGACCTGGCTCGCCGGGTCCTCGCCCACCAGCACCACGGCCAGGCCCGGGGTGAGCCCGTGCGCCTCCTTCAGCCGGGCGACCGCCTCGCCCACCTGCGCGCGCACCTTGGCCGCAAAGGCCTTTCCGTCGATCACCGTCGCCGCCATGGCATGTTCCCCCGTAACTGGCCCGTTCTTTGTGATTGAGGCGCAGTTACCGGCCCGCAGCGCCGAGGTCCAGTGCGACGGCCGCCACAGGGCGGGATAGGGCGAGATGGGCCGGGATGGGGCAGGATCGGGCGCGCTACTCCAGGATCACGCGGTGCGACCAGCTATCGCCGTCCGAGATCACGATATCCTCGAAGCCGAGCAGCTTCGCCAGATCGAACCAGGTCGCAACGTTCTGGATGCCGGACTGCTTGAAGAAATCCGTCCCCCGCGCATTCGAGGTGAGCTGCGCCAGCACCGCGCGCGCACGGTAGAGCGTGCGGAACACCTCGTCGTCCAGCGCCACGATGATCATGTGCTCCGCCTCCTTGCCCTTGGCGAAGATCACGAAGCGCGGGGTCTCCGGCGCTTCGAGCTGGGCCTTGGTGATCTGCACCACGAAGCCCACGCGCACCGGCCGCGCCGCCGGCGGCACCCCGGTCAGCGTCCGCGAGAACCGCTCCTCCGAGGTGATCGGCGGATAGTAGTACCCCTCCTGCGCCGCCCGCGCCCCAGGCACAACCCCGGGCACCGCGCCGGCCAGAGCGACAAAGGCTGCGAGAAGGAGGGGGAGCGGGATGGGGAGGAGGAAGAGCGGGCGGAAGGAGAGGAAACGGAGGCGGCGACGCATAACGATCTCCGGTGTTGCACGGCAGATCACCGTCCATCCCACGCCCCCCCACCCCCGGCAAGAACCCCAGCCCCCCCGTTCACCATCCCGCGAGCCCCCCTTTCGCGCCCCCTGCGCCCTGCCCCAAACGCGTCAAACCCCGCCCCGGACAGCTCCGCGGACCAAGCCGACATCCGGCTAACGGCCCAATGACCGACCGTGCTCCGACGACTTGACCCAACAACTCGGTGGGGGCAGTCTACGTAATAAAGCCAGATCGACTGCGAAAACCCTCGGCGGTTCCACAGGTGTGTTTGAAGAACGGCAAAGTCAGTCTTCGCGATTGCGCTCCTCGAACCGAGAGCATCAACCATTCGACACGCCACAAAGGGCGCAACACGCTTGTTCGGCGCGTCAACCGAAGGCAGCGGAGATGCTAAATGGGAAGTGCCGGGTTATCCCTGCGAGGACGGAGAGATTGCAATGCAACTGACAGGCCGCTGCCTCGAATGTGTTGGCGCCCTCTTCGGTTCGGAAGACCTCGTCGCTGCAGAAGATATGTTGGCGAAACTACCCGACTTCCCTGATGCGGAGAGGCTTCAATTAGCTGCTGTTCGATTCTCCAGTGGTACGCTGGAGCGACTTGATATGGCGATTAAATTGGGCAACGCCGATCCTCGCGACCTGCTTATGGCAGCAGGGTTCGGAAATCTGAACGACCACCAAAAATGGGTTCCACAGCGAATTGATGACTCTGTCTTGGAGCAATGGCGGACAGGAACCCTACCCGATGACGTCGATTTTCGTCTCAACCAACGCGTGCAGAAGGTTGGACGCCGACGAGCAAAGATCGGTATTGTTGTCGCTCTCGTTCATCTGGAACCGCAACCATGCTATCGTGTAAATCTTGAGTCAATCGGAGAACGTGACGTCTGGCAGAGCGAGCTGCAGCCAGAATAATAAAAAGGTACCCGAGTCGCGAAGTTGGGTGTTTGAAGTTGAGAGCATCTCGTCGCGACCGACTAATTTTGGACGTTATGCGCCGGATGAGTAAGTGATGAACAAAAGGCAACTCTTACAGCGTTGTTGCAAAATTGCAGGCGGATCCGGTGTTTGGGAGACGGATGACCTCTCACAGTTCTATCATCGCTTTCGGCCGAACGGTAACGGACTCGAGGAAGTCTTTGTCGGCGTTGACCACGGCAATGCCATCGTCAGCCGGATTAAGGCCGTGATGAAGATGGACGGGACTGATAAAGGGATGGCACTCGAATGCCGAGCCCCGAAACCAATCGATGACGCCAGGGCGATTGCGCTTGCAAAGAAAGCTGTGGCGAATGTCAAACAACTCGCGACTGAACTCGATGAAGAAGAACTCTCTGAGATGTTCAAAGCCAGTGAGTTCGAACTAAGGTCTGGACAACTTTCCAAATATCGTCAAAATTCAGTCACTGACGAACGAGTCAGTGTCATGTGCGATGTCGTCGATGACATTATGATTGGCTCGGACGCTGCTGCAGCTGCCATGTTCGAGGCCGCATACACACTTGCACACGATTTTCCTATAGCATACTATATTCAATGGCCGGCGGTCGCATCAGAGTTCAAGACCGAAGATCCATTTAAACCATTTTTCGATTTGTGGTGCCATAAGATCAAATGGCGTTTCAACAAGAGCAACACAGTTGAAGTCTTCACGCCAGCGGACGCATAATGAGGGCTGTACACGGAGCCGCGGGTCTCTGAAGTCAATGTCGTTTGCCGCGCCCCGGCAAACACTAACGCTATGGTACTCAATTGATTGACACGCGAGAAAAACTGGTGACCGCCTGCCGAGACGCCGGCGTGCTGTTCTCCATCGATGCGGTGTGGGAAGGAAACGTCCCCCAAACGGTGCGCTATCAGTGTGAAAATCCACACCGCGAGTTTGATATATTTGTCGCACATCCAGAAGGGTTCCCGTTTCCCAACGAACTCCTGATTCTCTGGAGCACCAACGGCGAATCCGTCACAGGCCTTCTCGCGGATCAGAAGAAATACATCCAGTACTGGTACGAAGACGGCCCGGAAGAATTCACGATTATCGGCACCACCTATCAGCAGTTTGCGTGTGCGATTGTTGGGCATGTGCTGGGATTTAAGCAGCCATCAGATGAGCTGGCTCAAGAACTGGCCGAGTTCTTTCATATTCGATACCTTGATGAGGTCAAGGAATTCGTTGCGACTGACCCTGGGTGGGAAGAAGGTATCGCGGCTTTTATTAGCAAAATTGAGTCGCACGCACCATAAAACGCCGTGAACCGGAGTCCTCGATCAGGAAGCTCGGGCAGTAGCTGCCCTTGCGCAGTCGCGGGATCGCGAGGTCAATCCGGCCGGCGCGGATCTCCTAGGACAAGATCGCCTGTGTGAAAGGTTGAAGCTGCCTTCGCGGTGGTGCCTCAAGTGTCGTGGTTGGGCTCGAAGCGGACTCATCCGTCTTGGCTGAACCGCTGGTTCTGGGGGAGGGCGCGCCAGCCGATGTCGCGGCGGCAGAAACCGCCGGGCCAGTCGATCCGGTCCACGGCCGCGTAGGCCCGGCGTTGCGCCTCTGCCAGGTCGGCGCCGAGGGCGGTGACGTTCAGGACCCGCCCGCCGGCCGAGTGCACCGCTCCCCCGGGGCCCGCTGCGGTGCCGGCATGGTAGAGCGTCACGCCCTCCATCGCCGCCGCCTCCGCCAGCCCGCCGATCGGCTCGCCCCTGGCATAGGCGCCGGGATAGCCCTCCGCCGCAAGAACCACCGTCAGCGCCGCCTCCGGTCGCCACTCCGCGCGCTCGTCCGCCAGCCCGCCGGTCGCGCAGGCCAGGAGCAGCGGCAGCAGGTCGCCCGCCAGCCGCGGCAGCACCACCTGCGCCTCCGGATCGCCGAAGCGCGCATTGAACTCCACGAGCCGCGGCCGGCCCGCCTCGATCATCAGGCCTGCATAGAGCACCCCGCGATAGGGCGTGCCCCGACGCGCCATCTCCGCGATCACCGGGCGCACGATCTCGTCCATCGCCCGCGCCTCCACCGCCGGGCTCAGCACCGGCGCGGGCGAATAGGCGCCCATCCCCCCGGTATTGGGCCCGAGATCCCCGTCGAAGGCGCGCTTGTGGTCCTGCGCGGAGGCGAGCGGCAGCGCGCTCTGCCCATCGGTGAGCACGAAGAGCGAGGCCTCCTCGCCCGCCATATGCTCCTCCACCACCACCGCCGCGCCGGCCGCACCGTGGAGCCCCGCGAACATCGCGTCCGAGGCAGCGACCGCCTCGGCTACGCTCGCGGCCACGACGACGCCCTTGCCGGCCGCGAGCCCGTCCGCCTTCACCACCACCGGTGCGCCCCGCGCCTCGATCGCCGCGCGCGCCGCCGCGGCATCGGTGGCGCGGACCCAGTCGGCCGTCGGCGCTCCGCAGGCGGCACAGATCTCCTTGGTGAAGCTCTTGGAGGCCTCCAGTTTCGCGGCCTCGGCGCTGGGCCCGAAGGCGGGAATGCCGGCCTCCGCCAGCCGGTCCGCCACGCCGGCGGCCAGCGGCGCCTCCGGCCCGATCACCACGAGGCCGACGCCCCGCTCGGCCGCGAAGCGCGCCACCGCCGCTCCGTCCAGCGGATCGAGGGCCACGCAGTCCGCCAGCGCGGCGATCCCCGCATTGCCGGGTGCCGCATAGAGCGCCTCGCAGCGCGGGCTCTTGGCGATGGCCGCCGCCAGCGCATGCTCGCGCCCGCCACCGCCCAGGATCAGAACCTTCATCGCCACCTCTCCCCCCCCACGGGCGTCCAACGGGCTTCCAACGGGCTTCGAACGTGCGTCCAACGGGCCTGCTCGCGCCGCCCTTCTAGGCCGGCGCCCGATTGCCTCGCAATGCCCGGCACCCTACCCTCGCGCCATGAGCCTGATCGACGACGCGCCCGAAGGCGCCAACGCCCCGGAATACACGGTCTCCGAGCTCTCGCGCGGCGTGAAGCGCACGCTGGAGGGCGCCTTCGGCCATGTCCGCGTGAAGGGCGAGCTCGGCCGCGTCACCTTCCACCGCAACGGCCATGTCTATCTCGACCTCAAGGACGAGAGCGCCGTGCTCGCGGGCGTGGTGTGGAAGAGCGCGGTGCGCGGGCTCGAGATCCGCCCGCAGGAGGGCGACGAGGTGATCGCCACGGGCCGCATCACCACCTTCGCGGGCCAGTCGAAGTACCAGCTCGTGATCGAGAGCCTCGCCTATGCCGGCGAGGGCGCGCTCCTGGCCAAGCTCGAGCGGCTGAAGAAGGCGCTGGCCGCGGAGGGCCTCTTCGCCGAGGAGAAGAAGCGCCCGCTGCCCTATCTGCCGCGCGTCATCGGCGTGGTGAGCTCGCCGACCGGGGCGGTGATCCGTGACATCCTCCACCGCCTTGCCGAGCGCTTTCCCGTGCGTGTCATCCTCTGGCCCGTGGCGGTGCAGGGGCCGGGCTGCGCGGGCGAGGTCTCCGCGGCCATCCGCGGCTTCAACGCCTTCGCGCCGGACGGGCCGGTGCCGCGGCCGGACCTGCTGATCGTCGCGCGCGGCGGCGGCTCGATCGAGGATCTCTGGGGCTTCAACGAGGAGGCGGTGGTGCGCGCCGCGGCGGCCTCGGCGATCCCGCTCATCTCCGCGGTCGGCCATGAGACGGACACGACGCTGATCGACTTCGCCTCCGACCGGCGCGCGCCCACCCCGACCGCCGCGGCCGAACTCGCCGTGCCGGTGCGCGCCGATCTCGCGGCGGCGGTGGCCGAGCTCGGCGCGCGGCGCCTGCGCGCGATGGCCCGCGGGCTCGAGACCCGGCGCCAGCGCCTCGGCGATCTCGCCCGCGCCATGCCCCGGCCGGAGGAGCTGATCGAGCTCCGCCGCCAGCGCCTCGCCGCCGCGCGCCTGCCCGATCCGCGCCGGCTGGTGGCCGGGGCACGGGCGGCGCTGGTCGCGCCCTCGGGCCGCCTCGCCCCGGCGCTGCGCAGTGCGATGCGCGAGGGGCGGCTCGCGCTCGCAGCCCGCGCCGCGCGCCTCGCGCCGCGCCTCCTCGCCGAGCCCTGCCGGCGCGGCCGGGCGGACTGCGCGCGCCTCGCCGCGCGGCTCGCGCCCGGCATCCGCCGCCTCCTCGCACGCGCCTCCGAGCGGCTCACGGGCCATGCCCGCCTCCTCGCCACGCTCGACGAGAAGCGCACGCTCGCGCGCGGCTTCGCCATCGTGCGCGATGCGGAGGGCCAGGTGCTCACCCGCGCCGCCGCCATCGGGCCCGGCGCCGCGCTGGAGCTCGCCTTTCTCGACGGCCGCCTGCGCGCCGTCGCCGGCTCCGCCCAAGCTGCCGCACCGGCGCGCCCGCGCCGCGCCAAGCCGAAGCCCAGCCGCCAGCCGACGCTCTTCGACGACGGCTGAGCCGCCGCCATCCCGTCCCCGAAAAGGAACGCCCCCATGCCCAAAGGCTACTGGATCGCCCATGCGGAAGTGACCGAACCGGAAGGCTATCAGCGCTATGTCGACGCCGCCCGGCCCGCCTTCGAGGCCCATGGCGCCCAGTTCCTGGTGCGCGGCGGCCAGGCGGAGGAGATGGAAGGCCCCCTCGGCCGGCCGCGAAACATCGTCATCGTGTTCCCCAGCCTCGACGCCGCGCGGGCCTGCTACAACTCCGAAGCCTACCAGGCCGCCCGCCAGCACCGCCTCGCCGCCGGCATCGCCTCCATCACCCTCGTCGAAGGTCTCGACTAGGGGCGCCGCGCCCGGACCGAACCCTCATCGCGCCCGCGCCCACCCACGTCATCGTAAGCTCATGATTGAGAACATTGTGTGAACAAATCCGGACGCCGGCGACTGCCCGCAAAGCGCTCGGGCGCTCACCGAACATTCACCAAATGCGGCGAAACCTGTCGTGGGTGGGAGCGGACGCGAGCCTGTGACCCGCAGAACCCGGGGCCTGGCGGAAAAGACCCCGGCTCCGGGCGTGCCCCGGTCAGCCACGCTCCTGTCAGCCATCCCCCTGCCGAACCGCCGCCGCCTCTCGCTGCCGCAGCCAGTGCCCCCAGGCACAGCCCCAGAAGAGCGCATGGGGCAGAAGCGCCGAGAGCCCCGGCTGCTTCGCCAGCGACAGGAAGGCGACGAGATGGGCCGCCAGAAGCCCGGTCTTCTCATAGGGAAAGAACCCCGCACGCAGCGCATGGCGCACCTGAAAGAGCGCTCCCACCACCAGCACATGCCCCTCGTAGTAGAGCGTCCGCGGGGCCGCCGCGATCATCGCATAGCAGAGCAGCGCCGCGCGGATATCCTCCGCCACCCCCGGCTCCCGCCAGGCGCGCACCAGCATCCACAAGAGCGGCAGCGCCACGCCGAGATGCAGCGCCAGCCCCAGCGCCGGATCGAGGCCCAGCACCCGCGCATTGCCGTAAATGCTGATGTAGTGGCTGTAGTTCACACCCTCGCCCGTCGCATGCGCGGCATTTGCCCCGATCTGCGCGAAGAAGGCCGCCCACACATCCCAGCCGAGCAGCAACCCCGCCGCCAGCATCAGCGCCAGCCCCAGCCCGGCCCCGGCCGCCAGCGCCTGCCACCGCCCCGCAGCGAGATAGGCGAGCGGCAGCACCGCGAAGAGCACCGGCTTCACGCTCATGAACGCCAGCGGCACCCCCGCCAGAAGCGGCGCGCGATGCCGCCAGACCAGCGCCAGCGCCACCAGCCCGCCCCAGAAGAACCCCGCCTGCCCGATCGCGATGCAGCCCACCGTCGGCGCAGTCGCCAGCGCCGCCACCAGCGCCGGGCGCTCCGGCAGAATATGCGCCGCGGCCCACAGGAAGAACCCGGCGCCCGCGGCGACGAACAGCGCCATCGCCCACCAGACCGGCAGCCATCCGAGCCCCGTGACGAAGGGCAGCGCATGGGGCGGGTAGAGCCAGGCCATCCGCCCCGAGATCCGCGGATCGATCGCGGCCATCTGCACCGCATGGACCGCCTCGGGGTCGTAGACCGCGGCCTCCCGCCCCTCCAGCACCAGGTGCCCCGCCGCCCAGAAGGCCGCGAAATCCGGCGGCAGGATCCGCTTGTCCAGCGCCTCCGGCAGCACGTAGGCGGACACGATCACCACGAGCGCCGAGACCACCGTGGCCACCAGCGCGCCCCAGCCCCAGCGGCCCACGCGCCCGCGATCCAGCCAGTCCGCCGCCGAAAGCGCCCCGCCGGTGCGCGCCGGCTCGCCCCCGCTATCCGGGCTCATCGCCGGCCGTCGCGCCGGCTCACAGCGGCTCGGACGCGTCGCCGCAGAGCAGCGGCTGGCGGTCGCGCCGCGCGATGGTGAGCTTCAGCCCCTGATCGCGCCCCGGTGTCTCGAGCTGGCCCACCAGCCCCTCCGCGCTGCGCTCCATGGCCCAGCAGAGCACCTCCGTGCCCTCGCCGTAATAGAAGCAGACCCGCCCCTCATGGCCCTTCCAGACGCCGGGCACGCATTGCCCGTCCGGCTGGCGCCAGGTCACGCGCCCGCCGGGGCTGTAGGATTCCGAGCCCCAGGGCTGGCCGTCGCGCTCGAAATAGAGCGTATAGCCCTCGGCATATTCGCGGAACTCCTCGGGGCTCATCGCCTCGCCCGCGGCCCATCCGGGCAGCGGCGCGGCGAGCGCCACGGCCAGCGCGGCAGCGGCAAGGGCGGCGGCAGAGGCGGGCAGCCCGCCAAAGGCGATCGATCTCATCATATCGCGATGATCTCAGGACAATCCGGGGGAGGCAAGCGCCCGGATCGCCACTTTCCCCGCGCCGCGGCCACGCCCGGCAGGCGGTGTGGACAGCCGGTGACGCGCGGCGCTATGCGGGCGGCCATGGAGTTCACGGGCATCTCGGCGGGACTGCAGCAGGGCATGGCGGCGACACGCGATCTCGCGCAGCGCCGCCTCGCGATCCTGCACGAGCTCAGCCCCCGCCGCGGCGAGCGCGTGCTCGAGACCGGCTGCGGCGCGGGGCTCCTGCTGCGCGAGATCGGCCTCGCCGTCGGCCCCCACGGGCTCGCCCACGGCATCGACCTCTCGCCCGACCAGATCGCCGCCGCCCGGCGCACCACCGCCGAGATCCCGGGCGTGCGCGCCGAGGAGGGCGACGCCGCCCGCCTCGACCTGCCGGACGCGGTCTTCGACGCCGCCGTCGCCGCGCATGTGATCGAGTATCTCGACGCGCCGCACACCGCGCTGGCCGAGATCCGCCGCGTCCTCAAACCCGGCGCGCGCTTCGTCTGCCTCGCCACAAACTGGGATAGCGACTTCTGGCACGGCCCCTCCTCCGAGATCGCCGCCCCCGTCCTCGCCGCGTGGCGCGCCGCGGTGCCCTGGCCGAACCTGCCCGCCCGGCTCGGGCCCATGCTCCAGGCCGCAGGCTTCGGCGCGCGCCGCCAGGTGCCGCTGCCCGTGGTCAACACCGCACTCTCCGAGGACCTCCTCGCCCCCTGGATGGCGCGCCTGATGGCCGAGACCGCGCCGCCCGATGCCGGGCGCGCCTGGCTCGAGGCCATCGCCGAGGCCGATGCCGCGGGCGAGCTCTTCTTCACCTCCGTTCCCATCCTCACCACCGCCGTCGCCGTCTGAGCGCACCGCATCCCCGCCAACGAGAACCCACCCATGCATCCCAATCCCGCCTTCCGACAGACCTCCGAGGACACCGCGATCGCCATCGCCCACGCCCGCGGCTTCGGCATCCTCACCGCGGCCGGGCCGGAGGGCCCGCTCGCCAGCCACATTCCCTTCCGCCTCGGGGAGTCCGGCCGCACCGAGCCCCCGGCCGAGGCGCTGGAGGCCGAGGCCCATCTCGTCCGCTCCACCGCGCTTGCGCGGCATCTGCGCCGCGGCCCGCTCCCCGCGCTGCTTATCGTGTCTGGGCCGGACGGGTACATCTCGCCGGACTGGTATGGCGAGGACGACAAGGTGCCCACCTGGAACTATGTCGCCATCCACCTCTCCGGCACGCTCCGCCTCGACGAGGAGGCGGACATGCGCAGCCATCTCGACCGCCTCTCCGCGCAGTTCGAGGCGCGCCTCGCGCCCAAACCGGTCTGGACCGCGGACAAGATGCGCCCCGAGACGCTGGAGGGCATGATGCGCAGCATCGTCCCCGTCCGCCTCGCCGTCAGCTCGGTCGCCAGCACCATCAAGCTCAACCAGAACCGCAGCGAGAGCGCCCGCCTCGGCGCCGCCGACGCGCTCGCCGCCGGCGGCACCCCGGGCTCGGAGACCGCGGCACTCGCCACACTCATGCGTAACACGAAGGAATCCGGCTGAACGCCGCCGAATACGCGCCGATTCCCACAGATTCACCCGCCCCGCACCCGTTATACGGGAACCTTCGGCCCCCCCATGCGCGTTTTGTGGGCAGAAGCAACCGCGGAGGGACTGATGCAACGTGCACTCATCGCCGGACTTCTGGTCATCGTCGTCGTCGGCGTCGTGTTCTACAGCGGCGTTCTCGATGGCGAGCAAGGTGCCGAGATCGGCAGCGCCACCGACAGCGCCGTGCAGGAACCCGCCAACAGCGGCACGCCCAGCGCGAGCCCCGGCGCCGCTACGGGAACCGACCAGCCCGCGGCCCAGTAAAGGGCCCCCCGCCGCCGGCAGCCGCCCAGGCGCTGCCGACGGGACCACAGGCAGACACGAAGGCAAGGGACGGGCGGAGGCCCGGGCTCAGCGCTCCTCGTCGAGGCTGAACTGCTCGCGCATCTTCTCGTACCCGCCCTTCGCGCCGTATTCGGCCTGCAGCTTCAGGAGCTGCTCGTCGCGGCGGCGGAATTCCTCGACGATCTCCTGCGCCACCTCCGCCCCGTCCAGGGCGCCGATGGCGTCGCGGGCCAGCGCGATGCTGCTCTCGAAGGTCTCCCGCACCACCCCGGTCGCGCCGAGCTTCTCCAGCCGGTTCTGCTCGAAACGGTCCGCCGCGCGGCAGTAGATCGGCGTCTGCGGCAGTCGCGCGCGCAGCTTCAGGAGCGCCTTGGCGATGGCCTCCACATCGTCGCCGCACAGAAAGATCGCCTTCGCCTCGCCCGCGGCGGCCAGCTTCAGCACGTCCGAGCGGCGCAGATCCCCGAAGAACACCTTGTTGCCGAAGGTCTCGGCGATGCGGATGCGCTCGGGGTCGTTGTCGATCAGCGTCACCTCGTAGCCGCGCAGCTTCAGGATCCGCGCCACCACCTGTCCGAAGCGGCCGAAACCGGCGACGATCACCGGCGCGGGCGTCTCCACCGCGCTCGCCTCCTCGATCCCCTCCATGTCCGCCCCGCCCTTCGGCGCGACCGCCCTGTCCGCGGCCGAAACGGCGAAGGGCGTCAGCACCATGGTCAGCACGATCACCGCCGCGATCACCGTCGAGACATCGCTCTGCCAGAGCGCCATGGAGGTGCCGAGCCCGAGGATCACGAAGCCGAACTCGCCCCCCTGCCCCAGAAGCGCGGCAATCCGGATCGCATCCGGGATCGACGAGCCCGCCCCGCGCGTCAGCACGAACAGGAACACCGCCTTGCCCAGATAGAGCACCACGGTGCCGAGCAGCACGACCCACCAGAACTCCACCACCACGGGCCAGGCGACGCTCATGCCCACGCTCATGAAGAAGAGCCCGAGAAAGAGCCCGCGGAAGGGCTCGATATCCGCCTCGAGCTGATGGCGGAACTCGCTCTCCGCCAGGAGCACGCCGGCCAGGAACGCCCCCATCGCCATGGAGAGCCCGGCAAGCTGCATCAGGAGCGCCGCGGCGATCACCACCAGCAGCGCCGAGGCGGTGAAGATCTCGTCGCTCCGCGCCAGCGCGATCACCCGGAAGAGCGGCGTGAGCCCGTAGCGGCCGAACACCACTACCAGCGCCACGGCGCCGAGCGCGATGGCCACCTGCTCCCAGCCCCCGCCGACCCCGCCGCCGGGCGCCAGAAACGCCACCAGCGCCAGAAGCGGCACGATGGCGAGGTCCTGGAACAGCAGGATCGCGAAGGCCCGGTCGCCATGGGGCGTCGTCAGCTCGCCCCGGTCGCGCATGATCTGGATCGCGAAGGCGGTGGAGGAAAGCGCCAGCGCAGCGCCGACCGCGATCGCCGCGGGCCAGGCGAGCGGCGAGGTCAGCCACAGCGTCGTCGCCAGCAGCGCCGAGGTCGCCGCCACCTGCGCCAGCCCCAGCCCGAAGATCTCGAGGCGCAACCGCCAGAGCCGCTGCGGCCGCAATTCCAGCCCGATCACGAAGAGCAGCAGCACCACGCCGAACTCGGCCACATGGCGCACGCTCTCCGCCTCCGCCACGAAGCCGAGCCCGAACGGCCCGATCACCGCGCCCGCCGCCAGATAGCCGAGCACCGAACCGAGCCCGATGCGCTTGAAGATCGGCACCGCCACCACGGCAGCGCCGAGAAAGAGCGCGGCATTCACCAGAAGCGGGTCGACCGTGTCCTGAACCGCCATGCGCTCCTCCGTGCCGCTCCCGTGCCGATCCCGTGTCCAGCGTGGCACGGCACCGGGCGGGTCCCGGAGCGTGGCCGCTCAGTCGTCCTCGATCGCGCGGCCCTCGCCACCGAAGCGCATCACCAGATAGGCGATGAGCATCCCCGCGAGAGCCCCCTCCGGCACAAACAGATAAGGCGTGCCGAGCGGGCTGTCTGCCCCGAATGCGGCCGTGATAAAATCGCCCATGAAGGGGTCGCCGATCAGCACCGCCAGGAGGTTGAACCAGCCGCCCACGATGCCGCCGCAGAGCCACCATCGCACCCGCCAGGGCAGCATGCCCGCGCTGCCGAGCATCTCCAGCATCGCGATCACGGCGCCCATGGTCGGATACCACAGCAGGATCCCCCAACGCGCCTCCACAGGCGCCTCGGGCGTCAGGATCGGTATCAGCACGAAGCCCGTCAGCCCGATCAGCAGACCGGCCATCATGGCAACCGACAGCCGTGTCAGAAAGGACGGCCCTTCTCCCACCCCAGGCTTTCCCTCTATGGCGTTGCGAAATCCAAGCGACCCTATCAGAGCGCCCGAGCCGCTCCGCCGTTCCATTTCGTCGCGTCCCGATGGTGATTTGCCACGGTCCCTTTTCTACGGACCCGCGCAGCGGTGCGCCGGCGGGGCTTTGCGTGCCCCCGGGCCAGGCGCTAAGAGGAGGGCCCCGGACCCGGGGGCCCCTGAGCAGGAGAGACGAATGGCGCGGATCCTCATCACCTCGGCGCTGCCCTATATCAACGGCATCAAGCATCTGGGCAATCTCGTCGGCTCCATGCTGCCCGCCTGCGCCTATGCGCGGTATCTGCGCGCGCGCGGGCACGAGGTGCTGCTGATCTGCGCGACCGACGAGCACGGCACCCCCGCCGAGCTCGCCGCCGCCAAGGCCGGCCAGTCCGTCGCCGAGTACTGCGCCGAGATGCACGAGACCCAGAAGCGCCTCGGCGAGGGCTTCCGGCTGTCCTTCGACCATTTCGGCCGCTCCTCCTCGGCGCGCAACCACGCGCTCACCCAGCATTTCGCCGCCCGCCTCGCCGAGGCCGGGCTGATCGCGGAGGTGATGGAGCGCCAGATCTTCTCGCCCGAGGACGGCCGCTTCCTGCCGGATCGCTATGTGGAGGGCACCTGTCCCAATTGCGGCTACGACCGCGCGCGCGGCGACCAGTGCGAGAACTGCACGAAGCAGCTCACCCCCACCGAGCTCATCAACCCGCGCTCCGCGATCTCCGGCTCCACGGCGCTCGAAGTGCGCGAGACGCGCCACCTCTATCTCCGCCAGTCCGCCATGCGCGCGCGGCTCTCGGACTGGATCGACAGCAAGACCGACTGGCCGATCCTCACCACCTCCATCGCCAAGAAGTGGCTCAATGACGGGGACGGGCTGCAGGATCGCTCCATCACCCGCGATCTGGACTGGGGCGTGCCCGTGCGCCGCGGCACCGAGCCCTGGCCGGGCATGGAGGGCAAGGTCTTCTATGTCTGGTTCGACGCCCCCATCGCCTACATAGCCGCCACGGCCGAATGGGCCGATGCGAACGGTCTCGACGACACCGCCTGGCAGCGCTGGTGGCGCAGCGATCTCGGCGCGGGCGATGTGCGCTATGTCGAGCTGATGGCGAAGGACAACATCCCCTTCCACACCCTCAGCTTCCCCGTGACGCTGATGGGCGCCAACGCCGCCGGCGCAGAGAACGGCGGGGAGGACTGGAAGCTCGTCGACTACATCAAGGGCTTCAACTGGCTCACCTATGCGGGGGGCAAGTTCTCCACCAGCCAGGGCCGCGGCGTCTTCATGGACCAGGCGCTGGAGATCCTGCCTTCGGACTACTGGCGCTGGTGGCTGCTCGCCAACGCGCCCGAGAGCGCGGACAGCGACTTCACCTGGGAAGGCTTCCAGACCGGCGTGAACAAGGACCTCGCGGATGTGCTTGGCAACTTTGTGA
Source organism: Pseudomonadota bacterium (assembly GCA_039817245.1). GTDB lineage: Bacteria > Pseudomonadota > Alphaproteobacteria > Rhodobacterales > Rhodobacteraceae > Thermohalobaculum. Next base: position 735 of record JBCBWF010000021.1, on the reverse strand, counting down.
GCCGGGTGACGAAGTTCTGCCGCTCCAAATTCGGCGAGAGCGTGCCGGAGGGCGCCTACGGCCCCGCCGAGGCGGCGGTCACGGAGGCGCTCGCCGCGCGGCTCGCCGCCTATGAGGCCCATTGGGAGGCGCTGGAGATCCGCAAGGCCGCGGCCGAGCTCCGTGCGATCTGGGTCACCGGCAACGAGTACCTGCAGGAAGCCGCTCCCTGGGCCGCCTTCAAGACCGACCCCGCCGCGGCTGCCACCACGGTGCGCTACGCCCTCAACCTCGTGCGGCTCTACGCGATCCTGTCGCGCCCCTTCCTGCCGGACGCCTCCGACACCCTCCTGCGCGCCCTCGGCCTAGAGGACGCCGCCCTCGACTGGCCGGAAAGCATCGCCGAGGCCCTCGAGGCCCTGCCTCCCGGCCACCCCTTCACGGTCCCCGACAACCTCTTCGACAAACTCCCCGACGACCGCCGCGCCGAACTCGAGGCCCGCTTCGCCGGCACCTGACCGCGCCGCCGCCAACCCAAACAGCGCCCGCGCCCACCCACGTCATTGTGGGCGCCACTTAGAGAACATTGAGTGAACGACAAGCCTCTCGGCCATCTAGAGCAGATTCCCATCGCTCGGGTTCATAGCCTGCGGCGGTGAAGTCGTTCCGGCATTCATGGGTGGCGAAGGCGTCGATCGCGGCGCCGACGGCTTCCCAGAGGGCGTTGCGGGTTCGGCTGGCAGCCTTGCGCAGCAG
>JBCBWF010000455.1:0-4062 GCA_039817245.1 Pseudomonadota bacterium | reverse complement strand
CCGAGGCGGACCGGTTGAGACGGGGGCAGGCCGTGCCCCTGCCCGCGGGCGCCAGCCCCGGGGAGGGGGCGACGGTCTGGGCGGGCGAGAACGGGGTGCCTCGGCTGCCGCGACGGCCAGAGCCGGGATGTCGTCCAGCCCGGTCGCCACCGGCAGCAAATCGGCGGAAGCGCGTTCATGCGCGATTCGCTCGAAACTTTCAAAGGAAATCGCCTGTGCAAGGGAAAAGGCGCCGCTGGCGGTGCGGCGGAGGGCGCTGACATGGGCGCCACAGCCGAGCATGCGGCCGAGATCGCGGGCGACGGCGCGCACATAGCCGCCCTTCGCGCAGGTCATCTCGATCTCCGCATGGTCCGGATCGGGGCGCGCGGTGAGGGCGATGCGGTGGACGGTGAGGGGGCGCGGGGCGAGCTCGGGCAGCGCGGTGTCCTCGCCGGCCAGCGCCGCGCGGGCGAGGGCGTAGGCGCGTTCGCCGTCCACCTTGATGGCGGAGAAGACGGGGGGGACCTGGAGGGTCTCGCCCTCGAAGGCGGTGAGGGCGGCGCGGATGGCGGCGTCGTCCGGGCGGGTGTCGGCGCGCGAGACGATCGCGCCCTCCGCATCGTCCGTGGTGGTGGCGGCGCCGAGACGGGCGGTGAAGCGGTAGGTCTTCGCGCCCTCCTGCGCGATGGGGATGGTCTTGGTGGCCTCGCCGAAGGCAATGGCGAGCAGGCCGGTGGCGAGCGGGTCGAGGGTGCCCGCATGGCCGGCCTTCTGCGCATCGAGCGCGCGGCGCGCGGTGTTGACCACGGCGGCCGAACTCATGCCGTAGGGCTTGTCGACCACCAGCCAGCCATGCACCGCCCTGCCCTTGCGCCGCCGCCCCATCCTGTCCTCCCCCTTGCCGAGCCCGGGGTTTAGAGCGCTGCGCGATGGATTTGAACCGCTCTTGCGGCCGCTCCCGCCCACGTCATTGTTGCATCTGAATAAAGAACAAAATGTGAACAGCCACCCAAGTTCTCCGTAGCGACACGAAAACCAATCTGCTTACCCGGCGTTTACGCGCTGTTGCGCAAAATGACGTGGGTGGGAGCGGGAGCGGGAGCGACTCGGGGCGATTTGTTCAGACGGCGGGCTCGCAGATTGGACGGCCTTGAGAAGACGTCGTGGAGGGGATGGTTGCGCGGGTGGGACGATGACCGCGCATGGCTCGCGGCGCTGAATGACCGAGGCGTCCGGGTTGCTCGCGGCACCCGCGTGCGGGCGATCGCCTGCGATGGCGGTGCGGGAGCGCCGGCAACTCCCGGGTACAGGCAGCGCGGCGAGCGCAGGCAATCATGGGTGATGGGCAAAGCGGGAGAGCGTCGGCCATTGAAGGTATGAGGCAGCGCTGGGGCGCGCCGGCCATTGCAGGTTGAAGGCGGCGCTGGTGCGCACCGCCGGGGTCGGTCAGTAGCTGCAGTCGATGTTCTGCGCGGGGTAGCCGGCATCGATGAGGCGCTGGCGGCCCTCCTCGCAGGTCGGCCCGGTGAAGAGGTGCTCCACCGTGCGGTTCGGGCGGAACTCGTAGACCGGGCCCTCCCACGGACCGGCCTGCACCGAATGGGGCCGGCTGCCGCGGGCGGCCGAGTGGACAAATGGCGTCTCCGCCACCTGGGTCGCGGCCGCGGCCATCACGCGCACGCCGGCGCCCACGGCGAAATGGGTGCAGAGCTGGCGGCCCGTCGCGCCGAGGGCCGCGTTGCAGACGACGAGGCGGATCCGGTCGGAGACGCAGCCCTGGATCCGCCGGGCGAGCGCCAGCGCATTGCCCGGATGGATGGTCTCGCGGCAGAATTGGATGTGGTGGAGCACCGGCGTGCCCCCGTTATTGCCGCCCGCATCGCAGCTGCCGCCGATCATCTGGTGGATGCCATGCGCGATGATCGAGAGGATCGGGACCGGCTGGCTCACATGCAGCGGGGCGACATTCGCAGGCCCCGCCGCGTAGCAGATCCGCCGGACCTCGCTCACGAAATGGTCGAGGGACGTATCGCCGTCGACATGGATGACCGCGGTGTCGTCCGGGGCCACGTCGTAGCCGTGGAAGCGGCGGTCGATGGCGATGATCTTGTTCGGCATGGGTGGGGCCTCGCGGGTTCGGTGTGACGGAACTCACGATGAGGCTGCACAACCCCGGCGTGTGGAACTGTGACGATCCTCGCAGCGGGCGCAGGCCAGGGAACGCTCGGGGGAAGGCTCTGCGGCGGGCTGCGCGGCGAGGGGCTCAGCGCCCCTCGATCCGCCAGGCGCCGAGGAAGAGGAGCCCCGTGGCCAGCGCCGCCAGCCAGGCGGGCAGGAGCGGGGTGAGGCGGATCCCGGTCACGCGATAGGCCTCGCGCGCCTCGAAGCCGACCCAGCCGCGGCCATGCGCCCGGCGGCCCTCGGAGACCAGACGCAGCGTCGGCCGGCCATCCTCCGCGAGCCACACATTTCGCCCGCCGGTCGCGGCGACGAGGGGGCCGAGCACCGCCTCCGTGGCGAGCGGGTCGGTGAATTCCTGCGGCGCGGGCGGGCCCACGGCGGCGACCGCATCGAGCGCGCCGGTGCGGAAGCGCCAGAGCCCCTCGTCGGCGCGCTCGATCTCGGCGGTCCAGCGGCCGGGGCCGGCGGGGGCGAGGGTGAGCTCCTCGATCCCGCCATCCGGCGCGGTGGCGCGAAGGGCGAGCGCCGGGTCCTCCTCCAGCGAGCGGCGCTCGATGATGACGCGGCGCCCCTCCGCGCGGGCCATCAGCGCCTCCTCCTCAAGCTCGGGCTCCTGCATCAGCCAGTGGGCGGTGCGGCGGAGGAGATCGGCCTGCGGCCCGCCCCCCTCATAGCCGCGCGACCAGAGCCAGGCGTGGTCCGACGCCAGAAGCGCCACGCGGCCCTCGCCCACGCGGTCGAGCAGGAGGAGCGGGCGCGCATCGGCGCCGGTCATCACCGCATGGCCGGAGAGCTGGGAGACGTCGATCTGGCGGAGCCAGCGGCCCCAGCGCGGGCCGTCCTCCCCGAGGCCCGCGGCGGCCTCGAGCCCGGCGGTGACCGGGTGGCGCTCGCCGATCTCGCTCACCCGCGGCAGATAGGGCCGCTCGACCACATCGATGGTGGGCTCGGCGGGCAGGATGCGGCGCAGCGGCGTGCGCGCCAGGCTCTGCGCGCCCGCGAAGGCGGGGCCGGAGGCGACGAGCACGGCGCCCCCCTCCTCCACATAGCGCACGATATTGGCGAGATAGGCGGAGGCGAGCACGTTGCGCCAGCGATAGCGGTCGAAGACGATGAGGTCGAAGCCGTCGATCTTGTCGAGGAAGAGCTCGCGCGTGGGAAAGGCGATGAGCGAGAGCTCGGAGACCGGCGTGCCGTCCTGCTTCGCGGGCGGGCGCAGGATGGTGAAGTGGATGAGATCCACCATCGGGTCGGATTTCAGGAGGTCGCGCCAGGTGCGCCCGCCGGGATGGGGCTCGCCGGAGACGAGCAGCACGCGCAGCCGATCGCGCACGCCCGAGACGGTGGCGATGACGCGGTTGTTGCGCTCGGTGATCTCGCCCTCGCGGACCGGCACGCGCACATCGACGACGGTGGGCCCGCCATGGGTGAGCTCCACCTCGAGCTCCGCCTCGCGGCCGAGGATGAGCGGCAGGGGCTCGGGCAGCCCGCCATCGATGGAGACCTCCGCCAGCACCGCATCGCCGAGATCGGCGGGTGCGGCGCCGAGCACCTCGGCGGCGAAGCGGAAGGTCACGCTCTCGCCGACGATGCCGAAGGCGGGGGCGTTGCGCAGATCGAGCCGGAGATCGAAGCCGCCGCGCGCCCCGGCGACGATCTGGTGCACGGGGCCGGGGAAGTCCTCGATCAGCGTGCTGTCATGCACCTGCCCGTCGGTGACGAGCACGGCGCCGGCGATCTGGTCCGGCGAGACGCGGGCGGCGGCGGCGTCGAGGGCGGCGAGGAGGCGGGTGCCGCCCGCGTCTCGCCGGACCAGATCGCCGGCGCCGTGCTCGTCACCGACGGGCAGGTGCATGACAGCACGCTGATCGAGGACTTCCCCGGCCCCGTGCACCAGAT
>JBCBWF010000670.1:0-1674 GCA_039817245.1 Pseudomonadota bacterium | reverse complement strand
GGGGGATGTGGACGGGGACGGTTCGGACGGCCTCGTCATCGTCGACCGGACGGGCAGCCTTTGGTCGGCGCTGGATGCCGAGACGCGCGCGCCGATCTTCGAGGACGTGCAGTGGGGCCGGCCGGACGACATCCCGTTCCTCGCCTATCTGGACGGCGACGAGTCGGCGGAGATCGCGGTCTACCGTCTGCTCGGCGGCGTCTGGTTCGCGCGCGATCCGATCCGCGGGGAGCGGGTGATCAGCCAGGTGAACCGGGGCGGCGTGGAGGGCGATATCCCGCTGCTGCACGATGTGACCGGCGACGGGCTGGCTGAGCCGGTGATCTACCGGCCGGGCGAGGCCTTCTGGTACGCCAAGGGCCCGCGGACGGGCGCGGCGATCTTCCGCCGGCTGGAGTGGGGCCTGCCGCGCTGACCCGCCGGGCGGCGACGCGCCGAAGGCGAGGGCGCGGCCGCGGGAGCGGGACCGCGCCGGACCCGGCGGCAGCGAGATGCCGCGGTTCGGGGGCGGGCCGGTGTGACCGGGCGTTACACGGTGTCGACAAAGCGCGACGGGATGTTTCGGGCGGTCGATAGGGCGGAGACATTGGGGGCGTATCTCCCGGAGCGAAGGACGCGGCAGAGAGCCGATGGCGTCCGGGAACCGGAGAAAGGAACGCCCCATGACGAAAGTCGCCACCATCCCCGCCCTCGTGGCCCTGCTGAGCGTCGGGATTGCCGCCGATGCCGGCGCCTGGGAGCGCAGCGCATCGGTCTCCGGCCCGCGCGGCTCGGCGAGCGTCTCTGCCTCCGGCGGGTGCTCGGGCGGGAGCTGCTCGCGCAGCATGACGCGCTCTGGCAGCGCCCATGGCGGCGCGACCGTGTCGCGGAGCGTGAGCGGGACGGCCACCTATGTGGCGCCCTATTCCTACAAGGTGGTGCCGGCGCCCTATCCGGGCCCGCGGGTCTATGTGGCGCCGCGGGTCTATGCGGTCCCGCGCGTCTATGTGGTGCCGCGGGTCTATGCGGTGCCGCGGGTGGTGGTCCGGCCCTATGGCGTGACGGTGACCGGCACGGTCACGCGGACGGCGCCGGCGGCGAGCGCCACGGTCTCGCGCTCGGTCGAGGTGTCGCGCTGAGGCGCAGGCGGGCCGCCGCCCGGGCCGGGCGCTCACCGGAATGTGATGGCCACGCAGGGTTTCGCCGGGCCGGCGGTGCTGAACGGGCCCGGCGCGCTCCTATATCACGCGCCGAAGGGGATGTTGCGGAAGCCGCCTGGCGGACCGGATGTGCTGCCTGCGGGGGCGCGGCCGGGAGACCGGCGCTGTGCGCCTGCGAGCCGCGCGCGGCTCAGGCACGGGTCAGGCGCTCCGGGCAACCATGCGGAACGGCTATAGGAAATATGCCATGTCACGCCTGCTTCTTCTCGCGCTGGGGCTTACCCTGGCGGCCTGTGCCTCCTCGCCGGAGGGCGGGAGCAAGGTTCTGGGACAGGGCGCGAGCGAGCCGCTGGTGGCCTCGCCCTCCGGCAAGGAGTTCTTCCGCGGCGATACCGGGCGTGTCTGGCCCCCGCGCGGGCGCCCGAACCGCTGAGCCGCAGGCGCCCGAACCGCTGAGCCGCAGGCGCCCGAACCGCTGAGCCGCAGGCGCCCGAACCGCTGAGCCGCAGGCGCCCGAACCGCTGAGCCGCAGGCG
>JBCBWF010000568.1:0-2618 GCA_039817245.1 Pseudomonadota bacterium | reverse complement strand
TCGACCTCGATATCGGCAAGCGTCTTCTCCGCCTCGGCGGCGGCGAGCTGGCCGCGGACCTGCTCGACCGCTGCCTCGTAGGCGTCCGGCTCGATGCGGAAGAGGATGTCGCCGGCGGTCACGTGGCCGCCCTCGTCGAAGCCCATCTCCTGGACGAAGCCGCTGACGCGCGCCCGGATCTCGACGCTGTTTATGGCCTCGACGCGGCCGGTGAAGGTCGAGCTGCGATCGACATCGGCCTCGGCGGCCGGGGCGACGGTGACGGCGGGCAGCGGGGCGGCCTGCTGCGCGCAGGCGGCGAAGGGGGCTGCGGCCGCGAGGAGGGACGCGAGGAACAGGGGAGCAACGAGGGGGCCCATGGAGGAAGCAAGCCGATCGAACATCCGTTCCAATGCTCCCTTGGCCGCGTGCGGACCAGACCAATCCGAGTCGCCTCGCTTCGACGTTCCACCCAGCACCCGGCACAGTCAACCGACGAGCGTGTCTGTCACAAATGGGTCAGAGAAGTGCCAAACCGGCATTGATGGGGTTTGGGGCGGGGCCGTCGGTGCCGCTGCCGCGGTGCCAGCGGGGTGGATTGTTCTTGCGGCCGCGCCCACCCACGTCATTCTAGATGCAGATCTCGGAACATAGTGTGAACATGCCGCACTCTCCGCGCGTGCTATGCCGCTACGAAAATGGTCACCGTCCATTCACCATAGGCTGCCCAGAATGACGTGGGTGGGAGCGGCCGTGGTTGCGGTTTTGCGCGGATCGGCTCGGCGCTGTTCTAGGCGCTTTCGGCCGCAGGGTCAGCGAGCGCGAGGGCGGCGGTGAGGTCGGGTTGCCGGCCGCCCTCGAAGATGATCGAGGTCTCGATCCGGTGCACGGCCGCGCGGCTCGAGAACTTCTCGACCACCACGCGGTGGAGATGGGCGGTGTCGCGTGTGGCGAGCTCCACCACCGCGTCGAAGCGGCCGGTGATCATCCACGCCGCGCGCATGTGCGCATTCCGGGGTCATCCGGTCAGGGGTTCCGATAACATCCGGTCGGCCGTTCCGATTTGATCCGGTCACGGATTCCGGGGTCCCCGGTCACTCGGGATCCGGCTGAGAGGCGCGTCTCGAGTGATCGTGCAGCGGGGTAGCCTCGCGCTCTTTGGAGGAGAGCGGGGAGCCCGGGATGAGACGATTGCCCCTCTCGGCGAATGCATGCATTCGCCTGCCGGGCAGAGGATGCGCAAGATTGGAGAGGCCCTTCGGCTGAAGGCGGCCGGGCTGGCGACGCGGAAGATCGCGGCGAGCCTCGGGATCGGTCAGACGACGGCGAGCGAGTATCTGAAGCGCGCCGAGCGAGCGGGCCTCGGCTGGCCTCTGCCTGATGGGTGGAGCGAGGCCGATGTCGAGCAGCACCTCTTCAAGCCTGTGGGTGGAGACACCCGCCGCGGGTTCGCGCAGCCCGACTGGCCGTCGGTGCATCGCGCCCTGAAGCGCAAGAGGGTCACGCTCGCGCTCGTCTGGGAGGACTATCGCGCTGCCCATCCCCATGACGGCTATGGCTACAGCCGGTTCTGCGAGCTGTACCGCCGGTGGGAGGGCCGGCTGTCGCCGACGTTGCGCCAGCATCACTTCGCCGGCGAGCGGGCGTTCGTGGACTACGCGGGCGACACGCTTGCGGTGATCGACGGCACCACGGGCGAGGTCCGGCAGGCCCAGATCTTCGTCGGTGTGCTCGGCGCGTCGAACTACACCTATGTCGAGGCGAGCTGGACGCAGAGCCTGCCGGACTGGATCGGCGCCCATGTCCGGATGCTGGCGTTCTTCGGCGGCGCACCCGGCCAGCTGGTCTCCGACAATCTCAAGGCCGGGGTGACGAAGGCCTGCTTCTACGAGCCGAAGGTCAACCGGACCTACGCCGATCTCGCCATGCACTACGACACCGCGGTCCTGCCGGCGCGCCCCTACCGGCCTCGCGACAAGGCCAAGGTCGAGGTCGGCGTCCAACTCGTGCAGCGCTGGATTGTCGCCCGGCTGCGGGGGCGGCAGTTCTTCTCCTTGGCCGAGCTGAACGCCGCGATCCGCGCGCTGCTGGAGCGCTTCAACGGCAAGCGGACCCGGCACCTGGGTGCGAGCCGCCGCCAGCTGTTCGAGGCGCTCGACCGGCCGGCGCTGAAGCCGCTGCCCGCCGCGCCTTACGAGTATGCCGAATGGATCGAGCGCAAGATCGGGCTCGACTACCATGTCGCGATCACCAGGCACTACTACTCGGTGCCCCACACCCTTCTGAAGCAGAAGCTCTGGGCCCGCGTGACGGCGCGCACGATCGAGATCTTCCACGAAGGTCAGAGGGCTGCCGCCCATCTGCGGACCTCCGGCAATCGCCAGCACACCACGGTGCCCGAGCACATGCCCGCGAGCCATCGGCGGTATGCCGGATGGACCCCGGGCGAGATCCGCCGCCAGGCCGAGCGGATCGGGCCGAGCACCGGCGCGCTCGTCGACCTGATCCTGAAGCCCAAGACGCACCCCGAGCAGGGCTTCCGCGCCTGCCTCGGCATCGTGCGGCTGGCCAGGCCCCATGGCCGCGACGCCCTCGAGGCCGCCTGCCGACGCGCCCTCGAGATCGGCGGCACGTCCTAC
>JBCBWF010000460.1:0-3991 GCA_039817245.1 Pseudomonadota bacterium | reverse complement strand
TCGTGGTAGTTGGTCGATGAGGCGAGTTCGATGGCAAAGATGGCGCCAAGGCCTTGGCCGATCTCCGGCAGGTCGAACTCGACGATCTCGGCGCCTGCGCGGCCGAGCGCGACGATTGCCTCCTCAACGCTGTCGGCAACCGCTGGTACGAGGTTGTCGAAGAAATGCGTCCGGCACACGCCGATCCGCAGCCCCCGAGCCCCGGCCGCAAGGGCCTCGTCCCAGTCCGGCGCGTCGCATCCGAGGCTGCCCGGGTCTGCAGGATCGGGTCCTGCCATGGCCTTCGTCACGATCGCCGCGTCGCAAACCGAGGCCGTCAACGGCCCCGCGTGATCGAGCGACCAGCTGTGCGGCACGATCCCGCTCCTCCCAATGAGACCGAAGCTCGGCTTGAAGCCGACACAGCCGCAGAGGCTCGCCGGTATGCGGATCGAGCCACCGGTGTCGGATCCGAGCGCTGCGGGTGCTAGTCCTGAGGCGACGGCGGCCCCCGACCCGCCGCTCGAGCCACCCGGGACGCGCTCCAAGTCGTGCGGGTTTCGTGTCGGCGGCGTTTCCATCCCCCAGGCGAACTCATGCATGCGGGTCTTGGCGAACGGGATCGCACCGGCATCCCTCAGCCGAGCGACGGCGTGGGCGTCCTCGAGAGGGAATGCGACGCCCGGCGCCGCGGTTCCAGCTCGGGTCGGCATGTCGGCGGTCGTGTGGTTGTCCTTGATTGCGATCGGAACCCCATGGAGCGGGCCCTTCCAGTCACCGGCTGCGATCTCGGTATGGGCCTGTTCAGCCGCCATGCGAGCGGTCTCGGACAGGTGGACGAAGGCCGAGAGGCGGTGATCCTCGGTCCTGGCCCGGTGCATGACGGCATCGAGTAGATCAACCGGCGAGAGGTGGCCTTCACGGATCAGGGACGAGAGCTCGCCAATATCTGCACGCGTCGGATCGTCCAGAGCGCTCATTGGCGGCCACGGAACGGCTGAAAGACCACCGCCGGATGCGTCTCCCCAAGGTCGAGGGCCCGGAGTTTCTCGATCTCGGCGCGGATCTCGACAAAGGTCGCTGCGACCTCGCGGAGCCGGTCCGGCGGGAGATCTAGGCCAGTCAGGAGATGGGGGGCGAGTGGATCGTCAGGTGCTTCGGTCATGGGCTGATCCTCACGGTACCTCGGAACCGCCACCGCCCGGTCTCTCGGGCGGGGGTTTCAACAGCATTTCGGTCACAGCGGCCGGGGCCGCGCCCGCGGGACCGCCGCGCCGCGGCATGCCATCGACGAAAGGGGCGAGCTGTTGCGCGGCGACAGTGTGGATCCGCCGCAGCTCTGCGATGGGGTCAGCATGCTCGTCGACGCGCAGATCCACCCTGGGGTACACCTCGGCGCCGACGACGATCATTGCTGCAGACTGGCGTCCGCGCTTGTCACCGCCCTGAGCCTGGCCGGCCTCGAGCGCTGCGAGCAGCCGAAGGTCGAGTGGCTGTGCGGGCTCAACGGCAAAGGCGCGCGACATGGCTGCAAGCAGTTCAACCCCTGTCAGCATGTTGCCCTGAACCACGTGATCGGTGCCGATGACGTGCCCGCAGGCCTCCGTACAATCTGCCCCGGTATGAGCGACACTAGGCCCTCGAATGCCAATCGCGCCAAGTTGTCGAACGCTGGCCGCCGGATCGTTGGTGAGGGTTGCGGCGACAGCCTCAGGCGCCTCCATCCCCTCGGCAAGTCGGTCGAGCACATCGACGGCCAGATAGGGGTTCACCCAGGACTGTGTGCTGATCGCGCCAACCCCAGGCCTCAGATAGGGGCAGATCGCACCTACGGCTGGCACGGCGGAGGCGACGCCGACCCCAAGCTCACCACTGCGCATGCAGCGGGCGACGATGGAGTAGGTGTGCGCCCAGACCCCCTCCACTGCCTAAACCTTCAGGTGCTCGGCGAGGGCTGCACTCGCGCTCGGATCGCCCGCAGGCCCCTCCTCGACAATCTGTCCGAGCTTGAGCACGGCAAACCGATCCGCCACGGAGAGCGCGAAGGAGAGGTGCTGCTCGACGAGGAGAACCGCGGTCCCGTTCGCCTCACGGGTGGCGCGAAGAACTTCGGCCATTCGCTCGATCATGGTGGGCTGAAGGCCCTCGCTGATCTCGTCCATAAGCATCAGCCTCGGACGCGCGAGCACCGCGCGAGACATGATCAGCATCTTCTGTTCGCCGCCGGAGAGCGTGCCGGCGCGCTGTTTGAGGCGCTCCAACATCCGGGGAAAGACGTTTCTGAGGCTGCCAACGCGGTCTGCGAAGACTCGGTCGTCCGGGACGCCGACGCGCAGGTTCTCCTCGACGGTCAGATCCTGGAAGATGGTGAATTCTTGCGGCGCATAGGCGACACCGGCTCGCGCCAAGGCATGGGGGGCGCGGTGGGTGACGTCGTCTCCGCCAAGGGCGATGCGGCCAGCCTGCGCGCGGACGAACCCCATGATGGTCTTGATAAGCGTCGTCTTGCCCATGCCGTTCTTGCCGAGAACGGTCACGATCTCTCCCGGGCGCACGGCCAGCGTCACATCGTTGATGACCATCGCGCCGCCATAGCCCGCGCTGACATCAGAGATCGAGAGCAGCGTCTCTGCCTTCGTCGCGATGGCCACTGTCGCGGCTCGGGTCACGACGCGGTCTCCACGCTCTGCCCGGAATAGACCGCCTTTACCAGCTCCGAGGCGATCACCTCGTCGACGGTGCCTTCCATCAGGAGGGCACCCTGGTGGAGCACCACGATCCGGTCGGAGATGTCGCGGACGAAGTCGAGATCATGCTCGATGAGCAGGATGGACAGTCCATGCCCCTTGGCCAGAGCGGTGAGCACGTCGCCAATCGCTGTGCGTTCGGCCTTTGTCAGGCCCGCTGTCGGTTCATCGAGCAACAGCACCGATGGTTCGGTGGCCAGCACCATGGCGAGCTCGAGCCCGCGCTTCTGGCCGTGGCTCAGGTTTCGGGTTTCCGTCGTGAGTGCCTTGTCGAGGCCGGTTGCCTCTAGGATCCCGACCGCTGGTCTGGGGAGCGCGATTTCGGAGCGGCGCGAAAACAGGCTCGCCCCATCGATCCGCCAGCGCGCGAGCATCAGGCACTCTGCCACGGTCAGCGTCTCGAAGAGATTGGTGTTCTGAAAACTGCGGCCGATGCCGAGTGCCACGACCGATTGCGGCGCGCCGCGACCGATCTCGGTGCCGTTGACGAAGACCTGCCCGCCCGAGCGCTCACCACCGTCCGAGACGCACCGCATGAGGGTGGTCTTGCCCGCACCGTTTGGCCCGACGATCGACAGTAGCTCGGAGCCGCGGCTCTCGATCGCGATCCCGTCGAGCACCTTCAGGCTGCCGTAGTGCCGCTGCAGCCCCTCGGTGCGCAGGGGCGCGGAGGTTGTCTCACCATGCGGCGTGGTCGGCTCAAAGCTGCGGAGCGCCACTTCGTTGACGCTCTCCCGGCGGCGAACCGGCCAGAGCCGCCGCAGCCCCTGACCGATGATAGGGATCAGCCCCTGTGGCAGCAGCACGATCACCACCACGAAGGCCACGCCCGTGATCAGCTTCCAAAGAAAGGGCAGCGAGCCGGAGAGATAGGAGGCGGTCACGTCGATCCCGATCGTGCCGAGCACCGGGCCGATCAGCGTGCCGCGCCCTCCGAGGGCCGTGAAAATCAGCAGTTCGGTGCCGAGCAGGAACCCGCCGAGCTCCGGCGCCACGACATTGGTGAAGGCGGCATAGCCGAAGCCTCCTCCCGCGCCGATCGCCCCGGCCGCCATCATCAGCAAGATCTTGATACGGCTGACGGGCAGGCCGAGATACGCGCAGCGCTCCTCGTTCTCCCGGATGGCGACCAGAAGACGCCCGAAATCGCTCTTCACAAGCAAGTAGCCCAGTACCGTCACCGCGATGAGATAGCCGCCGGCGATCCAGAACCAGGTTTCGAAGGACCAGTAGTAGGTGGGGAACGACGAGATGCCGGAGGAGGA
>JBCBWF010000040.1:0-21961 GCA_039817245.1 Pseudomonadota bacterium | reverse complement strand
TGTTACAGCTTGCGCAGCGTCTTGGTCAACATCTTTTGCGAGACGCCTTCGACCCGGCGTCGCACGGCGCCGAACCGGTGCGGGCCGTCCTCCAGCGCGACGATGACCAGCATCGTCCATTTCTCCGCTAGACGCGCGATGATGTCCCGCGACGGACAGGCCTGCAGGAAGGCATCCGGTTCAGTCTGCTCTCTTCCGACCACGGTTACCTCTGGGTACCTAATTGACGGCAGTTACCTTCCTCACGCATCCCTGAAGCGAGCGCAAGATCCCGGGATCGAGGGAGAGCGGAATGACAATCGAACGGGTGGTCTTTGATTGCGGCGGCGATCGTTTGGTCGGCGACCTGCACCTGCCGTCAGGCAGTGCCCCCCATCCCGGCACCATCGTTGGCGGTCCGATGACCTCGGTCAAGGAACAGGTGACCGGGACCTATGCCGCCGCACTGGCCCGGCAGGGCGTCGCCGCACTGGCCATCGATCACCGGTACTATGGAGAAAGTGGCGGCACCCCCCGCCAATACGAATACTATCCTCACAAGATCGCGGATTTGCGGGCCGCCATCGACGTCCTGAAATCTCACAAGGCCATCGATGCCGATCGGATTGCCGCCACCGGCATCTGTCTCGGATGCGGCTATGTTGCCCACGCCATTGGTGAACGGGCTGACATCAAAGGGTTCGCAGCCATCGCAGGCTATTATCGCGATGTTTCGGCGATGAAAGCCTCAGACCCCGAGGGGTTTGCGGAGAAAGTGGAACAAGGCCGCGCGGCGCGCGTGCGATACGAGGCCACTGGCAATGCAGAGATGATCCCCGCGGTCGCGCTGGACCGGGACGCCGCGATGACACTGCAGTCGACATACGACTACTATGCCGGGCGCGCGGCGCACCCGAACTATGCCAACGCCTTCGCCGTCATGTCGCGCGAGCACTTCCTGCAGTTCGATGTGCAAGCGGCAGCCTCTGGCATCACGATGCCGTTCCTGATGGCGCACAGTCCGAACGCGCTGAGCCCGGGCTGGGCGCAGGATTTCTATGCAAAAGTGCCAGGGCCCAAGCGTGAGATTGAGATCACGGCGCGGGATCAGACGGACATCTATGACAACCCGGCGATCGTCGCATCTGTATCTGGCGAGGTCGTGCGGTTCTTCGACGCGCGATTTTCATAGCACACGATAAGCGCGACTGGGGCTCGCCACGGACCGCGGTCCGGCCCGTGGCATCCGGTGACGTGTGACCATACGGCGGTGCGCGTCTCCGCAGTCAGACTTCGAAGCGGTACTCATCCGGTTGCCACGCATAGGCTCCGCCCGCACGTAACACACGCCCAAAGCTCTGGAACGGCAGGTGTGTACCGACCCACTGAAAATCTGCTCATCCTACACTAGGAGAGGTAGCAGTGAGGATCACGATGGAAGAGGGCATCAAGCGCTGGACCGCGAAGCGGAAGAGCGCGCTCGTGGTCGGGATCATCCGGGGCAAGAGGACAGCGGCCGGGGCCGGCCGCGCCTTCGATCTGACGCCCTCGGAGATCGAGGGCTGGGTCGATGCAGGACTGTCTGCCTCGGATCACGCCGGCGGACCGGCGTGATGCCCATGTGCCGGTAACTCTTAGAAAGTTTCGAGTTCGGAGAGAACGTAGCTATCGGCCTCGCCCGTAAGGAACCCGATCCGCTCGAATTTATGCCCTTGTTCCCAATCGGCCGATTGGTCTTCGTGAGTGCGCACCTTCAAGTCGCCATCCTTGATCGTGAAACGGACGGTGGCAGCCTCCGCATCCCGCATCGTCTGCATGTCGGCAAGGACCACGTCATCGTAGGAGACGTCGCCGATGCCTGTGTCTTGCCAGTGGAAGCCAGCGCCGCGGCCGCCGGCCTGATAGGCGGTGCTCCCGGTGCTCTCGACCGCGATCCAGTCCACCGTGCCGGCGAGGTCACTGTCGAGGCGGGCGTCCTCCTCCTGGAGCGTCACGCGGAAGCCGTCGATGGTGACCTCGTCGAGGCGCGAGGTCACCGTCTCCTCACCGCCGCCGAAAATGGCCTGGCTGAAGACCAAGGGCTTCCCATCGAAGCCCTCCCCGAAGCTCACCGTGGTGGAGCCTCGGGTCCCGGCCGCGGCCGAGCCTGCCTTGATCACGGTGCCGTCCTCAAGGGCATGGGTGCCGGCGGTTGCGGCCATCCAACTGATCGTCTCGGTGTCGTCGCGGATACCGTCCTGGTAGACCCACTCGTCGAGCTGGAACTCGAAGCCCGTCGAGGTCACGTTGCGCACCGCCGGCACGATGGGGTCGCCGTGGCTCCAGGAGGCCGGGCCCATCACCACGACAGCATCGGGGATCTCCTGGTCGAAGGTCACCGTGAACCAGCCATCCGGATCGTTCTGAAGCACCGTCTCGCTGCCCATTTCGAGGCGCGCGACCGGGGCAGGCTCCGGCGGCGCCGGGTCCGCGATCATGGTCGAGCCGGCGTCGGTATCGAAGTTCTGCGCGTGCTGCTTGCCGCTGAACGCCAGCGCGGAGCGGTGGACGACCTGGATCTGGTCGAGCGCCACCTTCTCCGATCGTCCGGCGACATAGAGCGTCCATTCGCCGACATAGCCGGAGGGGATGTCGATCGCGAGGAAGCTGCCGTGACGCCCTTCCTCCTGCACCGCCCAGGACCAGGTCAGCGGATCGAGGCCACCGTTATCGAACCCGGTCTCCTCGCCACGGCCGTTGGCGAAGACCTTGCTCCAGTTCAGCTGCCCGCCGGTCGAGACGTCTGCAATCGCCGCTTTGTTGTTCAGGATCGGCCCGCCTTCCGCGGAGGCGAAGTAGATGTCGTTGCCCTCGTCGCCGCGGTCGACCCCCTGACCCTCCGGCTTGATCATGCGGATGCCGACGAAGTACCGACCGCCCGGATCGCCCTCCTCGATGTTGAAGGTATAGGCCATCGGCGTGGTCTGGTGGATCCATTCCTTCTGCAGATAGCTCTGACCGGGGGCGGGGATGATCCGGTCCTTGGTATCGTCGCGCCACAGGACGCCGTCGCCGGACAGGCCCGCGATGTCCGCGCCGTCGAACGCGGTCGTGACGCTCCAGAGGTCTGCAAAATTCGCCCAGGCGGTCTTGCTGTCATCGAGGACGCGCATGCCGTCCTCCGCCTCGAAGACGGCCCGCTTGTCCACGACGGCATGCACCTCATAGGGCGTCACGGGCCCCGGCTCAGGCCCCGGCTCAGGCCCCGGCTCAGGCCCCGGCTCCGGCCCCGGCTCCGGCCCCGGCTCCGGCTCCGGCGCCATGTCCAGGCTCTGCCCTGCCTCGACAAAGGCCCGCGCGTCGCGGGGATCGAGCCTGGCCGAGGGATCGTTCTGCGTGAGCGCCCAAAGCAGCATCCCGGCGTCCGAGGCATCGTAGGAGATGTCGTGGTAGTATGGGTTCCTGCCCGCCGGCGTCTCTGGCGCGCCGTCCGGCCCGTTCGCCAGATCCATGATCGCGTTCGCTTCCTGGAGCACGGGATCGTCGGCGGTATCCAGCCAGTCCCACCACTTGCTCTTGAAGCCGGTGCCCGGGGCGTTCGCCGTCGGCGTGGTGAAGCCGTTGCGATCGACGATCTCGATAAAGGTGACCTGCGGATACTCGGCCTTGAGCGCGCCCCAAGGGACGCCTTGCGCCTCGTTCCATCCCGAATGCGAGACGAGCGTGATCCTCGACAGGTTCTCCGCGCTGACCTGCTGCAGCGCCTCATAGGTGGCCGTCATCGGGCCACCTTCGAGGATCAGGACCTCTTCGCCGCTGTCGAGCATCGAAACGAGGTCTTGCTTGGCGCGCGCCGCATTGCTTTCGTAGCTGTGGGTGGCGATCCCGAGCTTGCTCGCGAAAGCGGCGGCGTCGTCCATCGCGGCCGCCTGCCAGGGGATCGAGTCCTCGAACTGATTGTTGCTGTAGAAGAAGCTCGTGCGGTCCTCGATCCCCGCCGCTTTGGCTATAACGGCGGCGATTGGCAGCGCCGCGATATCATCGGGATCATTGTTGTTCCCGTCGAAATGAAACACCACGCGATCATACGCACCAGATCCGATCAGACTGGATGGATTGATGTCCATGACACTCCCTCTTTCTCTGTTGCCGGAGATCTCCCACACGTCGCCGCGCCATCCTGAAACGATCTTTCAGAACGACGGCGGCCACGTCATCTCATTCACCCCAAGGCAATAATCGCCGATCCCGCCTCTCGAGCGAGTGCGCGCCGCGCCAATCACGTCGCGATCTGGGCAAATCACGCCAAACTGCGTTGCTCGCTTGATTGGCCACCAAAACTCAGAAGACTGTCGGCGTTGAGCGCGATCCGGGTCCGAAGGTCGAGGTGTGGTGGATATTCGGAGTATGCCAGCGCCGAAGGGATCCTCCGCCTTGGTGATCCCGACCGTTGCCTTCGCGCTGAAGCAAGGCATCGATGCCCAGAAGCTCGAAGAGCGCGTCGGGCTGCCGCTTTGTGCCCTGAACACCTGGGAGGAGCGCGTCGCCGATGATGTTCTGCCGAGGATCTGGGCGCTCATCGCCGAGGAGACGTCCGACGCCGCGCCGCCGCCCACGCTCGAGATGGCGCGTACGGCGCCGATTTCGTTCTTCGGGCATCTCGGCGACCTCACGCGGGTCGCCCCGGATCTCGGCACCATCCTGCGCGCCCTGGCGCAGAACAGCGGCCTGATCAGCGACCGCGCTCTGGTCGAGCTTCACGTCTCCGGCGCGGCGGCCACCTTGCGGGCTTGGCACCCGCTCGAACCGCTGTACGGCGGTCGCGTCCACGAGCTCTGCGTGGCGATGATCAGCCGGTTGATCACCCATATCTTCGGGGACGAGGTGCGCGCCGCCGAAGTGCGTTTCGGCTTCGACCGCCAAGGCAACCAGGAGCATTTCGACCGCTTTTTCGGATCGACCGTCCGCTTCGACCCCTCGGCGGGGGGCGGGGCGACCATGGTGTTCGACCGATCCCTGCTACAGCGGCCCAACCCCGGCGCGAACCAGGTGGCGGCGCGCTTCATGGAGGGGTTCATCACTGAGCTCCAGGCGCAGCAGATCCGCGACGGCTACCCGCGAGAGCTCTGGCGGCTGCGCGGTGCCATCTCGGCCACACTGCAGGACGGACAGTCGCTACGGGCGCCCGACATCGCCAAACGCGCGGGCATGAGCCTGCGGTCCACCCAGCGCCTGGCGGAACAGTTCGGCATCACGCTGCGCCAACTGGTGGACGAGGTCCGGCTCGAGCGCGCCAAGGCGCTGATGACCGTGAACCCGTCGGCGTCGATCGATGACGTGGGCCGGCAGCTCGGCTTCAGCGACCCGAGCGGATTTCGTCGGGCCTTCAAGAACTGGTCGGGAGAGAGCCTCGGCACGTTCCGCAAGCGCCTGCGCTAGGAAGCGCTATAGCGCCCGGCCCGGTGCTGGCGGACCGCTGCGAACCAGTCCCAGTTCGCCGGCGGCACAGGTCCGAGCCGAGAGACCCTTTCGCACGGGCAGGGCTAAGCCGGCGCGCCGCCCGCAGAACGGCGGAGGCATGAGTGCGGAGCGTGCCTCCGGCGATCGCGGGTCGTGCGGTGCGCCCCGGCTCCCCGAAGCGCCCTGGCAGGGCGGTCAGGCCGCCTCGCTGCGGCAGAGGCAGCTCGCGCGGATCGGGATGTCGGCGCGGGCCACCGCCTGGTCCAGCAGCAGCTTCACATGCGGCCGCTCCACGCGCTCGCCGCGGCGCTCCAGGCACTCGTGCAGCCCGTGCAGCGCCCAGACATTGCGCGGATGCTGGCTCGGGCGCGGCAGCTTCCCGTCGAGGCCCAGATCCGCGCGGTAGACCGCCTCGGCCTCGTCATAGACGCCGGCCTCCATGAGGAGCGCGCCCAGCGCATGGCGCGTCGGCTGCGGCCATCCCCACGGTTCCTCGTACATCAGGCCATCGTCCAGCGCGACGGCCTTGCGCAGATGCTCCAGCCCCGCCTCGCGCCGGCCCGCCTTGAAGGCGATCTCGCCCTTCATCATCTCCTCGGCCACCGCGAGCACATCGCGCGCCTTGTTGTTGAAGAGCATCCGGGTGTCGGGCACGGCCGCATAGGCGGTCGCGAAGTCGCCCATCGCCGCCTCGGCCTCCGCATGCCGGCCCAGATTGGCCAGCGCCACGGCCTTGGCGTAGTAGATCAGCGCGTTGGTGGTGACGTAGAGATCCCTGTCCTCCGGCTGGGCCAGCGCGAGGATCTCGGACCACATGCCGAAGCGAATGAAGACATGCGGCGCCGCGGCGACGAAGGTCTCGAAGATGTCCGGGTAGGAGCGCACCACCTCGTCGGGCACCTCCGCGCGCAGCCGCGCCACCGCCTCGACCGCCGCCGCCTTCTGGCCGAGGAACATCGCGCCGTAGAAGGCGAAGTGCAGGTTGTGGATCCGGTAGAGCGCGTAGAAGTTGGCGCCCCCCGCATAGGCCTTGAACGCATCGTCCACCTTCGCCGCGGCGAGGTTGCGGTAGAGCACGTTCTGGTACTCGCCGCAGAGCACGTCGATATGCGTGGCCATGTGCACCAGATGCCCGGCATCGGGGACCAGGTCCCGCAGCCGGTCGCCATGGCGCAGCGCGCGCTCGGGATGCGGCGACATCTCCATGAGGTGGATATACATGTGCAGCAGGCCCGGATGGTCCCAGGCGCCGGGGGTCTGGTCGAAGGCGCGCTCCAGGACCGCCATCGCTTCCGGCGTGGAGGCCTCGGGGTTCGGCACGCCCTCGTGGAAGTCCCAGAGCTGCCAGGGCGTCCGGTTCATCAGCGCCTCGGCATAGACGAAGGCGACGTCCAGATCGTCCGGGCTGGCCTCGTAGACGGGCTTCATCGCCTCGGCGAAACCGTCGTTGAAGGGCTGGTAGTCCTCGATGGCGGGATCGGTCGGATAGCGCGTCGCCATCGCCTCGAGCAGCGCGCGTTCGACGGGCTTCAGATCCGCGAGCGCGAGACCGGCCGTCAGTGCGGCATGGGCGCGGTCAAGCGCGGGGCCCTTCTCATCCGGCGTGAAGAACTCCCACGGCTTGTTGTAATTCGGCCCGATCGCGTAGGCGATGCCCCACTGTGCCAGTGCGCAGGCCGTATCGGCCTCCAGCGCCTTCTCGAAGCATAGGATGGCTTCTTCGTGGTTATAGGCGAAGAGCCACACAAGGCCGCGATCGAACCAGATCTGAGCGGCGGGGACGGCACTTGCCGGGCGACTATACGTACCCAGATCGAAGTAATCGGACATGACGCGACCTCCGGTTTCCCTGGTGGGACGGTAACATGATTCTATACCGCTCCGATGTCAGTGCCTCTGGTTTTGGCCGGGCAGACGCCCCCTGCCACTACGCCCTCTCCGGCGCAGGCAGGCAGGCAGGCAGGCAGGCAGGCAGGCTGGCTGGCAGGCTTGCAGGCGGGCGGGAGGGCACAGGACCCGCCGCTGAGGGCGGGTCCCGGCGATCCTGCGTCAGAGCGGGCCGACGCGCAGGTCCTCGAGCGGGTTCACGATCGGCTCGGCCCGGTCGATCCATTCGAGGATGCCGGCAATCGTCGTGAGGGGCGTCGTCGGACGCGTCAGGTCCTCCGCGTCCTTCGGCGTCCACACGCCCGACGGCTCGAAGATCGAGATGCGCGAGCAGATCGTGAGCGTGAGGAAGGTCTCGGCGAGGATCCGGCTGCCGAGATCGCCCAGCCGGTCGCCGTCCTGCCGCGCGGCGGCCTCGATCAGGATGTAGAGCCAGAGCGGCGTGCGCTCGTACAGGCCGTGGCGCTCCATCACCGCGTCGAAGCTCGGATCCTCGGCGAAGACCTTCTTCATCTCGGCCCGGCTCAGCATCTTCACGTTGGCCATCTGCCGCGCGGCATCCTGGCCCGAGGGCAGCGCCCTGAGCGAGCCGCGGCGCAGGTTCAGGAACGCCAGGTTCTGGCCCTCGTCCGCCGGCAGCGTCGCCAGATCGGGCGCGAGATAGGGGTCGATCTTGTTCGCCTTCAGCGGTCCCGCAACCGGCCCGGCCTTTTCGAGATGCGCGGGATTGTACCCGGACAGCTCGAACAGGTGACGATGATCGGCGATCCAGTTCGAGGGCAGCGCATTGCCCGGTGGCTGGCCGAAGCCGGGGCGGAAGGTGCCGCTCAGCCCGGAGAACTCGAAGAACTGCCGGAACCCGACCGGCCCGGGCTGGGGCGGATTGCCGGTCCCGAAATTGAGGTTCCAGGCATAGAACTGGCGCACCATGGAGTGCCCGAGCCGGTAGGCCGCGACCGAGAACTCGAGCGGCATGAACGGCACTTCTCCGGGCCCGCATTGGAAGATCGTGCGCTTGCGCTCGACGATGACCTCCTCATAGACCTCCTTCATGATCAGCCGGCGCACGAAGTCGTGGAGCACGACGTGCTGGTAGTGCCGGGTGACGAGCGCGCGCGCCTCCGCGAAGAGGGTCTTGGCGTCCTTGTCCGGATGGGCCGATTCCAGCGCCCCGACGATGTTGTTGTGGAAGAGCATCCACATCAGATGGATCTGTGCGACGATCAGGTTCTCGTCGTTGCGCTCGTCCGGGATCGCCGGCAGGCGGCCGCGCTCGACCTCGGTCAGATTGCCATTTTCGTCGGCGACCAAGATCTTGTCCATGCCCGGCGGGTTCGGCGCCTCGCGGCGCGGCAGATCGAGCGGATGCGCCTTGCCGGAGTGCCCGCCCCCGAACTGCGGCGGCACAGGCTCGGTCCGCCCGATCTTGAAGGACGGCCCGCCATCGCGGAACAGCGCGTCGTCGCGCTTGGTCGGGTGGCCGTAGAGGCTGTCGAGATCGAGCGAGGGGGAGCGGCCCTGCATGGTCTCGAACGCGTCGTCCGGGGTCGGCTCGATGGGATCCGTGGCCGGATCGTCCGCCTCCACCGCCGTGATGTCGCGCGTGATGTCGTGATCCACGAACTGGCCGAAATAGGTGAAGCCGGCCGGGATCGGGCTGTCGCCTTTGCGCAGCGGCTTCACCATCTCGCGCGCGATGATCTTGGCGAAGCTTTCCTTTAGGATCAGCGGGTTGAAGGTGCCCTGCTTGAACAGCCTGCCGAAGCGAAAGCCGTCGGGCGCGTCGGTGATCCCACCCTCGCCGACGATGCAGGCCTTCTGGTGGCGACCATGCGCATGGGCACAGCCGGAGCGTTTTGCAGTCGGTGCCATTGTTGTCTTCCAATCATGTCACTATTTCGAATGAGGCACGGCGTCTTGAAATATTCTGTGGCCGTGGGGCGAAGGTACTCTCCGTGTGGCGGAGTTATGTGACGATTATCACAGCCAGACGGCGCAGTAACTTCCACCGTGCCAGAATGCCCGGCGTCAGCGCCGAACAAAGGCTGCGGTTGCCTGGGGTTAGTCGGGATTAGTCGGGGCCTTGCACGCCGTCGGTTTCCGGAAACTTTTTGGCCGTGATCCCTCTCAGCCTCACGCAAGGGCAGACTGAGCCCCGCGCCGCTCAGGCGGGCCCCGCGAGGCCGACCCGGTCGCGCAGCGCATCTCCGGCGAGGTTGAAGGCCAGCGCCGAGATCACGATGGGCAGGCCCGGCAGCAGGGCATAGGCCGGCGCGGACAGGATGTAGGTGCGCGCCTCGAGCAGGATCACGCCCCATTCGGGCTGTGGCGGCGATGCGCCGAAGCCGAGGAAGCCGAGCCCGGAGATCGCCAGGATCGCGCGCGCCACATGCGCCGTCATGATGACGATCATCGCCGGCAGCACGGGCGGCAGCAGGTGGTCGAGCGCGATCCGCAGCCGCCCGACGCCGCTCAGCCGCGCAAGCGCCACATGGTCCGACGCCGAGGTGGCGAGCGTCATCGCTCGCACCACCCGCGCATACCGCATCCATCCCACCACGGCGAGGGCGAAGAGCACCTCCGTGCCGCCACCGCCGAGCACGCCGGCGACCGCCAGCGCCGCCACCAGCTCGGGGAAGGCGAAGAACGCATCGGTCACCCGCATCAGCGCCGCATCGACCCACCGCCCGCCCATGCCCGCGACGAGCCCGACGGCGAGACCGATCGCCGCCGAGACCAGCACCACCAGAACTGCGAGCCCCACGGAGAGCCGCGCGCCCGCCAGCACCCGGCTGAAGACGTCGCGGCCGAGATGGTCGGTCCCGAACCAGTGCAGCGCGCTCGGCTCCGCGAGGCGGATCATCGGGTCCGGGCGCAGCGGGTCATGCGGCGTCAGCTCCGGCCCGATGGCGGCAAGCAGCAGGATGAGGACCGACAGCGCGACGGCGCCGAGGCGCAGCGGGTCCCGCAGGCTCACGCCATGCCCTCCGCCGTGCGCGGATCGAGCCAGAGCGTCAGCAGATCCACCACGAGATTGACCAGCACGAAGAGCACCGCGCTGAAGAGCACGAAGGCCTGGATGACCGGATAGTCGCGCGCATCCACCGCCTCGATGAAGATGAGGCCGAGGCCGCGCAGCCCGAAGACGTACTCCACCGCCACGGCCCCCTCGAGCACGAAGGCGATCTCCAGCGCGAAGATGGTCACCACCGGAAGCAGCGCGTTGCGCAGCGCATGGCGACCGATCACGCGCGTCTCGCCCACGCCGCGGCCGCGTGCGGCGGCGATGTGCCGGGCGGCCAGCGCCTCGATGGTCGCGGAGCGCAGCAGCCGCGCCGTCGTGACCGTGATCCCGGTGCCGAGCGTGAGGGCAGGGAGGACCAGATGCTCCCAGTCCCCGTAGCCGAAGGCGGGCAGCCAGCCGAGATTGACGGAGAAGACGACGATCAGCAGCACGCCCAGCCACCAGTTGGGCATCGCCGAGCCGAGGGTCGCCAAGGCCACGCAGAGCCCGTCGAACCAGGTGCCGCGCCAGACCCCGGCCAGCAGCCCGAGCGGGATCGAGAGCACCGCGGCCACGGCCACGGCGGCGGCGGCGAGCTGGAGCGTGCGCCCGAGGCCCTCGGCCAGGATATCGGCGACCGGGCGGCGGTCGATCAGCGAGACCCCGAAATCGAGCCGCGCGAGGTCGCCGGCCCAGCGCGCCCATTGCAGCAGGAGCGGGTCGTCCACCCCGATCTCGGCGCGGATGCGGGCCAGGCTCGCCGCATCGAGGCTCACCCCCGCCCCGTGGCGCGCCTGCGCGATGGCCATCACGGCATCGCCGGGGGCGAGCTGGAGCAGCAGGAAGGTCAGGAAACTCGCCAGCAGGATCACGAGCACGGCACCGGCGATCCGGCGCAGGGCGGCGGCGATCACGCCACCGTCTCCACGGGCTCGATCAGGCGGGCGGCGGCGAAGGCGGCCCTGCGGCGGCTGTCGCAGTCCACCAGCGCCCGCGCCGCATCGCTCTGCGGGGCCGCGAGCACCCGCTCGGCGGGCGCGTCCTCCACGATCCGCCCCGCCTCGATGACCACCACGCGGGTGGCGAGGCGACGGACGAGCCGCATGTCGTGGCTCACGAACAGCACCGTCGGGCGGGTCTCCGCGATCACCTCCGTCAGGAGCGCCGCGACCTCCGCGGCGACGAGCGCGTCGAGCGCGCTCAGCGGCTCGTCCAGCGTCAGCAGCGCGGGCCGCGGCGCGAGCGCGCGCGCGATGCAGGCCCGCTGCGCCTGGCCGAGCGACGCGGCACCCGGCCGGCGGTCGAGCGTCTCCGTGTCGAGCCCCATGCGCGCGGCGACCGCCTCGGCGCGACGGGCGCGCTCGGCCCGCGGGACACCGCGCGCGCGCAGCGGCTCCTCGATGGCGGCGCGCAGGCTCGCATGAGGGTTGAGCGCGCCGAGCGGGTTCTGGAACACCGCCTCGGCCGCCGCGCGCAGGCGGCGATGGGCGGCGTCCAGCGGGCGGCGGATCGGCGCGGCCTCGAAGGCCATCGCGCCGCCGGTGAAGCGGGTGAGCCCCAGCACCGCCTTCAGGAGCGTCGATTTCCCGCCGCCGGAGGGGCCGACGATGGCGACGACCTCGCCCGGCGCGACGCTCAGCGAGGCGCCTTCCAGGATGCGGCGCGCCCGCCCGTCCGGCGCGCGGACCGCGACCGACAGGGTGTCCAGCACGAGCAGCGGCGCGCTCACCAGGCCGCACTCGCCACGAGGGCGCGCGCATAGTCGGTGCGCGCCGCGCCGAGCAGCGTCCGTGTCTGGCCGGTCTCCACCATCTCGCCACGGCGCAGCACCAGGATGCGGTCGCAGGCGGTGGCGGCGAGGCCGAGATCGTGGGTGATCAGGATCGTCGCCACTCCCTCCGCGCGGGCGAGCCGGCGCAGATCGGCGACGAGCCGGTCGGCCACCGGCGCATCGAGCGCCGCGGTGGGCTCGTCGAGGATCAGGAGCCCCGGCGCAGGCGCGGTGGCGAGCGCGAAGAGCACCCGCTGCAGCATCCCGCGGCTCCACTGATGCGGCCAGGCCCGCGCCGCCCGGGCCGCATCGGGCACGCCGAAGGCCTCGATCCGCGCGAAAGTGGCCGCCAGCGCCTCCGCAGGCGCCACCCCGGCCGCAGCGGCGACGGCACCGCGGTGGGCGGCGACGAACTCCGCGATCTGGTCGCGGACCGTGAAGAGCGGGTCGAACGCGCCGATCGGGTCCTGCTCCACCATCGCGAGCCGCCGGCCCCGCAGGGCCCGCATGCCGCGCTGCGAGCGCCCGGCGAGCTCCTCGCCCATCAGCCGGATCGACCCGCCCGCAATCGCCAGCGGCGCCTCCTGGCGGATGATGCAGCGCGCGATCGTGGTCTTGCCCGAGCCCGACTCGCCCACCACGCCCAGTGTCTCCCCCGCCGCGACGGCGAGGGAGACGCGGTCGAGCACCGGGCGCACGCGCCCCCGCGCGAGGACCGTCAGATCCTCGACGCAGAGGACCGCGCCCGCCTCAGGGGGCGACATGGAGGCGGTTGTCGACAAGATAGATGCCGGCGGGGTTCATCTTGAAATCCCGCACGCCCTCGCGCGCCACCACGACCCGGTTCTTGAAGAAGGCGGTCGCGATCGGCAGCTCCTCCGCCACGATCGTCTGCATGCGGTTCAGGATCCGCGTGCGCTCGGCCGGATCGAAGGTCTCGATCGCAGCACTCAGCAGCGTGTCGAACTCCTCGTTCGACCAGTTCCCGTAATTCTCCACCGCACCGGTGCGCAGCGCGACATTGGCGAAATAGGCCGGGTTGCCGGTGGGTGTGGCGTTGTTCGAGAACATCAGCATGTCCGCGCGCCCCTCGCGGAAATCGTCCACCGCCACCGTCCAGTCGCGCAGGATCCGCAGCTCCGTGGCGATCCCGGCGGCTTCCAGATGCGCCTGGTAGAGCTCCGCTGCCGGGCGCATGGTGGGCCGGCCCTCGTAGCTGCGCATCACCACGCGGAAGGGCTCGCCGTCGCGCTCCAGCCGGCCGTCGCCGTCGGTGTCGGTGATCCCCGCCTCGGCCAGCAGGGCCAGCGCGCCCTCGCGGTCATAGGGGGTCGGGGCGAGCTCCGGGTTGGTCCACGGCTTGTCGGCCGGGAACATGCCCACCCCCGCCGTGCCGCCTTGCCCTTGCAGCACGCTCTCCACGATCTGCGCGCGCGGCATCAGATGGTCGAGCGCGCGGCGCACGCGCAGATCCGCGAGCGGGCCGCGCTCCGTCTGCATGCGGAAGAACATCAGCCGGCCATCGGCGACGGCATCGACGCTCAGATCGTCGCGCGCCAGCACCCGGGGCAGATCGCTGTCGGGAAAGTTGGCGGCGATGTCGATATCGCCGGCCTCGAGCGCCAGCATCACCGTGGCGGGGTCGGTCAGCGTGAGCAGCTCGATCCGGGGCGCGGCCGCGGCGCCGCCCCAGTAGTCCTCGAAGCGCGTGGTGGCGATCTTCTCGCCGGCCACGATCTCCTCCAGCATGAAGGGGCCGGTGCCGTAGAAGCGCTCGGCATCGCTGGCGGGCGACAGGATCGAGAGGCCGGGATCGACCAGGTCGTTCAGGAACGCGGCGTTCGGGACCTCGGTCGTGATGCGCACGGTCATCGGGTCGACCACGGTCACATCCGCGATCCCGATCAGCGAGGCGATGCGCTCGTTGAAGACCGCGCTGTCCGGCGAGATCACGCGCATCAGCGAGAACCGCACGGCCTCCGCGTCGAGCGGCTTGCCGTCATGGAAGGTGATGCCGTCGCGCAGGCGGATCTCCCACTCGGTCGGCGAGAG
Source organism: Pseudomonadota bacterium (assembly GCA_039817245.1). Classification (GTDB taxonomy): domain Bacteria; phylum Pseudomonadota; class Alphaproteobacteria; order Rhodobacterales; family Rhodobacteraceae; genus Thermohalobaculum. Next base: position 7,829 of record JBCBWF010000040.1, on the reverse strand, counting down.
CGCGGTGGCGCTTTCGGCGAGCCGCGGCGACAGCGCGCCCTCCGGGTCGAGCCAGAACAGCGTCTCCGTCACACCGCTGTCGCTCGTGCGCCAGCCGTTCCAGCCGATGGCCGGGTCGGGGTTGGGGTCGTTGAAGCCGAAGGGCACGGCGATCCGGACAGTCGCGTCGTCGGCGAGCGCCGGAGCGGCCGCGAGGCCGAAGGCGAAGGCTGCGGACAGGAAGAAGCGGAGGGTCATGGCCAGGTCTCCGAGGCGGTGGGGGAAAGAAACTCGACAGTCTCGACAGCATCGCCGCGCAAACCGAGCGGGGGCACGCGGCCGAGCACACCGGCGCGCATGGGCAGCGGCCTCGCATCGCGCGCCATGAAGCCGTGGGCGCTTTCGGCATAGCGTTGCGCGCGCGCCACCACGGCCGCGGCGTCGGCGTCGGGATCAAGGTCGCCAAAGAGGTAGGTGAACCGGTCGGCGCCGGAGACGGCGATGGCGCAGGGCCGCTTGCACTGGCTGAGACAGTGGACGCCGCGCACCGCCTGTCCGCATGCGCCGCCTCCGGCCCGAAGCGCCGCCCCGGCGAGCCGCGCGCCGCCGCGCACGCCGTCATGCTCGTCCTCGCGCCCGTCGCGGCATCTGAGACAGATCGAGAGCGCGACCGCCGGCCGGCTCTCACCATCGGGGGCGGCCGCCACCCGTGGCTCGTCGCGGAGATCCTCCGCCATCCCATCCTCCTCCGGGTGCTCCCGCCCGGCATTCAAGGTCCATCGGCGACGGCAGGTCTCCTGGCTCGCGGATCATCGCGCCCGTCGCGCCTTCCCGGGCCGGCCGGCCCAGTGGCGCGCCGCAACGGGCACTAACCGCTTACAGTTGCGGGTACAGCTGCGGACTTGGCCCGAGACTGAACGGGCCGCACCGCATTCCCTCTTCGCCCCTTGCGGGGCACCGTCATGTTACGAAGTAACGCTCTTTTAAGGCCCGGCGCAAGCGGTTGCTACGCCCGTTCTCGCGAGAGCAGAAACCTGGCGCGCGCAGGCTTCCTCGCCCCCACCGCCGGTGTTGCGGTCCGCGCCTGCGTCGCGCATAGCATCCCGGCTGATGGGCGTCCGAGAGAGCGCGGGGCATGACAGACACACTCGATATCGACCGTATCCGCCGCGAGACGCCCGGGGTCGGCGAGAGCGTGCATCTGCTGGCCTGCGGGTCCTCCCTGATGCCCCGGCCGGTCGTCGATGCCGTGGTAAACCACACGCTGCTCGAAGCCCGCATCGGGGGATACGAGGCGCATGCCGCGGAGCGCGACGCCCTCGACGGGGTCTACGCCGCGGTCGCGCGCCACCTCAACGCGTCGCCGCGCGAGATCGCCCTCATGGAGAACGCCACTGTCGCATGGTGCCACGCGTTCTACGCGCTGCCGCTCGCGCCGAAGTCCCGCATCCTCACCTGCGAGGCGGAATATGCGGCCAATTACGTCGCGTTCCTGCAGCGTGCGCGGCGCGACGATCTCAGCATCGAGATCGTCCCCTCCGACGAGACCGGCGCGCTCGATCTGACGGCGCTCGAGCGGATGATCGGCGACGATGTCGGCCTCATCGCCATCACCTGGGTGCCCACCAATGGCGGGCTGGTCAATCCGGCGGCCGAGATCGGGCGTATCGCGCGCCAACACGGCATCCCCTTGCTCCTCGATGCCTGCCAGGCCGCGGGGCAGATGCGGATCGACGTCGCCGCCCTCGGCTGCGATTTCCTCTCCGCCACGGGGCGCAAATTCCTGCGCGGCCCGCGCGGGACCGGGTTTCTCTATGTGAGGGCCGACTGGCTCGACCGGCTCGAGCCCGCGATGATCGACCATTTCGGCGCGCCCTGGGTGGCGCAGGACCGCTACGAGCTCCGCGACGATGCCCGGCGGTTCGAGACCTGGGAGAACTCCTACGCCCTCAGGGCCGGGCTGGGAGCGGCCTTCGACTATGCCGACGCGCTCGGGATCGACGCGATCCGGCAGCGGGTCTTCGCGCTGGCGGATCACGGCCGCGCGCGGCTGGCGTCGGAGCCCTCGGTCACGCTGCGCGATATAGGCCGGGACCGATGCGGCATCGTCAGCTTCTCCGTCGCCGGGGCCGAGCCCGCCGCGATCAGGCGGAAGATGGCGGAGGCCGGCTTCGCGATCGGCACCTCGGATCGGTCGAGCACCCGCATCGATTCCGAACGGCGCCAGCTGCCCACGCTCCTGCGGATCGCCCCGCACTACTACAACACCGAGGACGAGATCGACCGCGCCGTCGCGCATCTCTCCTCGTTGCTCTGACCCCGGCGCCGCGGGGCAGGGCGCCCCGCCGCGCGCGGCGATCAGAGCTGCGTGGGGTTGGGTGCGTCGCCATAGACCTCCGCGGGGTCGAAGGTCTTCTCCTCCTCCAGAAAGGCGAGGGGCCGGCCCGCATCGGGCCCGACCGGCACTGCGCGATAGAAGCAGGAGCGGTAGCCCACATGGCAGGAGGCGCCCGATCCGGCGACCGCGACGCGCAGCCAGATCGCGTCCTGATCGTCGTCGATCCGCGCCTCGACCACCCTCTGCACCAGCCCCGAGGTGGCGCCCTTGTGCCAGAGCGCCTGCCTCGAGCGGCTGAAGTAATGGGCCTCGCCGGTCTCGATCGTGCGCCGCAGCGCCTCCGCGTTCATCCAGCCCAGCATCAGCACCTCGCCCGAGGCCGCGTCGCTGGTGATGCAGGGCATCAGGCCGTCCGCACCGAATTTCGGCGCCAGATCACACCCTTCCTCGACCTGCTCGACGGATAGGCGGGCCTGGAACTCGAGATCGTGCATGTCCACACCTTGCGTTGTGTTACATTGTAACATAACGCCTCATGCCGAAGACTGGCAGCGTTGTAAAGCGGGAGACACGCCGATGGAGACCCTGGACGACCGGGTTCCCGTGACCTTGCTCAGCGGTTTTCTGGGGGCGGGCAAGACCACGCTTCTGAACCACCTGATCCGCGACCCGGATGCGGGCCGCATCGCGGTCATCATGAACGAGTTCGGGGATGTGGGGCTCGACCACGACCTGATCGAGGAAGTCACCGACGACATCGTGCTGATGCACGCGGGCTGCCTCTGCTGCTCGATCCGCGGCGATCTGGCGAAGACCATGATCCTGCTGCTCTCGCGCCGCAAGCGGGGACAGCTCACCTTCGACCGCGTCGTCATCGAGACCACCGGCATCGCCGATCCCGCGCCCATCCTGAACACGATGGTCACGGACGACCTGATCGCGGACAACTACAGGCCGGACGGGGTGGTGGTCCTGGCGGATGCGGCGACGGGGCAGGGCGCGCTCGACACCCAGTTCGAGGCCGTGCGCCAGATCGCGATGGCGGATCTGATCGTCGTCACGAAATCCGACCTCGTCACCGAGGACGCATGCGCCGCCTTCGAGCGGCGCCTTGGAGAGATGAACAGCGCCGCGCGCCGCGTGCGGGGCGCGCGGGGCCGCGTCGCCCCCGGCACGCTCTTCGGCCTCTCCGCGATGCGCACGAGCGCATCCGCCGAGGCGATCGGCGACTGGCTCGGCACGCCCGCGGCGCACGGGGCGCCGTCGCCCACCCCGTCGCCCACCCCGGCGCCCATCCCGTCGCCCACCCCGTTCCAGACCACGCCTGCGGAGCACCGCGTGAACTCGGCCTCGATCGAGGTCGAGGAGCCGATCCCGGCGAATGTCTTCGACTTCTGGCTCGACACCCTGATGGCGCTCCGGGGCCCCGATATCCTGCGCATCAAGGGCATCGTGCATGTCGAAGGCATGGACTGGCCCTTCGTCTTCCACGGCGTCCAGCACATCTTCGAAGCGCCGGTTCCGCTCAAGTCCTGGACCGGCACGGGCACGACGAGCCGGGTGGTGGTGATCGCGCGCGACATGGAGAAGGACGAGATCGCGGCGAGCCTCCAGGTGCTCAGGATGCGCCAGAAGGAGGTCGACGCGCCCCCCGGCGGCATGATGGCCCACACCACCGAGATGCCGTTCTGATCCGAACGGCGAGCGCGCGCTCCGGCCCCCCCCGCCGGAGCGCGCCCTTCAGCGCAACCGCGCTTCGTTCAGGGCCGACCCGGACAGCACCCTGAGATCGAAGGTGATCTCGTCGGACGCCGAGATCACCGCCCCGCGGCGCACGACCGCCAGCCGATGGGCCCGGATCCGGACCGCCTCGATCTTGTCCTTCGCCTGGAGCAGGACGAAATTCGCGTCGCACCCCGCCGCGATCCCGTATCCCTCCAGCCCCAGGATACGCGCGGAGGTCTCCGTCACCGCATCGAAGCACCAGGCCATGTCCTCGACACTCGAGAGCTGGCCCACATGCAGCCCCATGAAGGCGATGTCGAGCATGTCGGCTTTCCCGAGGGAGTACCACGGATCCATCATGCAGTCCGACCCGAAGCCGACCGTGATGCCCGCATCGCGCAGCTCGCGCACCCGGGTCAGGCCCCGGCGTCTGGGATAGCTGTCATGCCGGCCCTGCAGCATGATGTTGATCGCCGGGTTCGGGATGGCGTGAACGCCGGCCTCCAGGATGAGCGGGATCAGCTTCGAGACGTAGTAGTTGTCCATCGAATGCATCGAGGTGAGGTGCGAGCCGGCCACCCGGCCCGCGAGGCCGAGCCGTTGCGTCTCGAAGGCCAGCGTCTCGATATGCCGGCTCAGCGGGTCGTCGCTCTCGTCGCAATGCAGGTCCACCATCAACCCGCGCTCCGCTGCGATCTCGCAGGATCGGCGCACGCTCTCGGCGCCGTCGGCCATCGTGCGCTCGAAATGCGGAATGCCGCCCACGACATCCACGCCCATTTCCAGCGCCCGGATCGTGTTGACCATCGCCGTGGGATCGCGCAGCAGGCCGTCCTGCGGAAAGGCGACGAGCTGCAGGTCGATGTAATCCCTCACCTTCTCGCGCACATCGAGGAGGGCCCGCACGCCCTTCAGCGCATCGTCGCAGGTGTCGACATGGCTGCGGATGGCCCCGATCCCCCGGGCGATCGCCAGTTCGCAATAGGCCAGCGCGCGCTCGGCGATCTCCTCGACCGACTGGATCGGCTTCAGCTCTCCCCAGAGCCCGATCCCCTCGAGCAACGTGCCGGATCGGTTCATGCGCGGTCGGCCGAGCGACAGTGTGGCATCCATGTGGAAATGCGGGTCCACGAAGGGCGGGGAGAGGAGATACCCCCGCGCATCGATGCGCGCGCCCGCCTCCGCCGTGATCCCCCGCTCGACCGCGGCCACCTTTCCGTCCCTGCAGGCGACATCCATCCCGGTGCGGCCATCGGCAAGCGTCGCGTCTTTGACAATCAGGTCGAACATCAGGGTCCCCTTCGTTCCAGGCGCCGCGGCCCCGGGCCGGGTGCCGCCCCGGCTCAGGCCGCCGCCGCGTCCTCCAGCACCGCGATCAGCGCGTCGATCTTCGGCGAGCGCGTGCCGCGGCGCCAGACCAGGCGGGTATGCAGCATGTCCTCGCCGGCGGGCAGGGCATGGGTGCTCACCCGCGCGCGTTCGGGAAAGGCCGCGAGCACGCTCTCGGGCATCAGCGCGACGCCCATCCCCGCCACCACCGAGCCGAACATCGCATGGTATGAGGCGAGCTCCACCGTCTGGCGCGGCAGGTCCCCGCGCGCGGCATACCAGCCCTCCAGCCGCGCGCGATGGGGGCAGCCGGTCTCGAACACGATGATCGTGTCCGGCGTCTCGCAGGCGGGCCCGATCGGCGGATGCCCCGCCGGCGCCACAAGCACCAGCCGCTCGGCGAAGGCCGGCGCCCATTCGAACCGCGCCTCGGCCACCGGCTCGGCGAAGAGCGCGGCATCGAGGCTGCCGGCCATCAGCGCGCCCGCCAGCGCCTGCGGATTGCCCGTGCGCAGGGTGAGCGCCACCTCCGGATGGCGCCGGCAGTACTCGGTCAGCGGGCCCGGCAGGCGCACCGCCGCCGTGCTCTCCATCGCGCCCAGCCGGAAGGGGCCGCGCGGGCGCGGATCGGTCACCGCCGCGCGCGCCTCCTCCGCCAGCGCCAGCAGCCGCTCCGCATAGTCCAGCAGCACCCGCCCGGAGGGCGAGACCGACATCCGCTTGCCCTCGCGCAGGAAGAGCGCCGTGCCGAGCTCCGCCTCGAGCTGCTGGATCCGCGCCGTCACGCTCGACTGCACCCGCCCGAGCGCCGCGGCCGCGCGGGTGATCCCGCCCTCGCGCACCACCGCGCGGAACACCTCCAGGTCGCGCAGGTTCATGTTCTCATTCTCCGAACGAAATAATCTCTATTATTCATTTTGCTCAGTATTGGCGCTGCAGTAAACAAGCGCTGTCCCCGCTCGGCGACCGATAAGCAATCGGGCAAGCATAGGCGAGAGCAGCGAAAGTCGCGCACCGGCACGCAACGGCCCCGTCGGGCCGCGACAGGCGGGCCCGTCGCGCTATCCTCCCCGAGGCGGGCGGATGCCGCAGCGGTCGCGGCCGGCGGGGACAGAAGACCGGGGAGACCCGGAGAGGATCAGCCAGCCGCCCGGCCGCCGCGCCGGGCCCGCCAACGGACCGGAGACCAGACCGATGACCACGCTGCCGCCCCAGACCATCCGCGCCCTCCGTGAGAGCTGGGAGCGTGTGGAGCGGGAGCCGGACCGCGCCGCCGCGCTCTTCTACGAGCGCCTCTTCGCGCTCGACCCCGCAACCGCGCCCTTCTTTGCGGAGACGGAGATGGAGGGCCAGCGCGCCAAGTTCATCGCCACCCTGCGCTCGGTGGTGGAGGCGCTCGACGAGATGTCGGATGTGCAACCGCTCCTGCGCGAGCTCGGCGTGCAGCATGCGGGCTACGGCGTGCGCCCGGAGCATTACGACTCCGTCGGCAGCGCGCTCATCTGGTCCATCGAGCGGCTGATGGGGCCGGACTGCACGCCCGAGATCCGCGCCGCCTGGACGCTCGCCTATGCGCTGGTCGCCGGGGCCATGCGCGCCGCCGGCGACAAGGCCCCGGCACCGGCCCTGTAACCCGCGCTACGGGCCGCTCTCCCGCGCCCGCCGCGGCCGGGCCTCGGGGCGCTGTGGCCCGCCGCGGGTCCCGGGCTCGACCCGGGACCTCCCCGGCCCGGGCGCTCAGCGAATGTCAAGGAGGCCCCGGGTCAGGCCCCGGGTCAGGCCCCGGGTCAGGCCCTGGGTCAGGCCCTGGGCGCCGGGGCCCTGCCGGACCGCCCAGCCGCGGGCCGGCCCGCCCAGACCCGAAGCCGGGCGGCTCTCCGCCCACCCACATCCCCGGCGGGCCTGCGCCCGCCACCGCAGATCGGAGGACGACATGAAGATCGCCGTCATGGGCGCCGGTGCGCTCGGGCTTTATTTCGGCGGCCGCATCGCCGCGGCCTGGCAGCAGAGCGGCGCCGGAGAGGTCGCCTTCGTCGCCCGCGGCGCCAATCTCGAGGCGCTCCGGCGCGACGGGTTGCGCATCCGCAGCCCCATGGGCGATCTCCATCTCGCCCCCGTCACCGCCACCGGCGACCCTGCCGAGATCGGCCCCGTCGACCTCGTCCTCTTCCTCGTCAAGCTCTACGACACCGAGGCGGCCGCGCGCGCCATGGCCCCGCTCCTCGGCCCCGACACCGCCATCGTCTCCTTCCAGAACGGGGTCGACGGCTGGGAGCGCATCGGCGCTATCGCTGGCCCCGGGCGCGTCATCGGCGGCATCGCGCGGATCCCCGCCGATCTGCGCGCGCCGGGCCAGCGATAGCGCCGATGCGCTCCCAGCCGTCGACCCCGTTCTGGAAGGAGACGATGGCGGTGTCGGGGCCGAGGAGCGGGGCCATGGCGCGCGCGGCCGCCTCGG
>JBCBWF010000252.1:0-7614 GCA_039817245.1 Pseudomonadota bacterium | reverse complement strand
CTGATCTCGATCGGGTCCGCGCCACCTCCGGCAAGGACATGGGCGAGCTTGGTGCCGACCACGACGTCATGCCGCGAGGCGTGGCCCAGGCGCGCCATGCCCTCGACCATCTGCACAAGCAGCGCCTGCTGGCCGACGCCAAGGCGCGCGCGCTGGCGATGGTCGAGGACTTCGCGCCGGTTGAGCCCGCCAGCTACCACCTGCCCGGCCCCGGTGGGGAGGCGCTGCTTGTGCAGATGGTCGAGGGCATGGCGCGCCTGGGCCACGCCTCGCGGCATGACGTCGTGGTCGGCACCAAGCTCGCCCATGTCCTTGCCGGAGGTGGCGCGGACCCGATCGAGATCAGCGACGAGCGACAGGTCATGGCGTTGGAGAAGACCGCCTTCCTGGCGCTTCTGCAGGAGCCGAAGACCCAGGAGCGGATCGCGCATCTGATCGAGACCGGCAAACCGCTGCGCAACTGAGCGTGGCACGAGGAGCCATGGCGCGCCATGGCACCCGCCCCCTTTTTCGGACCCCTCGAAGACGCGGAAAGGACAACGCTCGATGCAGTACGACTATGTGATCGTGGGCGGGGGCTCCGCTGGTTCAGTCCTCGCCAGCCGCCTGAGCGAGGATCCCAAGGTCACCGTCTGCCTGCTGGAGGCCGGCGGCGGGGGCAACGGCCTCCTCGTGCGCCTGCCCCTCGGCGTTTTTGCCATGGCGCCGGGCAAGCCGTTCAGGATCAACAACTGGGCCTTCGAGACGACGCCTCAGCCGGGCCTGAACGGGCGCCGCGGCTTCCAGCCGAGGGGCAAGACGCTCGGCGGGTCGAGCGCCATCAACGCGATGCTGTACATCCGCGGCCAGCGCGAGGACTACGACAGCTGGGCCGAGGACGGCTGCCCCGGCTGGGACTGGGACAGCGTGCTCCCCTACTTCAAGCGCGCCGAGAATAACGCGCGCGGCGCCGATGCGTTCCACGGCGACGATGGGCCGCTGCATGTCTCGGACCAGAAGGAGTTGCGCCCAATGAGCCGCGCCTTCGTCGAGGCGGCGAAGCAGCTACAGTATCGCCCATGTGATGACTTCAACGATGGTGATAACGAAGGCTGCGGCTATTTCCAGGTGACGCAGTTCCACGACGCGCGCAACGGCGAGCGCTGCTCGGCCGCGGCCGGCTATCTGTTCCCGGTGATGGACCGCCCAAACCTAACGGTGATCACCCGGGCCGAGTGCACCGGGCTGACCTTCCAGGGCAAGCGCGCGATCGGCGTCACCTATCGCCACAAGGGGGCAGAGCACACCGTGCTGGCCGGGCGCGAGGTCTTGCTCGCCGGGGGCGCGCTCAAGACCCCGCAGATCCTGCAGCTCTCCGGCATCGGTGACCCCGAGGACCTGAAACCGCATGGCATCGCGGTGCGCCACGCCCTGCCCGGCGTCGGCAAGAACCTGCAGGACCATCTCGACTTCACCTTGTCCTTCCAGACGCGCGACACCGACTGCCCCGGGCTCAGCCCCGGCGGGGCGCTCAATCTAGCCTGGCATCTCTGGCGCTGGCGGCGGACGGGCGTCTCGATGGCGGCGACCTGCTTCGCAGAGGCTGCCGTGTTCGCCAAGACCGACCCTGGCATGACGCGCCCGGACATCGGCCTCCATTTCACGATCGTCATCGTCGACGATCACGCCCGCAACCTACGTTACGGCCATGGCTTCAGCTGCCATATGTGCAAGCTGCGCCCAGAGAGCCGGGGCAGCGTCACGCTCGCGAGCGCCGATCCTCACGCGGTGCCCGCCATCGATCCAGCCTATCTCAGCGATCCGCGCGACCTCGAGACGATGATCAAGGGCGCCCGCATGAGCCGAGAGATCATGATGGCGGAGCCGCTCGCGACATATCGACACCGCGAACTCTTCGGCACGGAGAAGGCCCAAACCGATGCCGACTGGGAGAGCCATATCCGCGCGCGGGCCGACACGACCTATCACCCCGTGGGAACCTGCCGCATGGGCAGCGACGACAGCGCCGTGGTCGACCCGCAGTTGCGCCTGCGGGGCATCAAGGCCTTGCGCATCGTGGACGCCTCGATCATGCCGCGGCTTGTATCGGGTAACACGAACGCGCCGACGATCATGATCGCCGAGAAGGCGGCGGACATGATCAGGGCGACCCAGAGTAGTTAGACAGTGGCAGGCCGGCCGCGGCACTGCCGTTCCGGGAAATCGGCGATCCGGCGAGATGGTCAACCTTTCGAAGAGAGCCAGCACAGTCCTAACGGTGATTGCGGCCGGCGCGGCGGTCCTCGCCGTGCTCGCGCTCGCGCGGCACGACCTGCTCGCCTCGGCAAGCGGCGAGGTCTGCGCCCTGGGCGCGGGCGATCTCGGCGGTTTCGTGGACATCCCCGGCGGCGGCTTCATCCAGGGGGCGGCGCCTCTCTACCCCCATGAGGGGCCGCCGCGGAAAGTGTTCGTCTCGCCCTTCCAGCTGCAGGTACATGAGGTCACCAACAGCCAGTTCGCCGCCTTCGTCGCGGCGACCGGCTACGTGACCGAGGCCGAGCGCAACGGCGGCTCGGCCCGGTTCGAGGGGAGCGACACACCCGAGGTGTTCCTCTCCTGGTGGTCGCTCGATCCGTCGACGACGTGGCGCAGGCCGGAGGGCGCAGGCTCCGACCTGGAAGGCCGTGCGCTGCATCCCGTGGTGCATGTGACCCTGAACGACGCACGCGCCTATGCCGATTGGGCGGGTGGGCGGCTCCCGACAGAAGTCGAGTGGGAGTATGCCGCCAGCCTCGGCCTGTTCGACCCAGCCGACCCGCTATCGGGCATGCGTGCCGAAGACGGCGCGCTGCGCGCCAATATCTGGACGGGGGTCTTTCCGGTGATCGACACGCGGCGTGACGGCTTTGCCGGCACGGCGCCTGTCGGCTGCTTCGAGCCTGGCCTGACCGGCGCTTACGACATGATCGGCAACGTCTGGGAATGGACGACCACGCCGTTCGCCCCCGGCGTGCCGAAGGTCACCATCAAGGGCGGGTCATATCTCTGCAGCGAGGACTATTGCCGACGCTATCGCGCCGCGGCCCGCGAGAGCCTCGAGCAGGATTTCAGCACGGCTCATATCGGCTTCCGCATCGTGAGTGGCAGCTTGAACCGCTCAGTGGGAGGGCAACCCGATGGCTCAGAGCGGGAGTGAACGAGGTGGGTCATCAACGCCATGCCGATGACCGGAGCGAACAGGGACAAGAACGGGACCATTCCAAGCACAGCCAGAACGATCCCGGCAATCCAGATCTCGCGCGATGCCGACCTGCGCAGTTCGGCAACCTGCCTTGGCGGGTGCCGACGGCTCGCTGCAAAGACGTAATACTCACGGCCCAAAAGGTATCCGTTCACGATAGCCGGGGCGAGGGGCAACAACCAGTATAGCGCAATCATGTTCAGATTGATAATGGCAAAGATAACCGTGTATGTCGCCGCATGCTGAATATCCGCCAGCAGTTTCCTTGGTCTCGCGGGGGGCAGATCCGGATAATGCTTGCGCTCGACAGCCTCCGCCACGGGATTGACCACGAAGGCGATGGCGAGTGAGGCGGTCGGGATAAGGAGGCTCCACACCACCTCCATGAAGTCCAATATTCCCCAATCATATCCAAGCTGACGCAAGATCAAACTCCAAAAAAACGCTGCGCCAAAAAACATTGCTGAAATCAATATTAATAATACACCAGATACAGCGACCCCAATCAATACAGGGCCTAAAAGAGAGCGCTCGGAAATTTGAACGATGACCAGGAGGGCAAGCCGCAGGACCCGTCCAATTCCCGCGTCGTTCACTTCTTGAAGTCCCCTTTTACACGCTTGCTACGGATCATGTCGGCGCTTCGCTCTTCCGGCCGCGCGCGAGAAGGATGAGCGACAATGTCGTCGCTGCCAGCGCAATTTCGGCGAGGAGGTAGAAAAGCAGCAATGGTCCGGGCCAACCGTCGAGAATGAGGCTCAGCAGCCGGCCCAAGGCGATGCCAGTTACAAAGACGAACACGGTCCATAGGGCGGCCATCCGCAGGTCGGGCCGCAGGACGCCCGCCAGCCAGAAGCATATCATGCCGAGATAGAGGCCCATGACGGCCCGGAAAACATGCTGTGTGGGAAGGTCGGGATCGCTGATGCCGTAGAGCCAAGGAAGGCTCTCCTCGGGAACCGCTCCATACGTCAAAGCGATAGGCGCAATGCCGATGACCATCGCCATAAGGAATAATCTCCGCGCCTGATCAATCGACATCAGCCAAGCTCCTCTTATCGGTCGCATACATCGAGAACGGACCCAGCTCTACTGAGCCGCGGCGTCCATTTTCCGCGCCACCACGAAGAGCAGCGTCGCCACGACGATCTCGAACAGGATCATGTCGATGGCGAGCCCCGCCCCGTGCACCCCCCAGGCGATCAGCCGCCCCGCCGCGGCGAAGCCGAGCAGCATGACCGGCGGATAGAGCCAGACCGGGCGCATGGTGATGAGCGCGATCGCGATACAGGCGCCGAGCGTCAGGAAGAACGACGCGAGGTCGCCGATCTGCGTGCTCAGGCCGTCGCCGGTGAGCAGATCCATGCGCATCTGGCTTGAGACGAAACCGGGGGCGAGCAACCAGACGAGGCCCATCACGGCAAACAGGCCGCCGGCGATACCGGCCGCGATCTTCCACGAATTGTTCATGTCCATCTCCAGTGCTGTTTCGATCGCTTTGCGTTACACGCCGAAGATGCGCAGCAATTGTACGAGCACGGCAAAGGTCCAAGGTGCCACATAGCGAAGCCGGGGCTTCTTGGCCTCGGCTGCTGAAACGATCTTGTTGACGATCGTGTCGAGCGAGCCGACTTCGAGCCAGCGCAACAGCTTGTCGCTCTTTTCCTTCCGCGCAGCGATCTGCTCGGGCGAGAACAGCGAGCCTTCTTCCTTCATCCAGTTGAACTGGTCGGCCGCCAGCTTCTGGTTGAACCCAGTATTGTAAGGTCCCGGCTCGACGACCGAGACATGTATGCCCTTACCGAGAACTTTCATTTCCTCGCGCAGGCCGGCGGCTGCCGCGGAGATGGCGAACTTCGTCATGGAGTAGGGCATGATGAAGGCTTCGGGGATCCGGCCAGCGAGCGAGCTGATGAAGATCACCGTGCCACCGCCACGCGCCACCATTCCCTTGATGGCGATCTGCGTCAGCTCGAGCGAGGAGAAGACGTTGACCTCGAACAGCCGTCGCACGCGGTCTATTTTGATATCCGCCAGCGAGCCAGAGGCATTCTGCGCTGCGTTGTTGATAAGGACGTCGATGTCGAGTTCGGCGATCTTGGCCCGATCCTTGGCGACGGTGATGTCCAGCTTGAAGACCTTGGCGCCCTCGCCAAGCTCCTGCTGCAGCCCGGCGATCTCATCCTCAGAATGCGTTGTGGCATATACGGTATGCCCCCGCGACAGCAGCTTCTTCGCCGTATCTTTGCCGATACCCGTGCCTGCGCCGGTGATCAGGATTGATTTCTTCATGGCTTCTATCCACCGTTTCGTTTCATCACGTTGAAGACTGCCGTTGCCCGCCCGGGCCTCGGCTCAGGCCGCCTCAAGGAACGTCAGGCACTCGGTGTCGCCCAGAAGCACGCCCAGCACGGTGTGATCCGCGACCGTCGCGAACTTGCGCCTTAGCTCATCGAACGTATTCGCCTGGTATTTGAGGGTTTTCTGCTGGGACTGCGTGCCGTTCATCTGCAGCTTGGTCCGCGTCTCACCCGCGTGGAACGCGTGGTGATTGGCCTTCATCCGGCGCAGGAACCGGGCGGCGACTTCCTGCGACAGGATCGGTCGCAGGGTCGGCGCCAGATCCTCCAGAGCGTCGAAGTCGCCGTCGCGCGCCGACATCGTCCGCGCGTTCGACAGGTCCGAGCCGGCGCCCGGCCCCGATAAGTGGCGCTGACCGACGGTCATGACTTCGAGCAGGGTGATCGGCAGGCGCTCATCACGGCGTCTCCGGTCGGGCTGAGGGCGACGCGGCAGCGTCGGCCCGCCGCGCGAGTTGCGCGGCGGTCGGGGTGACCGCAATCTCGGTGTCGTCGTTCAGATCGTCGGCCGGATCCGTGACATGCCCGCCCGGAAACCGGACGGAGACCGCGGGTTCGGTCACGTCGAGGCAAAGCTCGTGATTATTGTCGCCGTCGCCGAGATCGGCGAGGGCGAAGGGCGCCACCTCGACACGGCGCCCGTCGGCCGTCTCCACCGTCACACGGTAGAGCTCAGCCTCGAGCGCGCCCACCTCGCTACCGTCTGGCCGCGTGATGCCGCCATCCCAGGTCGCGCGCACCACCTGCCGCGTGCCGACCGGGCAGCTGTCGCCGCCGCCCCAGTCGAGCCGCGTCGCCCGCCCGCCGAGGGTCCAATCGTCGTCCGGCACCCGCTCGGCCCAGACGAGGCTCGGCCCGCCCTCGAGTGCGGTGAAGGCGACGCTCGCGCCCCTGAAGTTCACGCTGCCGTCGAGCGACAGCACATTGCCGACGACCTCGATGGTGGCGGGCGGATCCTCGGCACTGCCGTACTGGCCGATCATCAGCGCGGTGCGCAGCTCGCCCGGATCGTCGGCCGGCGCCAGTGTGAAACATGTGATCTCGCCAACCGCGCCCGACACGGTCGTCACCCGGAAATCGCCCGGCTCCAGCGTCGCGAGGTCGACCTCGTGGGAGAAGATGATCGGCGCGCCGTCCTTGCCGCCGACATCCTCGCAGATCACCAGCCTACCGAGCGCCGGCATGCCGTCATCCAGCCCGAAGAACGCCGAGACGAGCGTCGCGGGTCTCCCCGTGGCATCGACGAGCGCGGTCACGTCGGTCCGCGTCGTGTCGACCTGCGAATAGGTGTCGAGCGTGCGGTCGTATGCCAGCATCCAGGGCAGGTTGCCGAGCGCGCGCCCCTGCGGAGAGGCGCAGGCGGCGAGCCCGCCGAGCAGCAGAGCCGGCACCACGCACCGTGTCGGCGCGACGCGGCCCATCAGGCGTGCTCCACGATCTTTCGCGAGACCAGCCAGAGCCGATCCTGGCCCCAGACGCCCAGCACCGGCCTGCCGTCCCTGTCGAGCAGCCGGTAGCTCGGCACGCCCCAGATGCCGAAGCGGTACATGCTGGTGCGGTTCTCCTCGACCATGTCCTGCCAGGTGTCGTTATGCAGGTGATGCTGGGCCGCGTTCCAGTCGAGGCCGGCCATCTCGACGACCCGGCGCATGCCCGCCCGGGTGGTGGTGTTGATGCCCTTGGCAAAGGCCGCCCGCAGGAAGGCGCCGAAGAAATCGTAGGCTTTGCCTTGCTGTTCGGCCCACATGTAGAGGCTGTAGCCCTGCTTGATCGGCTCGCCGATCGGATCGTAGAACTTGTTGAATTCAACACCGAAATCGCGCGCCTCGCGGGCCGCGTCCTTCCAGATATAGAAACCCTTCTGCAGGGTGGCGGGCACGCCACGCATGACCATCGGCAGGATCGGCTTCAGCACCAGCTTGATGCCGGAGGCTTCGGCGAGCGCCAGCGTCGGCTCCCATGAGACCCAGGTATAGGGGCTCCGGAGCGAGACGTAGTATTCGAGGGTCATGTCCTTTGCGCCCTCGGGAAAGG
>JBCBWF010000613.1:0-2191 GCA_039817245.1 Pseudomonadota bacterium | reverse complement strand
TCTTCTACGCGCTCGGCACGCCGATGCGGATCTTCGGGGCGGGGTTCAACTGGGCCTTCGACAAGATGGCCCATGGCTACGCTGCCGTGGTCAAGAGCGTGCTCCGCGTGCTCGCGCTCGCGCTCCTGGTCTATGTGGGGCTCATCTATCTGGCGGTGGACCGGTTCAACGCCGCCCCCACCGGGTTCATCCCGCCGCAGGATCAGGGCTACCTGATCACCGTCATCCAGCTGCCCGCGGGCTCCGCGCTCAGCCGCACGGACGAAGTGGCGCGGGCCGCGGAGAGCATCATCAAGCAGCACCCGGCGGTGGAGCACACGGTGGCCATCGTCGGCATCGACGGCGCGACCTTCACCGGCGGGCCCAATGCCGCGGTGATCTTCGTGCCGATGAAGGATTTCGAGTGGCGCACGGCCAATGGCTATTCCGGCGACCGGGTGCAGCAGGAGCTGACCGGGCAGCTCTTCGCCATCAAGGACGCCGTGATCTTCCTGCTGCAGCCCCCACCCGTGCCCGGCATCGGCACCGGGGGCGGCTGGAAGATGTATGTGCAGGATGTGCGCGGGCGCGGGCTGCCGGCGCTGGAGGAGGTGGCCACCAACCTTGCCGGTGCGGGCAACCAGACCGAGGGGGTCGCCGGCGTCTTCACCTTCTTCAACACCCGCACGCCGCGGATCTTCGCCGATATCGACCGGGTGAAATCCGAGCTGATCGGTGTCACCGCGAGCGATGTGAACGAGACGCTGGAGATCTATCTCGGCTCGGCCTTCGTGAACGACTTCAACTTCCTCGGCCGGACCTTCCGGGTGACGGCGCAGGCGGACGGGCAGTACAGGGCGACGCTGGAGGACGTCGCGCGGCTGCGCACCCGCTCGTCAAGCGGGGCGATGGCGCCCATCGGCTCGGTCGCCACCTTCGAGGACCGGACGGGGCCCTGGCGGGTCGCGCGCTACAACCTCTTCCCGGCGGCGGCCGTGCAGGGACAGGCGCTGCCGGGCACCTCCACCGGCCAGGCGATCGAGCGGATGGAGGCGGCGGCGGGGGAGATCCTGCCCTCGGGCTTCTCCTACGAATGGACCGAGCTCGCCCTGCAGGAGAAGCTCGCGGCCGGCAACATCGCGTTCCTCTTCGGGCTGGCGGTGCTGGCGGTGTTCCTGGTGCTGGCCGCGCAGTATGAGAGCTGGCTACTGCCCATGGCCGTGATCCTGATCGTGCCGATGTGTCTGCTGGCGGCGATGCAGGGGGTGCTCTGGCGGGGGATGGACAACAACATCCTGACGCAGATCGGCCTCGTGGTGCTGGTGGGCCTCGCCTCGAAGAACGCGATCCTGATCGTCGAGTTCGCGCGCCAGGGCGAGGCGGAGGGGCTCAGCCGGTTCGACGCCGCGGTGGAATCGGCGCGGCTCCGGCTGCGGCCGATCCTGATGACGTCGTTCTCCTTCATCCTCGGCGTGGTGCCGCTGGTGATCGCGACCGGCGCGGGGGCGGAGATGCGCCAGGCGCTCGGCACCGCGGTCTTCGCCGGGATGATCGGGGTCACGATCTTCGGGCTCGTCTTCACGCCGGTCTTCTATGTGCTCTGCCGCTGGATCAGTGCCACGGGTCAGCGCCTGATGGGCTGGGGCGCAGACGAGGCCGCGATGGTCCCGGCAGCGGCGGCCGAGACCGCCGAAGCCCCCGCCCCTCCGCCGCCGGAGCGCGACACAAGCGCGTGAGCGCGGCGCGCCGCCACTCCTCTCCGCCGCCCGGGCGCTTACCTTGGCGGCAGTGAGTGGGGCGGCGGCGCATCGCGTCCCCCAGTCTTGAGCGGGGAGGGCGAGGCATGCGGGAGGCGATCCTGACGCGACTTGTGGCGGCGGCGTTGGCCCTCTCGAGCGCCGGCCTCTCCCCGGCTCTCGCGGATCAGGGCGTCTACGGTCACTGGCTGGTGGCGAACGGCCGCGCGATCATCGAGCTCAAGCCCTGCGGCACGCAGGTTTGCGGCGAGATCGCGTGGCTCGCCCGGCCCGAGACGGCCGACGGGGCCCCGAAGCGCGATGCCAAGAACCCGGATCTCGCCGCCCTCGTAGCGCCCGTCGCCCGCGCGCATCAGCCCCTGGATGAGCTGCAGCCGGCAGAGCGGACGCAGGCGCGCGGAGGGATCCGGGTTCTTGGCATCGCGCTTCGGGGCCCCGTCGGCCGTCTCGGGCCG
>JBCBWF010000676.1:0-1621 GCA_039817245.1 Pseudomonadota bacterium | reverse complement strand
CCCCGCGCCTGCCCGGCATCATGGCAGGCGCGGGGGCGCGCGGTTGAAGAGAGGCGCACCGCCGGCAGCGTCGCTGACCGTGAGCCCCGCCTCGGAAGCGATGAGGCAGCCGGCGGCGACGTCCCACTCCCAAGTGTCGCGGAGGGTGAGCATCGCATCGAACCGGCCCGAAGCGGCGAGGCAGAGGCGCCAGGCGAGCGAGGTGCGGAAGCTGCGCGCGAGCGGCGGCACCCCGCCCGGCCAGTGCCTGGCCTCGAGGCTCGGGCGCGCGGCGAGGAGGCTGGCACCCTCGGTCGCGGTGCGCCCCGAGGCCTGAAGGGGGGCGCTGTTGAGCGTGGCACCGGCGCCGAGGGCCGCGGCATAGGTCTCGGCGCGCGCGGGCAGGTGGACGGCAGCGGCAATCACGCGGCCGGCCTCCACGACCGCGAGCGAGAGCGCCCAGCCCTTCTCGCCGGCAAGGAAAGCGCGGGTGCCGTCGATGGGATCGACGATAAAGGCGCGGGACCGCGCGAGGCGCTCGGGTCCGTCCGCCGTCTCCTCGCTGAGCCAGCCATAGGCCGGGCGGGCGGCGGCGAGGCGTTCGGCGAGGGCGCGGTCGACGGCGAGATCGGCTTCGGAGACCGGGCCTGCGCCATCCGGCTTCTCGCGCACATCGACCGCGCGGCCGAAATGGGAAAGCGCGATGGGCCCGGCCGCCTCGGCTGCGGCGACGAGGAGGTCGCGGTCGGCCGCGGCCTCCTGCCCGGCCGCCGGCGGCGGGCCCGGATCAGGCACCGAGGGTCAGGCCCTCGACGATGAGCGACGGCACGGCCATGGCGCGGTGCATCTCCGCATCGTTGCCGGGACGGATGCCGGCGATCATCTCGCGCAGATTGCCGGCGAGCGTGATCTCGTTGACCGGATAGGCGATCTCGCCGCCTTCGATCCAGAAGCCGCCGGCGCCGCGGCTGTAGTCGCCGGTGGTGGCGTTGATCGAGGCGCCGATGAACGAAGTGACGAGGAGGCCGCGGCCGATCTCGCGCATGAGCCCGGCGCAATCGGTCTCGCCCTCGGTGACGCGGATGTTGCTCACGCCGGGGCCCGGGCCGCTGGTGAGGCCGCGCCGCGCATTGGCGGTGCTTTCGAGCTCGAGCTGGCGGGCGGTGCCGAGATCGAGCACCCAGCCCTGCAGCACCCCGTCCGCCACGATCGCGCGCGGGGCCGTGGGCAGGCCCTCGGCGTCGAAAGGACGGCTCGCGGGGCCGCGGACGATGAGCGGATCCTCGCGGATCTCGAAGCCCGCGGGCAGGATCCGCTCGCCGCGCGCCTCCATGAGCCAGCTTGCGCCGCGGGCGACGGAGCGGCCGTTGATGGCACTCAGCACATGGCCGATGAGGCTGGAGGAGACGCGGCGGTCGAAGATCACCGGAAACCGGCCGGTCGGCGGGCGGCGGGGGTCGAGGCGGGAGATGGCGCGCTCGCCGGCGCGCGTGCCGATTTCCTCCGCGCTCGGCAGGTCGGCCCAGTAGCGGCGGTTCTCGAAGGCGTATTCGCGCTCACGCCCGAGGCCAGTGCCGGCGATGGCGGAGACCACGATGCTGCCGGAGGAACGCGCATAAGCGCCCTCGAAGCCGTTGGACTG
>JBCBWF010000246.1:0-7842 GCA_039817245.1 Pseudomonadota bacterium | reverse complement strand
CGGCGAGATCCGCGTGGCGGCGCGCACCCGGCCGCCATCGACCCGGATCTCGCCGCGGCGGCAGAGCTTCTCGAGCCGCCCCTGGCCGAGATGCGGGAAATGGCGGCGAAACCAGCGGTCGAGCCGCTGCTCCGCCTCGTCGTCGCCGACGGTCCGGTGCTCCACCCCGCTCATGCCAGGAACCGCCGCGCCAGCACGAGCCCGGCCCAGACCGCGAGGATCGAGAGACCGGTGGAGGCAAACATATAGGCAAGCGCAGTGCCGATCCGGCCGCGCTCGATCAGGAACAGGCTGTCGAGGGCGAAGGCGGAGAAAGTGGTGAAGCCGCCGAGCACGCCGGTGATGAGGAACGGGGCCCAGCGTGCGAAAGCGCCCGCGCGCTCCATCAGCACCACCGCGAGCACGCCGATCGCGAAGGAGCCGACGACGTTCACGGTGAAGGTGGCGAGCGGGAAACCGCCGGGCGGACGGGTGAGGAGCACGCCGACGGCGAAACGGCCCGCAGCACCGATCGCGCCGCCGAGCGCGACGGCGAGGACCTTCTCGATCACGGTGCGGCCTTTCCGGCGCGGCGCTCCGCCAACCAGGCGAGGCGCGCGCGGAGCGCGCTCTCATGGCCGCGATCGACGGGGCGGTAGAACCGGACCGGCGCCATCTCTTCGGGGAAGTAGGCCTGGCCGGAGACCGCATCCGGCGCGTCGTGGTCGTATTCGTAGCCGGCGCCGAAGCCCTCGGCACGCATCAGGGCCGTGGGCGCGTTCAGGATATGGGCGGGGGGCGTGAGGCCGCCGGTTTCTTTCGCGGCGGCGCGGGCTTCCTTGTAGGCGACATAGACGGCGTTGGATTTGGGCGCGAGGGCGAGATCGACGACGGCGCCGGCCAGCGCCAGCTCGCCCTCCGGGCTGCCGAGGCGCTCATAGACCTCCCAGGCGGTGACGCAGCGCGCGGTCGCAGCCGGGTCGGCGAGGCCGATATCCTCCACCGCCATCCGGCAGATGCGTCGGGCGAGATAGTGCGGATCCTCGCCCCCTTCGAGCATGCGGCAGAACCAGTAGAGCGCGGCATCCGGGTCGGAGCCGCGCACCGATTTGTGCAGCGCGGAGATGAGCCCGTAATGCGCGTCGCCCGCGCGGTCGTAAACGGCGGCGCGGCGGACGAGGCGGGCCTCGAGGCCGGCGCGGTCGAGCGGCTCGGGGCCGAGATGGAGCGCCTCGTCCACCAGCGTCAGCAGCGCGCGCGCATCGCCGGCGGCCATGGCGATGAGCGCTTCGCGGCCCTCCGGCGTGAGCGGCAGGGGGGCAGCAAGGCCGGGGTCGGCGGCAATCTCCGCTTCGGCGCGGGCGAGGATCGCGGCGAGGGCCGCCTCGTCGAGCGCATGCAGGCGCAGCACCTGGGCGCGCGAGAGAAGGGCCGCGTTGAGCGCGAAGGAGGGGTTCTCGGTGGTGGCGCCGACGAGCACGACCTGGCCGCTCTCCATATGCGGCAGGAAGGCGTCCTGCTGGGCCTTGTTGAAGCGGTGGATCTCGTCGACGAAGAGGAGCGTGGTGGTGCCGCCGGCATGGAGGCGCGCGGCGGTATCGAACACTTTGCGCAGCTCCGCCACGCCGCTGAAGATGGCGCTGAGCTGGACGAACTGGCATGCGGTTTCCTCGGCGAGGAGGCGCGCGATGGTGGTTTTGCCGCTGCCGGGCGGGCCCCAGAGGATCAGCGAGGCGATGCGCCCCTCCACCAGCATGCGCCCGAGCGGGGCATCCGCACCGAGGAGATGCGCCTGGCCCGCAACATCGGCGAGGCGGCGCGGCCGGAGGCGCTCGGCGAGCGGCACGGGGCCCGCGGCGGGCGGTGCCACGGCGGGCCCCGGGTCGGGCGCGGGGTAGCCGGCACCTGCGAGGCCGGCGCGGTCGAAGAGATCGCTCATCCGTTGCGCACCGTGACCGTGCCGCGGCGTCCGCCGCGCAGCACCTCGAGCTCCACGCTGCGGACCTGGACGGCGCGCATGAAGGCGGCGCTTGTGGCGACGGGGCGGCCGTTGACGGCGGTGACCACATCGCCGGGGCGCAGGCCCGAGCGCCGCGCCGGGCCGGCGAGGCCGACGACGCGCACGCCCTCGATGGTGGCCGGCAGGCGCGCCTCCTCGATCACGGCAGGGTTGACGGTGACGACGGTGAGGCCGCTGAGCCGGCCGGACTGGCGGAGCTGGCGGCGGTCCCGCGGCGGGGCCTCGGGCGCGGGCGCGAGGCGGATCGGGGCGCTCCGCTCCTCGCCGCGGCGCAGATAGGTGACGGAGGCCTCGCGCCCGACGCCGAGGGTGGCGGCGCGGAATTCGAGCTCGGCGAGCGCATCCACCGCGCCCTCGTCGAGCGCCACGATCACGTCGCCCGCTTCGAGGCCGGCGCGGCCGAGGGGGCTCGCGGGGTGCAGGTCGCCCACGAGCACGCCGCCCGGGCGGTCGAGGCCGAGCGCCTCGGCGAGCCCGGCGGTGACCTCCTGCGCGGTGAGG
Source organism: Pseudomonadota bacterium (assembly GCA_039817245.1). GTDB lineage: Bacteria > Pseudomonadota > Alphaproteobacteria > Rhodobacterales > Rhodobacteraceae > Thermohalobaculum. Next base: position 5,342 of record JBCBWF010000246.1, on the reverse strand, counting down.
CCGAGCCAGGGGCGCACCAGGGTCTCCTCGCCCGCCCGCGCCGCCTCGATCACGCGCGCGACCAGATTGGCCGGCACCGCGAAGCCGATGCCGTTGGAGCCGCCGGAGCGGCTGAGGATCGCGGTGTTGACGCCCACGAGCCGGCCCGAGACATCGACGAGCGCGCCGCCCGAATTGCCGGGGTTGATGGCGGCGTCGGTCTGGATGAAGTAGCCGCCGTCCCCGCGGGTGGCGCCGCGCCGGGCGAGGCCGGAGACGATGCCGCTGGTCACGGTCTGGCCCACGCCGAAGGGGTTGCCGATGGCGAGGACGAGGTCGCCCACTTCGAGGGTGTCGCTGTCGCGCAGTGCGAGCACCGGCAACGCCTCCGCACCCATGAGGCGCAGGACGGCGAGGTCGGTCTCCTCGTCGGTGAAGATCACCTCGGCATCGAATTCGCGCCGGTCGTTAAGCACGACGGTGATCTCGTCCGCCTCGCCGACGACATGGTGGTTGGAGACGACGATGCCGCCCGCATCGACGATGACGCCCGAGCCGAGGGAGTTCTCGATGCGCCGCTGGCGCCCGCCCTGCTCGGGGAAGAAGTCCCCGAAGAAGCGCTCGAAGAACGGATCGCCCGCGAAGGGCGAGGCACGGCGGGAGACGAGCTTGCGGGTGTAGATGTTGACGACGGCGGGGGCCGCTGCGCGCACGACTGGCGCGAAGCTGAGCGTGATCTCGCCCTGCGACTGCGGCACCTGCGACTGCGGCACCGGGGTCTGGCCGGCGGCATTGGGGGCGCCGAACGCGAGGACGAAGAGGAGGGCGAACCTAAGCAGCATCGCGGGGGCTCCGGGAGTTGCCATTCGCCCCGAAGCTAGGCACGGGCGGGCGTTCTGCCAAGAGCACGCCCGGCCCGGCCGCCTGGTCTCACTCGTCGTCGCCGGCGGCGTCCTCGGCGGCGATGCGCTCGCGATCGATGAGGCCCTTGGCATCCTCGTCGCGCTCCACGAGCTCGATGATCGCCATAGGCGCCATGTCGCCATAGCGAAAGCCTGCCTTCAGCACGCGGGCATAGCCGCCCGGACGCTCCGCATAGCGCGGGCCGAGCACCTCGAAGAGCTTCTTCACGGCCGCGTCCTGCTTGATCTTGGAGGCGGCAAGGCGGCGGGCATGCACATCGCCGCGCTTGGCGAGCGTGATGAGCTTCTCCACGATCGGGCGCAACTCCTTCGCCTTGGGCAGCGTGGTCTTGATCTGCTCGTGCTCGATGAGCGAGCAGGCCATGTTCGCGAACATCGCCTTGCGATGCTCATGGGTGCGGTTCAGCTTGCGGTAGCCATTACCGTGGCGCATGGGTCTTGTCTCCGTCTACGGGGTTTATGCTTTGTGTATGGGCCCGCTCGGGGTCCCTGTTGGGGCTTTCGCCCGGGTCGTGAAGGGGGCTTGCGCCCCCCTTAGAAGTGGTCCTCGAACTTCTTGGCGAGATCCTCGATGTTCTCGGGCGGCCACTGGGGCACGTCCATGCCGAGATGGAGGCCCATGGTGGTGAGCACCTCCTTGATCTCGTTCAACGACTTCCGGCCGAAGTTCGGGGTGCGAAGCATCTCCGCCTCCGTCTTCTGGATGAGGTCGCCGATATAGACGATATTGTCGTTCTTCAGGCAGTTGGCCGAGCGCACGGAGAGCTCGAGCTCGTCCACCTTCTTGAGGAGCAGCGGGTTGAACTCCAGCTCCTCGTCGGACTCGTAGCGCGCCGCGTCCTTCGGCTCCTCGAAGTTGATGAAGGTCTGGAGCTGGTCCTGCAGGATGCGCGCGGCATAGGCCAGGCTGTCCTCGGGGCTGAGCGTGCCGTCCGTCTCCACCGTGATGGAGAGGCGGTCATAGTCGAGCACCTGGCCCTCGCGGGTGGGCTCCACCTTGTAGCTCACGCGCTTCACCGGCGAGTAGATCGCGTCCACCGGGATAAGGCCGATGGGGGCGTCCTCCGGGCGGTTCTTGTCCGCGGCCACATAGCCCTTGCCGGTGTCGACGGTCAGCTCCATGTGGAGCGACGCGCCCTCGTCGAGATGGCAGACCACGTGGTCGCGGTTGATGATCTCGACGCCGGCGACCTCACCGATGCTCGCCGCGGTGACCACGCCCGGACCGGAGGCGGCGAGATGCAGGCGCTTCGGCCCGTCGCCCTCCATCTTCACGGCGAGGCCCTTGAGGTTGAGGACGATATCGGTCACATCCTCGCGCACGCCGGTGACCGAGGAGAACTCGTGGAGCACGCCGTCGATCTGCACCGCCGTCACCGCAGCGCCCTGCAGCGAGGACAGCAGCGTCCGACGCAGCGCGTTGCCGAGCGTCACGCCGAAGCCGCGCTCGAGAGGCTCGGCCACCGCGGTCGCTTTGCGCTCGGGGTCCGGACCGGGCTGGATCGTCAGCCCCATGGGCTTGATCAGGTCCTGCCAATTCTTGTGGATCATGGGTGTTCCTCCATGCTAGCCGAAGGCCGGATCCGGCGGCCCTCAGCACCCGAGGAAATGAGAACGGACCTGCCCCGGAATGGAACAGGCCCGCCCCCGATTGCCGAGCGTGCCGGGGCTCCCCGTGCCCAGAAGATCTGGGCCCGACAGCACGTATGCAGATGTCTCAGACGCGGCGGCGCTTCGGCGGGCGGCAGCCATTATGGGCGATCGGGGTCACGTCGCGGATCGACGTGATCTGGAAGCCCACGGACTGAAGCGCGCGCAGCGCGGATTCGCGGCCCGAGCCCGGGCCCTGCACCAGCACCTCGAGCGTGCGCATGCCATGGTCCGACGCCTTGCGCCCCGCATCCTCCGCCGCGACCTGCGCCGCATAGGGGGTCGATTTGCGCGAGCCCTTGAAGCCCATCATGCCGGCCGAGGACCACGAGATGGTGTTGCCCTGCGCATCGGCGATGGTGATCATCGTGTTGTTGAACGACGAGTTCACGTGGGCCACGCCCGCCGTGATGTTCTTGCGCTCCTTGCGCTTGACCGTTGCGCGCTTGTCGCGTGCCATGCCCGATCCTCTCTCTTACTTCTTCTTGCCGGCGATCGGCTTGGCGGGTCCTTTGCGCGTGCGCGCATTGGTGTGGGTGCGCTGGCCGCGAACCGGCAGGCCGCGACGATGGCGCAGGCCCCGGTAGCAGCCGAGATCCATCAGCCGCTTGATGTTGACCGCAGTCTCGCGCCGCAGGTCGCCCTCGACCTGGTAGTTCCCGTCGATCTGTTCGCGGATAGCCAGGAGCTCAGCGTCCGAGAGCTCGTTGACGCGCCGCTCCTCCGACAGGCCGACGGCCTCGCAGATCTGCTTCGCCGAGGTATGGCCGATGCCATGAATATAGGTCAGCGCGATGTGGACGCGCTTGGCCGTGGGTATGTTGACGCCTGCGATGCGGGCCAATGTTGACGCTCCGTCTGTTCATGGTGCCCCGCGTTCGGGGCCCTTCCGTCATCGGCGCCCGGTCGTCCGGTTCACCGTCAATCCTGACATGGAGGCGCGGACTATACCCGGGCGCCCTGCCCCGTCAAGCCCCAGCTCGCAATGTCAAGCCCTTAAACGCACAGCGCCGGGCCAGCCGTGGCCCGGCACCGTCAGCCGCCCGGCAACCATGCCGTCAGGCGGGCGCCTCGCAGTCCAGCGCCGCTTCCATCTGGCGCGTGACCTCACCGATCTCGGCCATGCCGTCCACGGTCCGCAGCTTGCCGGAGCCGCGGTAGTACTCGATGAGCGGGGCCGTATCGGCGTGGTAGGCCTTCAGGCGCTCGCGCACGGTCTCGGCATTGTCGTCCGCGCGGCGCTTGAACTCGGTATGCCCGCAATTGTCGCAGACGCCCTCCACGGTCGGGCGCTTGAACGTGTCGTGGTAGCCCTCGCCGCAATTGGCGCAGGTGAAGCGGCCGGAGACGCGCTCGACCAGCGGCTCGTCATCCACCTCCATCGAGATGACCGCATCGAGCGCCATGCCCTTCTCGGCCAGCAGGGTGTCGAGCGCCTCGGCCTGGGCGGCGGTCCGGGGGAAGCCGTCGAAGATCACGCCCGACTTCACATCCGGCTCGTCCAGCCGGTCTGAGACCACACCGATGACGATATCGTCGGAGACGAGCTGGCCCGCCTCCATCACCGCCTTGGCCTTCTGGCCGATCTCGCTGCCGGCCTTCACCGCGGCGCGGAGCATGTCCCCCGTGGAGAGCTGGACGAAGCCGCGCTTGTCCATCAGCAGGCGCGCCTGCGTGCCCTTGCCCGCGCCCGGCGGCCCCAGAAGGATGATGTTCATCGATGTGTCTCCCCTGGCTCGGACGCCCGCCGACGCGAGCGTCAGATCATGTCCGCTTCTTGCCGCGGATCTTCGATTTCTCGATGAGGCCCTGGTACTGGTGCGCCAGCATGTGGCTCTGCACCTGGGTGATCGTGTCCATGGTGACGGAGACCACGATGAGGAGCGAGGTGCCGCCGAAATAGAAGGGCACCGCCAGCTCGGCGATCAAGAGCTCCGGCAACAGGCAGACGATGACGAGATAGGCCGCACCCACCACCGAGAGCCGGGTGAGCACATAGTCGAGGTATTCCGCCGTGCGCTTGCCGGGCCGGATGCCGGGCACGAAGCCGCCGTTCTTCTTGAGATTGTCCGCCACCTCTTCCGGATTGAAGACGACGGCGGTGTAGAAGAACACGAAGAAGACGATGAGCACCGCGAAGAGCAGCAGGAAGAGCGGCTGGCCGTGGCCGAGCAGCGCCGCGACGGTGCCGAGCCAGCCCACATCGCCGCCCTGGGCCGAGAAGCTGGCAATGGTCGTGGGCAGCAGGAGCAGCGACGAGGCGAAGATCGGCGGGATCACACCGGCGGTGTTGATCTTGAGCGGCAGGTGCGAGTTCTCGCCCCCATAGAGCTTATTGCCCACCTGGCGCTTGGGGTACTGGATGAGGATCCGCCGCTGGGCCCGCTCCACATAGACCACGCCGTAGATGACGCCGATGGCCAGCAGGATGATGCCGATCACGGCGACAGTGGAGATCTGGCCGGTGCGGCCCTGCTCGAAGAACTGCGCCAGCGCGCCCGGCAGCTCCGCCACGATGCCGACGAAGATGATGAGCGAGATGCCGTTGCCGATGCCGCGCGCGGTGATCTGCTCGCCGAGCCACATCAGGAACATCGTGCCGCCGACCAGCGTGATCACCGCGCCGGCGCGGAAGAAGGCGCCGGGCTCGAGCGCAAGCCCCTGCCCTTCCAGGCCGACGGAGATGCCGTAGGCCTGGACGGTGGCGAGCAGCACGGTGCCATAGCGGGTGTACTGGTTGATCTTCTTGCGCCCCGCCTCGCCCTCTTTCTTGAGCTTCTCGAGCTCGGG
>JBCBWF010000401.1:0-4642 GCA_039817245.1 Pseudomonadota bacterium | reverse complement strand
GGGTCATCACCTCGACCGCATCAGCACGCTGTGCGGCGTTGAAGAGCGCGGTTTCCCCCGCCTCGCCGCGCGTCGTGCGCACCGTGTCAAAGCTGTACCTGAAGGTGCTGGTAAAGGCGTCGCCGGCGATCTTCTCGATGATGCCGCGGACAGACGTGCTCTTCATCGTGATCTCCCTTCCGTGCTCTGCGAGAGAAGACCCCGGCCGGGGCGTCGCGCCCCGCGGCGGCACCTTCGACGCTGTCGAGCATGCCGGTCACCGGTAGTCTTCCTCGGATTTCGGAGCAGGCGGACACCGCATGCTCGCCCCTCTGACGTCCGCAGGTCGCGATCGGTTCAAACTTTTCAGAGAAGGCGCATTGGCCACCCTCAGGACTGCGCTTAAGGTCGTCGGTGCGCAGACCTGACAGTCGGTGAGCCAAAGCTCGTCCGGTCCTAGTTCTCTTCGACAGAAGGCTGACCGCCTCTCAACGTCATCGGCGCTGAAAAGGCTTCACCGCCCAAGCCTCACTGACCTGAGAGGACAATGCGCAAGAAGACTGCCTTCTGACGCATACCAGCCGTTACGGCTGCTGGTCGGTTTGCGATCGGGACGGTCCGAGAGGCATGGAACACCCAGCCGATCATTAGACCTTGAGGAGACTGGCTATGGTCGGCGCGATGAGAATAGTCATGGTCGCATTGAGCACCATACTGAACCGCCCCGGGTTTGCCGGAGGCCCCTGATCTTGAGAGGATGGGGTCATGACAGACGGGACGGAGAAGCGGCGCCGGCCGCAGTATTCTGCTGAGTTGCGCGAACGCGCGGTACGGATGGTGAGGGAGGCGCTGCCCGATCATCGCTCGCGCTGGTCGGCGGTGTGCTCGGTGGCGGGCAAGATCGGCTGTACGGCGCAGACCCTGCAGGGCTGGGTAGGCAAGGCCGAGCAGGCCGATGCGCGCCAGATGGCCGAGGAGCGGGCGCGTCTGAAGGCGCTGGAGCGTGAGGTCCGCGAGCTTCGGCAGGCCAACGAGATCCTCAGAAAGGCATCTGCGTATTTCGCAGCGGCGGAGCTCGACCGCCGATCCAAGACATGATCGCGTTCATCGACGATCACCGCACGGTCTACGGGGTCGAGCCGATCTGCCGCCTGCTGCCGATCGCCCCGTCGACCTATCACGCGCACGTCGCCGCGCGGCACAATCCTTCGGAGAGGTCGGCGCGTGCCAAGCGGGACGATGTGCTGCGCGCTGAGATCGCCCGCGTGCATGCCGAGAACTTCGGCGTGTACGGGGCACGGAAGATCTGGCGGCAGTTGCGGCGCGAAGGCTTCGAGGTTGCTCGCTGCACCGTGGAGCGTCTGATGCGCGCCATGGGCTTGCAGGGCGCGGTGCGCGGCAAGACGGTGAAGACGACCGTGCCCGATCCCGCGCAGCCGTGCCCGCGTGACAAGGTGAACCGCCAGTTCCAGGCGCCCGCGCCTGATCGGCTCTGGGTCAGCGACTTCACCTACGTCGCCACATGGCGGGGGTTCGTTTACGTCGCCTTTGTCATCGACACCTACGCGCGTCGCATCGTGGGATGGCACGTCAGCAGCAGCCCGACCGCCGCCTTCGTCCTCGATGCCCTAGAACAGGCGATCCATGAGCGTCGGCCTGCCAAGCTGGGCGACTTGGTTCATCACAGCGACCGGGGAAGCCAGTATCTGAGCATCAAGTACACTGAGCGCCTCGTCGAGGAGGGGATCGAACCGTCGGTCGGCAGCGTTGGCGACTCTTACGATAATGCCCTCGCCGAGACCGTGATCGGCCTCTTCAAGACCGAACTCATTCGTCGCCGCGGACCATGGCGCTCTCTGGAGGCGGTCGAACTGGCCACACTCGAATGGGTCGATTGGTTCAACCATCGTCGCCTGCTCGAGCCCATCGGGAACATCCCGCCGGCCGAAGCCGAGGCGAACTACTATGCGCAGATAGACGCCATGGCCACCGCAGCGTAACTTAAATGAAATCGCCTCCCGCAAACCCGGGGCGGTTCAAGGCCCTGATGCGCGATCGCTTTACGGAAGTAGCGCTTGCGCTCGTCAAGAAAGCTCTTGGCGAAAAGGTGGTGCGGAAGATTGGGACGGATATCACGGCCGCAGAGCCATTCGAGGCGGCCCATCAAAATGCCACTCTCAGCCTCTCTCGCGAGGACTGGGTCACTGACCGCGGCTATGACCTTCGGCGCTGTCAATGCCGATTGAAAATTCCCCAGAAGTGCTGGACGAAAAATCCCCACTTTGGCGGGTTCGGTGATCAGCCGGTGCAGCGATCTGGGCTCCTGTTTTTGGGTGGGCGTCCGCGGCGCTTCGGCTTCGGCGGTGGTGCGATCGGAGCGTTGGCGCGAACGTGCTCGGGGATGAGATCGGCGTGACCGCGGAGCCTGTAGCTTGCCCCCTCGATCTGGACGACGACGGCGTGGTGGAGCAGCCGGTCGAGGAGTGCCGTTGCGACGACGGGATCGCCGAAGACCTCGCCCCATTCGGCGAAGCCGCGGTTCGAGGTGAGGATCATCGCGCCCTTCTCGTAGCGGGCATTGACGAGTTGGAAAAAGAGGTTGGCGCCGCCCGGTGTGATGGGCAGATAGCCGATCTCATCGACGATCAGGAGGGCGGCACGGGCGTAGAAGCGGATTTTTTCGACGAGACGGCCCTCGCGCTCGGCTTTGCTGAGCCCTTCGATCAGTTCGGCGAGCGAGCCTCTGTAGACGCTCCGGCCTGCCTTCACGGCGGCGACGCCGAGGGCGGTGGCGAGGTGGCTCTTGCCGGTGCCGGGCGGTCCGAGGAAGTGGACGACCTCGGCGCGGGCGATGAAGTCGAGCTGGGCGAGCGCCAGCACCCGCTCGCGGTCGAGCGACGGCTGGAAGGTGAAGTCGAAGCTCTCGAGCGTCTTCACGGGCATCAGGCGAGCGGTGGAGAGCGCGACCGCGATGCGACGGTTCTCGCGGATGCCGAGCTCCTCGCCGAGCAGTGCGTCGATGGCCTCGAGGGCGCCGATCTCGCCCTGCTCGAGCCGCTGCACCGTGTGATTGAGCGCCTCGAGGGCGCGCGGCATCCGGAGCCCCACGAGGCTCGAGCGGATGCGCTCCAGCACCGCGCTCACGAGCCCACCCCCGCGGCAAGCCGCTGGCCGACCCTGTCGTAGAAGGCGAGATCGCGGCGCAGGCCGTTCCTCGGAGGTGGCGCCGGCAGGGCCGGCGGGGCCTTCCGATGCGCCGGGTCGACCCGGCGCCGGCCGCGGCCCTCGAGCACGGGGTGACAGGCGATGAGTTGGCCGTCTTCGAAGATCCGCACCTCGGTCGGGTGGTTCTGCACCTCGACCGTGCGCCGGCGTGTGCTGTCGGGCACCGAGTACTGGTTGCCGGCGACGGAGATCATGCCGTCCTTGGTGATCCGCCGCTCGACGGTCAGCACCGCGCTGTAGGGGATGGCCGGCAGGGGGATCAGCGACGCCCGCTCCTCGGCGAAGTGCTCGTCGACGATGCGCCCGGTGGTGGCGTGGATGCGCGGGTTGGCAATCCCCGTGCGCCAGGCTTCGAACTGGGCGTTGAGGTCGTCGAGGTTCCGGAAGGTGCGGGCCAGGAAGAAGTCCTGGCGGACGTAGCGGTAGGGTCTCTCCACTTTTCCCTTGGTTTTGGCTCGGTACGCCTTGCAGGCGCGCGGGCCGCTGCCGTAGTGGCCGAGCAGGGCGACAAGCGAGGGGTTGAAGGTGACCACGCCTGCCTCGTCCTCGCCGATCACCGCCGTCTTCATCCGGTCGTAGAGGACCTCCACGGTCGCGCCGCCGGTCGCCGCGAAGGCTGCGATGTGGCAGCGGAGCACGGTCTGCAGATCCTGAGAGGCGCAGAACCGGCCCCAGATCCAGCGGGAGTGCCCGAGCACCAGCGAGAACAACCAGACCTTCCGGACGATGCCGGGCTCGTCGGTGAATTCCACCTTGAACTCCGCGAAATCCACCTGCGCCTGGCGCCCTGGCGGCGTCTCGAAGCGCCGTTCGAAGGGGGCCCTTTGCTTCGGCCGCACCTGGCGCAGGAAGTCGGTCACCGCGGTGTAGCCGCCGGCGTAGCCTCGGTCGCGGATCTCGCGCAGGAGCCGCCGGCCCGAGAGATCGGGATAGGCTTCGATGCGATCTCGCAGATAGGCCTCGTATGGCGCCACGATCCGCGCTTTCGGCGGCCTTGGCTTGTAGACCGGCGGCTCGAGCCCGCGCTCGAGATGGCGCCGCACGGTCTTGCGGTCACAGCCCACCTTCCGCGCAATCGCGGTGATGGTGAGCCCTTGTCGCTTCAAGTCATCGATCAAGACGATCTCCCTCAGTCTCTTCACCTGCCTGCCTCGTTCTTGCTTCTCGAGGCATCAGGCGGAGTATTTCGGGCGACGTCATTTTCCGGGGGGCATGCCCCCCGGAAAATGACGCGTCGCTCCTCAGAACTGGGGAATTTTCAATCGGCATAAGTGGGGAGAATTCATCCGGCACTCACAAAAGGGTCTCCTGTGTCGCCCAGGCCGTTGCCAGTGCGAGCAAAGCGGCGACCGAAAACAGGGCGATCACCGGTTGATAGGTGGTGCCGTCATCCTCAGGATCGTCGATTCCGAAATGCACACGCAGATCGTCATACCCG
>JBCBWF010000151.1:0-10896 GCA_039817245.1 Pseudomonadota bacterium | reverse complement strand
TCATCGGCCACGCTCAGGCAGGTGTCGATGGCCGCGGGCGTCGTGCCCCAGTCCTCGTGCAGCTTCAGCGCGCAGGCGCCGGCCTTGATCATCTCCACCAGCGGCTCGGGGCGCGAGGCGTTGCCCTTGGCGGAGAGGCCGAAATTGATCGGCATGGCGTCGAGCGCCTGCAGCATCCGCCCGATATGGAAAGCGCCGGGCGTGCAGGTGGTGGCGAGCGTGCCATGCGCGGGCCCGGTGCCGCCGCCGAGCATGGTGGTGAGGCCCGAATGCAGCGCGTCCTCCACCTGCTGGGGGCAGATGAAGTGGATATGCGCATCGAACCCGCCGGCGGTGAGGATCCGGCCCTCGCCCGCGATCGCCTCGGTGCCCGGGCCGATGACGATGTCAACGCCCGGCTGCGTGTCCGGGTTGCCGGCCTTGCCGATGGCCGCGATCCGCCCGTCGCGCAGGCCCAGATCCGCCTTGTAGATGCCGGTGTGGTCCACGATCAGCGCGTTGGTGATGACCGTGTCCACCGCCCCCTCGTCGCGGGTAGCCTGGCTCTGGCCCATCCCGTCGCGGATGACCTTGCCGCCGCCGAACTTCACCTCCTCGCCATAGGTCGTCAGGTCGCGCTCGACCTCGATGAAGAGCTCGGTATCGCCGAGGCGCACCCGGTCGCCGGTCGTGGGGCCGAACATGGCGGCATAGGAGGGACGCGAGATGGTTGCGGGCATGGGCGGGCTCCGTTCTTGGGGCGGGAGGGGCGCTAGCGGAGCGCCTTGCGGGAGAGGCGGGAGACATTGGCGGCGGTCTTGCGGCGGAGGGGGCGCATGCCTGCGCGGAGCGTTGCGTCACCGCTGCCCCCCCTGGCCGCGGCCGTGCCGGTGGCCAGGGCGGCGGAGAGGAAGGCCGCCTGCTTCTCAGTCACCATCCGCACGGCCTCCGCCGGCGGCATGGCCCAGAGGCGCGCGAAGCCCATCATGCGCAGCCCGATCACGGTCTGCGCCTCCAGGCCGAGCCTGGCCATCTCGAAGCCGGTCATCCAGAGCGCGACGGGCGCGGTCGCGGGGCGCATCGGTCGCTTCATCGGACTGCTCCTTCGGGCTGGGCCGCGCTCAGGGCTCGCGCAGCGCGGGGTTCTGGAAGACCTCGTCCACCGGCACTTTCAGGCCGTTGGCGAGCGCGGCGGTCTGCGAGGCGATGGCGAGCACGTCGAGCAGATCGGCGTATTGCTGGTCCGTCATGCCTGCGCCCTGCGCCCGGGCGGTGTGGCAGTGCACGCAGTAGGTGCAGCCATTGGCGACCGAGACGGCGAGATAGACGATCTCCTTGGTCAGCGGGTCGAGGCCGCTTTCGCGCTGCTCCGCCATCACCGAGCGGGTGCGCTGCCAGGTGGCGCGGAGCAGGGCCGGATCGTTGGCGAGCGCGCGCCAGAAATTGCTGACGAACCCCTCGCGCTGCGTGTCGCGGATTTCGCGGAAGAGGGCTGCGACCTCCTCGGAGGCCTCCTCGTCGCTTACCAGATGCGCACCGGTCCCTTCATTGTTGTCCATGCGCTACTCCTTCCCTCGCGGGGATCGCCCGGCCGCGGGTGCGTTCACACTGACGCACCCGCCTGCGCAGGCCCGTCACTGCCGCAATCTTTGAACGCCCCGAAAAAGGCATGGCACATGAACACGTATCCGTCGGTCTGCAGGGCGCTCAGAGCGGTCCCTGGATCTTTGCGTTGAAGCCGTAGACGCGGCGTGCGCCTGCATAGGGGACGAGATGCACCTCCCGGCTCTGCCCCGGCTCGAAGCGCACCGCCGTGCCGGCAGGTATGTCGAGGCGCATACCGCGCGCGGCGGCGCGGTCGAAATCGAGCGCGGGGTTGGTCTCGTGGAAGTGGTAGTGGCTGCCCACCTGCACTGGCCGGTCACCGGTATTGGCCACCATGAGGGTCAGGCGCTCGCGATCGGCGTTGAGGGTGATCTCGCCCTCGGCGCACAGTATTTCACCCGGGATCATGGGAAACCTCGCTCATCTGCGGCTCTCGGCGGGGATCGGCGCGTTGCGCAATCCGAGACCGCGTAATGCTAACCGGCTTTGCCCGCGCCGGGCCACCCCAATGTTGCCGTGCAGCGGAGCGGGCGGCCGCGGCGGCGCGCGATCAGCGGATCGGATGGTGCACGGTCACGAGCTTCGTGCCGTCCGGGAACGTGGCCTCCACCTGCACCTCGTGGATCATCTCGGGCACACCCTGCATGCACTGTGCGCGGCTGACGACGCCGGCGCCGGCTTCCATGAGATCCGCCACGCTGCGCCCGTCCCGCGCGCCCTCCACCACATAGTCGGTGATCAGGGCGATCGCCTCGGGGTGATTGAGCTTCACGCCACGCTCCAGCCGGCCCCGGGCGACCATCGCGGCGACGGAGACGAGCAGCTTGTCCTTCTCGCGGGGGGTCAGGTTCATGGCGGTTCTCCCGTGTTCTCAGCCTGTCAGAGGGACCAGACGCGCGGCAGGGGGGCGGCGTCAAGCGCCGCGAGCAGGCGGATGATGGCACGGCGAAGGGCAAAGCCGGAGGGGGCCAGAAGGCGCATGGCGAGCATCCCGTCCCAGGCGCTGGCCCCACCCTCCGCTTCCTCCCCTGGCCCGGGCAGGCCCGCGCGGGCACGCTCAAGCCGGTCCTCCGCATCCGGCGCCACATAGACGAGGCTGGCGGCCGCGCGGTGGGGGCCGAAATTGGCGGGCCGCGCCGCGATCTCCGCGACCGGGCCGTGCAGGCGGAGCGTGTCCGCATAGACCAGCCGGCCCGCGCGGCGGATCTCCCAGCGGTCGCTCAGCAGCCCCTCCGCCACCGTCTCGCCCATCGCCGCGCGGCCGAGGACGAGGGGCTCGAGCGCGATCAGCGCCGCATCCGCGGCCATCTCGATGCAGAGATCGCGCTCCAGCGCGCCGCGGTCGAAGAGGATCGTCTCCTGCGGCAGCCAGGCGAGGCGGGCCCCGGCGCCGAGCGTGAGCCGGGTCTCGACCCGGCCGGTCTGGCCCGGCTGGGCGCGGTAGATCCGCTCGGCGGTCTGGGTGGAGAGCGTGAGCGCGGCCCCCGGCCCCGCCGCTGCCGACCAGGCGAAGCGGTCCCCGCCGGTGATGCCGCCCGCGGTATTGAGGAACACCGCCTCGGGCCGCCCGGGCTCGGCGCCCGGCACGCGCGGGAGCATGCATTTTGCCGAGGCCTGCTGGCGCAGGCCCGTGAGCCGGCTGCCCTCCGGCCCTGCCGAGACGGCCACATGCGCGGCCCCCTGCGCCCGCGGCTGGCGGGGCGGCGCGGCCACCGCGCCCTCAGACCGAGAGCCGGCGTCTAACATCGTCCTCGTCCATCGAGGCGCGGTCGGTGGAGATCACCACCTCGCCGCGATCCATCACCACCAGCCGGTCCGCGAGGTCCCGCGCGAACTCGAAATACTGCTCCACGAGCACGATCGCCATGTCGCCCTTGCTGCGCAGATAGTCGATGGCGCGGCCGATATCCTTGATGATCGAGGGCTGGATCCCCTCGGTGGGCTCGTCCAGCAGCAGCAGGCGCGGGCGGGTGACGAGCGCGCGGCCGATGGCGAGCTGCTGCTGCTGGCCGCCGGAGAGATCGCCGCCCCGCCGGCGCAGCATCTGGCCGAGCACGGGGAAGAGCTCGAACACCTCGTCCGGCACCCGGCGCTCCGCCCGCGCCAGCCCCGCGAAGCCGGTCTCGAGGTTCTCCTGCACCGTGAGGAGCGGGAAGATCTCGCGGCCCTGCGGCACCAGCGCGATGCCCCGGCGGGCGCGCTCATAGGGGGCCATCCGCGTGATATCCGCCCCCTCCAGCCGGATCGCGCCGCGGCTGACCGGGTGGTGGCCGATTATGGCGCGGATGAGCGAGGTCTTGCCCACCCCGTTGCGCCCGAGCACGCAGGTCACCTCGCCCGCCGCGGCCTCCAGGCTCACCCCGCGCAGCGCCTGCGCCGAGCCGTAGTGCAGATCCGCCTCAGAGACGCTCAGCATGGGTCCTGCCTGTCCTGATCAGCGGCCAAGATAAACCTCGATGACACGGGGATCGGCGGAGACGTGGTCGATGGAGCCCTCGGCCAGCACCGAGCCCTCATGCAGCACCGTGACCTTCACGTCGAGCGCGCGGACGAACTCCATGTCGTGCTCCACCACGAGCACGCTGTGGCTGCCGGCGATCTCGCGCAGGAGCGTGGCGGTCTGCATGGTCTCCGCATCGGTCATGCCGGCGGCGGGCTCGTCCACGAGCAGCACCTTGGGGTCCTGCGCCAGCAGCATCCCGATCTCCAGCCACTGTTTCTGGCCGTGGGAGAGATCGCCCGCCAGCGCGGCGCGCCGCTCCTCGAGGCGGATGAGGGCGAGGAGCTCGTCGATCCGCGCGCGCTCGGCCCCGGTCAGCCGGGCGACGAAGGTCTCCCAGACCCCGCGCTTGCCGGCGAGGGCGAGCAGCAGGTTGTCCTCCACCGTATGGGTTTCGAAGACCGTCGGCTTCTGGAACTTGCGGCCGATGCCGAGCCGGGCGATGGCCGCCTCGTCCAGCCGCGTGAGGTCGGTCTCGCCGGCGAAGAGCACATCGCCGCTGTCGGGCCGGGTCTTGCCGGTGATGATGTCCATCATCGTGGTCTTGCCGGCGCCGTTCGGCCCGATGATCGCGCGCATCTCGCCCGGGCGCAGCAGGAGCGAGAGCTGGTTGATGGCGCGGAACCCGTCGAAGCTGACGGAGACGCCATCGAGATAGAGCACCGTTCCGGCGGCGGCCACGGCCATGGCTACTCTCCCGCCGCCGGGCGCGGTTCGCGCGCAGGTTCCGGTTCGGGCGGGCGCCGCCTGAAGCGCGCCATCAGCCGGTCGAACTCGCCGAGGATCCCGCGCGGCAGAAAGAGCGTGACGAGCACGAAAAGGGCCCCGAGCGCGTAGAGCCACTCGTCCGGCGCGTAGGAGGTGAAGACCGTCTTGAACGCGTTCACCACCAGCGCGCCGATCGCGGCACCCACCAGGGTGCCCCGCCCGCCGACCGCCACCCAGACCACGATCTCGATGGAGTTGGCCGGGCTGAACTCGCCGGGATTGATGATGCCCACCTGCGGCACATAAAGCGCGCCCGCGACCCCCGCCATCATGGCCGAGACGGTGAAGACCGCGAGCTTGTAGCCCTCCACCCGGTAGCCGAGAAAGCGCATCCGGCTCTCCGCATCGCGGATCGAGACCAGCACCTTGCCGGCGCGCGAGGTGGTGATGAGACGCGCGATCAGGAAGCCCGCGGCGAGCGCCAGCGCGGAGAGCGCGAAGAGCCCCGCCCGCGTCTCGTCCGCCTGCAGGTCGAAGCCGAGCACGTCCTTGAAATCGGTGAGCCCGTTATTGCCGCCGAGGCCCATATCGTTGCGGAAGAAGGCGAGCATCAGCGCATAGGTCATCGCCTGCGTGATGATCGAGAGATAGACGCCGGTGACGCGCGAGCGGAAGGCGAACCAGCCGAAGACGAAGGCGAGCAGCCCCGGCACGAACAGCACCATCAGCGCGGCGAACCAGAACATGTCGAAGCCGTACCAGAACCAGGGCAGCTCCTGATAGTTCAGGAACACCATGAAGTCCGGCAGCACCGGATTGGCATAGACGCCCCGGTCGCCGATCTCGCGCATCAGATGCATGCCCATCGCATAGCCGCCGAGCGCGAAGAACGCGCCGTGGCCGAGCGACAGGATCCCGCAATAGCCCCAGATGAGATCGACCGAGAGGGCGAGGAGCGCATAGGTCAGATACTTGCCCATGAGCGCGACGGCGAAGCTCGGGATATGCGCGGCCGAGCCCGGCTGCATCGCGAGATTGGCCACCGGCACCGCCACGGCTGCCACGAGCAGCAGGACGAGGAACGCCCAGGATCGCCGGTCGAGCGCCTGCAGGATCATCCGCGCATGCTCCCAGCCGTCATCCGCGCAGCCGTCATCCGCATACCTGACGCATCCAGTCCTTGAGGTTGTAATAGGTCGTCACGCGGGTGATCGCGCCGTCGCGCACCGCGAAGAAGGCGCCGGCGGGCAGTGTGTAGGTCTGCCCGGACGCTTCGGGCAGCCCGTCATCGGTGGCGAGATAGGTGCCGTGCACCGTGAACTCGGCGGCCGCGCGCGCGCCCTGTGCGCCGGTGAGGATCACCATGTCCTCCAGCCGCTCGCGGTAGCAGCGGGCCATGTGGGCGCAGAACTCGGCGAAGGCGGCGCGGCCATGGCGGGCGGCGCCTTCGTTCACGTCGTGGCGCACATCCTCGGCGAGGCAGGCGAGCATCCCCTCGGTGTCGCCCGCATTGAAGGCGGCGTAGTAGCGCGCGATCAGCGCTTCGGTTGCCGTGCCGGTCATCTCTGGATCTCCCCCGCTCAGTTCTCCACCGCACGCCCGCGCAGCGCGAACATGCCGCGCGGCCGTTTCTGGATGAACAGGATGATGAAGACCAGCACCAGCACCTTGGCGAGCACCGCACCCGCGTAAGGCTCGAGGAACTTGTTGGCGATGCCGAGGGTCATCGCCCCCGCGAGCGCGCCCCAGAGATTGCCGACCCCGCCGAAGACCACGACCATGAAGCTGTCGACGATGTAGGTCTGGCCGAGATTGGGCGAGACATTGCCGATCTGGCTGAGCGCCACGCCCGCGATCCCCGCCACGCCGGCGCCGAGGCCGAAGGTCATGGCATCCACCCAGCCGGTGCGCACGCCCATGGCCGAGGCCATCCGGCGGTTCTGCGTGACCGCGCGCATCTGCAGCCCCAGCGGCGTGCGCTTCAGGATCAGCATCAGCGCTGCGAAGACGCAGAGCGCGAAGACCAGGATCCAGAGCCGGTTGTAGGTGATCGTCAGTTCGCCGAGCTGGAAGGCGCCGGACATCCATTCCGGGTTGCCCACCTCGCGGTTGTTCGGCCCGAAGATCGAGCGCACCGCCTGCTGCAGGATGAGCGACACGCCCCAGGTGGCGAGCAGCGTCTCCAGCGGGCGGCCGTAGAGATGGCGGCAGATGCCCCGCTCGATCGCCACCCCGACGGCGCCGGAGACCAGGAAGGCGAGCGGCAGCGCGATGGCGAGCGAGGCGCCGAAGAGCTCCGGCGCATGGGCGCGGATCACCTCCTGCACCGCGAAGGTGGTGTAGGCGCCGAGCATCACCAGCTCGCCATGCGCCATGTTGATGATGCCCATCACGCCGAAGCTGATGGCGAGCCCGATGGCCGCCAGCATCAGCACCGAGCCGAGCGAGAGGCCGAACCAGATGTTCTGCGCGGTCGCCCAGAGCGCCTGGCGCTGCTCGATGATCGCCACGCCTTCGGAGACGGCGGCGGCGAGCGCCGGGGAGCCCGCATCCGCGGCACCGCGCAGGATGCCGAGCACGTCCGATCCGCCCTGCGCGGCCAGCGTCTGGACCGCCTCGATCTGCTCGGCATCGGGCCGGTCCGAGCCCAGCGTCGCGGCGGCGCGGGCGAGGCGGAAGGCCTCCGCCACCTCCGGCTCCGTCTCGGCGGCCAGCGCGGCGTCGAGGGCCTCGATCTGCGAGGCGTCGCGCGATTTGAACACCGCCTCGGCCGCGGCGAGGCGGAGCGCGGGATCAGGGTTGCGCAGCCGCAGCGTGCCCACCGCCGCCGCCAGCACACGGCGCAGATTGTTGTTGATCTTGATCGCCCGGGCTGCGCGCTTCTTCAGCGGGCCGATGCGCTCGTCGGTGTAGGGGTCGTGGGCGAAGAGGTCCCGCCCCTCCTTGCGCACCAGCACGATGTCGCCGGTCTTCTTCACCACGCGCAGCTCGCGCGCGCCCAGCGCCTCCAGGATCGCGGCGGCGCGCGGATCGCCGGTGGCGGCGATCTCGCCGATCACGGCTTCACGCTCGGGAAAACCGCCCTCGGGCAGGCGCTCGACCAGCGCCTCCAGGCTCGCCGCCGCAGCGGGCGGGGCGATCGCGGGCAGGCTGAGCACGGCGCAGAGAAGCAGGACGAGAGGCAGCAGGATGCGCATCACACCATCGATCCGGATCGGCACAGAAGGGGCCGCCCCCTCGGGATACCTCCCCCGGCGGCGGGAGAGGGCGCGGTAAAGGCCGCGCCGCCCAGGGGGGCGCGGCCGCCGGGCAGGCGGGCTCAGTTAGAGGCGCCGCCGCACTTGCCCGTCTCGGTGTTGAAGTTGCCGCAGTTGAGCGGCTTGCGCCAATCCGCGATCAGCTTCGCCGACTCCGGCAGATAGTCCGACCACGCATCGCCCACCACGAGGCCCGGGGTCTCCGCCACCACCTCGAACTGGCCGTCCTCGAGGATCTCGCCGATCAGCACGGGCTTGGTGATGTGGTGGTTCGGCATCATGGCCGAGTAGCCGCCGGAGAGGTTCGGCACCGAGACGCCGATGATGCTGTCGATCACCTCGTCCGCCTCGGTGGTGCCCGCGGCCTCGACCGCCTTCACCCACATGTTGAAGCCGATGTAATGCGCCTCCATCGGGTCGTTGGTGACGCGTTCTTCCGAGCCGATGAACGCCTGCCAGTCCTCGATGAACTCGTCGTTCTCGTCGCTCTCGACGCTCATGAAGTAGTTCCAGGCGGCGAGGTGGCCGACGAGCGGCTCGGTGTCGAGACCGGCGAGCTCTTCCTCACCAACGGAGAAGGCCACGACCGGGATGTCCGTCGCCTCGATGCCCTGGTTGGCGAGCTCCTTGTAGAACGGCACGTTGGCGTCGCCGTTGATGGTGCTCACCACCGCGGTCTTTTTGCCGGCCGAGCCGAAGGCCTTGATGTCGGACACGATCGTCTGCCAGTCGGCATGCCCGAATGGCGTGTAGTTGATCATGATGTCGTCTTCGGCCACGCCGCTGTCCTTGAGGAACTGCTCGAGGATCTTGTTGGTCGTGCGCGGATAGACATAGTCCGTGCCGGCCAGCACCCAGCGCTCCACGCCCTGCTCCATCAGGTATTCCACGGCCGGGATCGCCTGCTGATTCGGCGCGGCACCGGTGTAGAACACGTTGCGCTGGCTCTCCTCGCCCTCGTACTGCACCGGGTAGAAGAGGAGGCTGTTGAGCTCCTCGAACACCGGCAGCACCGATTTGCGGCTGACCGAGGTCCAGCAGCCGAAGACCACATCCACTTCCGAGACCGTGATCAGCTCGCGCGCCTTCTCGGCGAAGAGCGGCCAGTCGGAGGCGGGATCGACCACGACGGCCTCCAGCGGACGGCCGAGGATGCCGCCGGCCTCGTTCTGCTTCTCGATCAGCATCAGCATGACGTCTTTGAGCGTCGTCTCGGAGATCGCCATGGTGCCGGAGAGCGAATGCAGGATGCCGACCTTGATCGGTTCTTCCGCAGCGGAGGCCACTCCGCTAAGCATGGTGGATGCGACAAGCGCTGCAGCGAGCTTGCGGGTGACGGTCATGGTGATGGTCCCTGTCGTTGATGTAAACGGTTGTCGGGATGCAAGCGGCATGCCAACGGGAACAGGTGGTGCGCGCCTTGCGCGTTTTGGCGGAACCGGCACCGTGGGCGCGCATTGAGCCCCCAAGGGAAGAGCCGCGGGCCTGCCTGTCTGGCGGATCGCTGGGCAGCTGCGCGAAATCTGAGCAGTTCGGGAGATGCGAGATGACCGGTGCCACTCTCTGGCGCGCCCTCGGCGCTCTGGCGCTCGCGCTCTGCCTCGCGCTGGGCCCCATGCCCCTACCCGTGCTGGGCCTCTCCGGCGGGCCCGCTTCGGCGCGCGCCGCGGGCTGGGCGCCGGAGGCGGTGCTGGACGCGCTCTGGCTCCCGGGCGGCACGCTCGCCGAGGGGCGCACCGGCGCCGACCAGACCTTCGCGCTGCCCGCCCCGCTCGAGCCGGGCCAGGCCTTCACGCTCTTTCTCGTGGTGGACGGCGCCGGGCTCGGGGAGCGGTTCGAGCGCCGCGCCTCCCGCCGCGCAGTGATCGCCGAGCTGAACGTCGCGGCCCGGCCGGCGGACAGCCTGCGCCTGCGCCTCTCGCCCGATCTCGCCCTCGACCGGCCCTTCGGCGAACGGGCGGTGCGCGCGCTCGGCGGCGACGGCCCCGCGATCGTCCTCGTCCGCGTCGCCGCGAGCGGGCGGTTCGAGGCCTTCGTGAACGGCCGCCGCCAAGCCCGCGGCCGCTTCCGCCCGCCGAAGAAGGCGGGCCCGGTCGACACCCTCCGCCTCTTCGGCAGCTTCTCGCGCAAGGCCGCGCGGCGCGAGGGCGGGCGGGTGCGCGCCGCCGGGATCGCCCTTTCGGCGCTGGACGAGCGCACGCGGCAGCGGCTGGAGGGCTGGGCCTATCACGCCCTCGGCCCCGCCCGCGGCGCGCTGGCGCTGCCGCGCACGCATCCCTTCGGCGACCGGGCACCCGGATCGGCCCCGCCCGACGCGCCGCCGGACACCACCGTCCAGCTCCGCACGGACCGCGCGATGACGCCCCTCGACCTGCGCGACCTCATCCGCGATGCCGACCGGGTCGCGCTCGCCGAAGGCCCGTTGCCGGAGGGGCTCACGCTCGAGGACAGCGTGCTCAGCGGCCACCCGCGCCGTGCCGGCGACCGGATCCTTGCCGTCACCGCCGAGAACGGCGCGGGCGCGGCCCGCATCGCGCTCCGCCTCGAGACCCGCTCGGCCGAGGAGGCGCCGCTCGACGCCCGGGCGCTGCTCGACGCCGCCTTCGCCGCCGGGCGGGACGGGCGCATCACCATCGAGCCCGCCCGCCTCGCCGATCCCGATCTGCGCCGCGTGGCCGCCACCGGCCGGCCCGTGGAGGCGCGCGTGATCGGCACCTTCGACGCCGTCGCCGCCACGCCCAGCCTGCCCGCGGATGTGGAGCTCGGCTTCAGCAGCCCGGTCGGCCACCGCACCGCCAAGGGCCGCTGGATCCGCCCCGAACCGCTCGAGCCGCACCCGGTCTGGGG
>JBCBWF010000154.1:0-10846 GCA_039817245.1 Pseudomonadota bacterium | reverse complement strand
TTCACCCCCTCCTGCACGATCAGCCGCGAGGTGGCAGAGCAGTTCTCGCCCATGTTCCAGAAGGCCGCGTTCACCAGATGCCCGGCGACGACGTCCAGATCCTCCGCATCGTCCAGTACCACCGCGGGGTTCTTGCCGCCGCATTCGAGGCTGATCTTCTTGAGGTTCGTATTGGCCGCGTAGCGCAGGAAGCGCCGCCCCGTCTCGGTCGAGCCGGTGAAGGCCACCATGTCGATATCGCCGTGCATCCCGATGGGCTCGCCGCAGCCCGGCCCGTCGCCCGGCAGCACGTTGAGCACCCCGCGCGGCAGGCCCGCGATCTGCGCCAGCTCCGCCACGCGCAGCGCGGTGAGGCTCGTCTGCTCCGCCGGCTTCACGATCACCGAGCAGCCGCAGGCGAGCGCGGGGCCGAGCTTCCAGGCGAGCATCAGGAGCGGGAAGTTCCAGGGCAGCACCAGCCCCACCACGCCGATGGGCTCGCGCACGATCATCGCCATCGCATCCTCGCCCACGGGCGCGGTGCGGTCATAGATCTTGTCCGCAGCCTCGGCATGCCATTTGAGGCAGTTGATCGCCTCGGGCACGTCGATCTCGGCGCAGTCCTTCACCGGCTTGCCGCTGTCGAGGCTCTCCATTACCGCCAGCTCGTGGCGGTTGCGCTCCATGAGCTTGGCGAGATGGATGAGGCAGCGCTTGCGCTCGGCCGGGTGCAGGCGCGACCAGCTGCCGGCACCGAAGGCCTGGCGCGCCTTGGCCACCGCGAAGTCCACATCCTCCGCTCCGCAGGCGGCGATCTCGGCGATGGCCTCGCCGGTCGCGGGGTTCTGCGCCGTGAAGGTCGCGCCGGAGGCGGCCGGGCGGAAGGCGCCGCCGATGAAGGCCGCGCGGGGCGGGGCCAGCTCTTCGGCGATGGCGGCGTATTCGGCGCGGGTCAGCAGGTCGCTCATTCCGCAGCCTCCTGCGCGGCGCCGGTGCCCGCTTCGCCCCGCTCGCCCTCGATCGCCGCGATGGCGCGGTCCATGATGGCGACCGTCTCGGCCAGCATGCGCTTCTCCTCCTTGTCGAGATCGCGGAGCGGCCGGCGGACCGGGCCCACCGGCAGGCCCCGAAGCGCCATGCCATGGCGGATGCACTGCACGAACTTGCCCCCCTGTTCGAGCACGCGCATCAGCGGCAGCATGGCCGACATGATGCGCCGGCCGCGCGCGAAATCCCCCTCGAGCACGCAGGTCCGCCAGAGCGCGAGATGCGCCTCCGGTGCGAAATTGGAGCCCGCACAGACCCAGCCGCGCGCGCCCCAGGCGAAGAACTCCAGCGCCTGGTCGTCCATCCCGCAGAGCAGCCGGATATGCGGATAGTCCCGCGCCAAGAGGTGCACGCGATTGATATCGCCGGAGCTTTCCTTGATGGCGCGAAAGTTCGGCGAGCGGCCGACACGGTCGAGGAAATCCTCGTCCATCTCCGCGGCCATGCGGCCGGGATAGTTGTAGAGCATGATCGGCATGTTCACGGCGCGGTCGACGGCGAGGGCGTGAAGCGCGTTCTCCCGCCCCGTGGGCACCGCGTAGGGGGGCGTACCGATCAGGATCGCATCCGCGCCGGCCTCCTTCGCCGCGACCGCGAGCGCCACCGCGTCGTCGGTGCGCATCGCGCCGGTGCCGACGACCACCGGCAGCCGCCCGGCGACCACCTCGACCGCGTGGCGCATGAGGCCGACGCGCTCCTCCATGGTCTGGGCGTAGTACTCGCCGGTGGTGCCGGCCACGATGATGCCGTGCACGCCCGCCGCGATCAGCCACTCGGCCACCTCGGCGAAGCGCGCGCGGTCGATCGCTCCCTCGGCGTCATGCGGCGTGACGATGGGGGTGTAGATACCGTCGAAGTCCACGCGCCCCTCCCGGTACGGCGTCTGTGTACACCGTGTGTACATAGCGGATCGCCCCGGCGCCTGGCAAGCGCGAAGCGGCGCCCTCAGGCACCCATCGGCAGATCCTCCGGCAGCGGGTCGGGCCGCACATAGCGCTCGATATGGCTGCGCGAGAGCTCCCAGTGCTCACGCACCAGCCGCACCGCCGCCTCCTCGTCATGCGCCGCGAAGGCCTCAAGGAAGGCGTCGTGGTGGCGCGAAGCCGTGTCGATCCGCGCCGTCTCCTCTCGCGGCGCGGCGCGCCAGAAGGTCTGCCCGATCCGCGCATGGTCGATCAGCAGCCGGCGCAGGCTCGGCATCAGATACGGATTGTCCGCAATCTCCCCGATTGCCAGGTGAAAGCGGTCGTTCCAGTAGACCATGCCGTCCACATCGCCGCTCTCCACCGCCGCACGAAAGCGCGCCTGCACCGCGGCCAGCTCCGCCACGTCGCGTTCGCGCGCATTGCGCGCCGCCAGCCGCGCCACGGCGCTGTAGATCATGGGCGCGGCCAGGAAGAAGTCCCGCATCGTCTTGTGGCCCATGGGCGAGACCACCGTGCCGCGATGCTCGCGGATCTGGATGTAGCCCTCCCCGTCGAGCTGGCGGAACACGTCGCGCAGGGGCGTGCGCGAGATGCCGTATTCCTCCGAGAGCCGGGTCTCGTCCAGATGCGTGCCCGGCGCCAGGTCGAGCGTCAGGATCCGCCGCTGCAGGTCGTGATAGAGCCGCTCCTTGCTCGTCTGCGCCATGCCTGCCCCGCTCCCAACCCCCGGATCCGAATGCCCCTTCTACCGCGAAGGCCCGAGCGGCGTCACCCGCGCCCGAACCGGGGCATTGACGGCGGTCCGATTTGTGTTGTCTACACTGTGTACACAAAGAGAATACACCGCTGCGAAGCGATGCGGCCCGGCGACACAGCCCGGACCACCCGGCCGAGGACGAAACAGGGGAAGGATGTTCCAATGATGCGACTGATGCTCACCGATCGTGCCTTGCACCCGCTCGCCGAGCCCACGGCCCGGAGCTTCCGCGAGGGCCGGCTCAGCCGGCGCGAATACCTCGCCTCCATGGCCGCGCTCGGCGTCAGCACCGCCGGCGCCTTCAGCCTCGGCGGCATCGCAGCACCCGCCCCGGTCCGCGCGGCGACGCCCCAGAAGGGCGGCACCCTGCGCATCTCCATGCTCGTGAAGGCCTTCAAGGACCCGCGCAGCTTCGACTGGGCCGAGATCGCCAATGTCGCGCGCCAGTGCAACGAGTACCTGGTGCGCTGGAACAGCGACTTCACCTTCGAGGGCCAGCTGCTCGAGAGCTGGGAGCTCTCCGACGACGCGAAGACCTACACCCTCAACCTCCGCCAGGGCGTCACCTGGTCCAATGGCGATGCCTTCACCGCGGATGACGTGATCTTCAACATCACCCGCTGGTGCGACGCCACGGCCGAGGGCAACTCGGTCGCCACGCGCATGGGCGATCTGGTCGACCCGGAGACCAAGCAGCTGCGCGCCGGCGCGGTCGAGCGTGTGGACGACCACACGGTCCGCCTCGTCCTGCCGAAGCCGGACATCACCCTCATCGCCGGTATGGCGGACTATCCCGCGCTCATCATGCATTCGAGCTATGATGGCGGGGACGATCCGATGACGGCGCTCGCCATCACCACCGGCCCCTTCGAGCTCGTGGAGTGGGAGACCGGCGTGCGCGCTGCGGTCCGCCGCAAGGAGACGCCCTGGTGGGGTGGCGAGGTCTGGCTCGACGGTGCGGAGTGGCAGGACCACGGCACCGACCCCACCACCATGATCTCGGCGCTGGAGAGCGAGGAGGTGGATGTCAGCCACGAGACCAAGCCCGACAGCCTCGACATCGTCGAGTCGGTCGGCATCCCCAACACCGGGATCTCGACCGCGGCCACCATCGTGATCCGCGCCAACGTGAATGAGCCGCCCTATGACGATGTGCGCGTGCGCCAGGCCATGCAGTACGCGGTGGACAACACGGTGCTCCTGCAGCTCGGCATCAACGGCGCGGGCTCGGTGGCGGCCAACCACCATGTGGGCGAGATGCATATCGACTACGCCGATATCGGCCCGCATACCCGCGATGTCGCCAAGGCCCAGGCGCTCCTGGCCGAGGCCGGCCACACGGATACCGAGTTCGAGCTGATCTCCCTCGACGACGACTGGATGCGCGCGACCACGGATGCCGCCGCCGGGCAGATGCGCGATGCGGGGATGACCGTGAAGCGCACCGTGATCCCGGGCTCCACCTTCTGGAACAACTGGGACAAGTACCCCCACTCCTCGACCGAGTGGTATCCGCGCCCGCTCGGCATCCAGGTGATGGTGCTGGCCTACAAGTCCGGCGTGCCCTGGAACGAGACCGGCTACAACGACGCCACCTTCGACGCGCTGGTGGAAGAGGCGCTCGGCACCCCGGACGTGGAGGCGCGCCGCGCGGTGATGGCGAAGATCGAGGAAAACCTGCGCAGCGCCGGGATCATTATCCAGCCCTTCTGGCGCAAGCTCTACCGCTCGCACCGCGAGGGCGTGGAAGGCTACGGCGCCCACCAGGCCTCCGAGCAGCACCTCGACAAGGTCTGGCTCTCGAGCTGAGCCCGGCGCTTGGCGGGTGTCCCGGCCCCTGCGCCAGGACCTCCTTCGCGCCCGAGGAGCGCGTTGCCGCCCCCGGATGTCCCGGCCTCGAGCCGGGACCTCCTTGAGGCGCTCTGCTCCCCGACACCCCCGGATGCACAGGCCTGATGCATCCGCGGCGCATCGCGAAGAAAGCGCTCAGGGAACGCTGAGCACGATCTTCCCCGTATGCCCCTTGGTCTGGAACGCGGCCTGCGCCTCCGCGATCTCGCGCAGCGGATAGGTGGCGGCGACGAGCGGCTGGATCTGCCCCGCCTCGATCCGCTTCACCAGATTGCCGAACACCTCCGGCTCCAGCACCGTGCAGCCGAAGAAGCTCAGATCCTTGAGGTAGAGCGTGCGCAGATCGAGCGGCACGATCGGCCCCGCGATGGCGCCGGCCACCGCATAGCGCCCGCCCGGCCGGAGCAGGTCCAGCAGGCTCGGCCATGCCGGCCCACCAACGAGATCCACAACGATATCAACGCTGTCACGCCCGAGCGCGGCTTTGTAATCCGCATCGCGCTCCACCGTGGCATCGGCCCCCAGCGCCGTCAGCGCCCCCGCCTTCGAGGCGCTCGTCACGGCTACGACCCGGGCGCCGCGCGCCCGCGCCAGCTGCACGGTCGCCGAGCCCACGCCGCCCGACGCTCCGGTCACCAGCACCGTCTCGCCCGCGCCCACCGCAGCGCGTGTCAGCATGTTCTCCGCGGTGGAGTAGGAGCAGGGAAACGACGCCCATTCCGCATCGCTCAACCCCCGCTCGATCCGGTAGGCATGCCGCGACGCAACGCGCGCGAATTCCGCGAAGCCGCCATCGCATTCCGAGCCGATATACCAGGCTTTCTGAAGCACTTGCCCTTCGGCTTCGCGGAGGCAGGGCTCGATCAGCACCCGCTCGCCGATGCGCCCGGCATCCACCCCGTCGCCCACCGCCGCGATGGTTCCGCAGATATCGGCGCCCTGGATACGCGGAAAGGTGAGCGGCTTGCCGGTCCAGCTCGCATCCTCCGCATCCCCGTCGCCCTTCGAGTACCAGCCGGTGCGGGTGTTGATATCGGTGTTGTTCACGCCCGCAGCCCCGACCCGCACCACCACCTCGCCGGCGGCCGGGCGCGGCACCGGCAGGTCGGAGCGATACGCCAGCACTTCCGGGCCGCCATGCCCCGTCAGCACCACGCCGGACATCGTTTCGGGTAGGGTCATCCTCGCGCCTCCAGGTAGAGCGTTCTCTCTACTTGCATGGGTAGAGAGCCGGTTCTACCTCCGTCAAGCATGCATCCGATGCGCGAGAAGATCGCGGCGGGCCTGGAGCGCGCGTTCGCCGCCCACGGCTTCGCCGAGCCGGATATCGAGACGCTGCGCGCGGCGGCGGGCGTGAGCCTGCGCACGCTCTACAAATACTTCCCGACACGGGAGGCGCGGATGCTCGCTGCCCTGGAGCATCGCCACCGCCGCTACATGGCCATTGTCGCGTCGGACCTGCCGGCCGGGCGCGCAGCAGCGCTCGAGGCCGTGTTCGACCGGATCGGGGACTGGATGGAGGCCGAGACGGCGCATGGCTGCCTGTTCCACGCTGCCGTGGCGTCGACGCCCGGCAACGCGGCGCTGCGCGCGATGCTGGCGCGACACAAGCGCGAACTCACCGAACGGCTCGGCGACGCGCTCTCCTGGGGCGGCAGGTGCGAGGATCTGACGCTCCTTATGGAGGGCCTCACGCAGAGCTGGGCGCTGCACGGGCGCGGTGCGGTGGAGAGCGCGAAGCGCCTCGCCGCAGCGCTCGACGGCCATGCGGATCAGTAAGGCCCGCGCCGCATCGGACATCGGTGTGAACAGAGCGAACGGCGATGACTGCGTCTCGCGGCCGCTCCCACCCACGTCATTCTGGGCCGACCTGCCTTAACGCCGCCTAACCATCCTCGCGGTTCCCGACGCGGACCTGCGGCTGAGGTTTGTTCATTAAAAGTTCTCACTTTGCGTTCCATAATGACGTGGGAGGGAGCGAGCGCAGGAGCGTTGCGCCGTGATCAGCGGGTGCGCGCGCCCGGTCGCGCGATCTCCGCCAGATAGGTGTCCAGCAGGGCGTGCCAGGCCTCCGGGTGCCACATCGCCCAGTGGCCGCTGCTCTCCCCGGAAAACGCGAAGGCGTGGAACCGGCCCTTGCCGCCCGCCTCGCGGAAGGCGCGATGGTTCCGGCGGCTGTGGTCGAGCGAGTAGAACGGGTCGTCCTCGCCATAGATCCAGAGCATGGGGCGCCGGAAATCCCCGCCCCGGGCGAAGAGGCTGCCATTCACCGCATCCGCCGTGCGGCAGCCCTGGCCGAGCCAGCCGCCGACGAAGTTCACGACGCCGAGGACCCGGTCCGGGTACCGCCCGGCATAGGCGACCGAGAGCGCCCCGCCGCGCGACTGGCCTGCGAGCAGCACCGGCCCCGGGCGCACATCGTCGCGCGCGCGGAGGGCTGCGATGGCAGCATCCAGATCGGCGAGCGCGCGTTCGGCGCCTGCCAGCGTGCGGCCCGCCTCGCAGGTATAGCCCCGGGCGCGGTCCGTGCCGAAACCCTCGTCATAGAGCCCGTCGGAGGCCCCGCGGCCGCGGCGCTGGGGGAAGGCGACGAGCCAGCCGCGCTCCGCCAGCCGCTCGGCGAACCAGGGATGGACCCAGCTCCGCCCGAAGCGTTCCGGATCGCGCCCGGAGCCGGTGGAGCCATGGCTGATGACAGCCAGCGGGAAGGGGCCGGGGCCCGCGGGGCGGTAGAGGATGGTCTCCAGATGCACCGCTGCCCCGTCCTCGGTGAGGGCGGTGGGCAGTCGCAGCGTCTCGCCCGCGTTCCACGCAATCTCGGCGCCGGGGCGGGAGATCTCGGCGAGGCGCGCGCGCGTGAGCAGCCCGTAGCCGCCGCCGCTGAAGACCGAGCGGAGCCGCCCGGTCGCGGTCAGCGTGTAGGTGCTGGTGAAGCCCTGGCCCCGGACGATGAGCCGGTTCTCCTCGAGCGTGGCGTCCAGCCGGTACCAGGCGGCCTTGAGGCGCCCGTCCGGCGCGTCCGCCAGCGCGTAGACGACGCGCGCCTGCGGGCCCTCGACCGCCTCTACCACGAGGATCGCGTTGCGCACGCCGCCCCAGCTGCCGACCCAGACGCCTGCGAAGGGCGAGGTGTCGGCAGAGGCGGGGGCCACGTCCCCCGGCAGCGGCACGCCGCCGATCACCCGGTCCGCCTCGGCCCCCTGGCCCGCCGCGGTGCTCTGGCCCGCCGCGAGGCAGACCGCGACGACCACCGCGGCGAAGACGGGCCGGAGGCACTCGAGCCCCATGCGTTCCTCCATCGATACGACCCGGGCGGGCGCCGGACGCGCACGCCATGATTGTATCAGCGGAGCGACCCCGCGCCTACGCGCCCGGCTCGGGCCGCGAGGCCAGCGGCACGTAGAGAGCGCCGCCCTCGCGGAACCGGGCTGCCATCGCCGCCATCCCCTCCTTATGCGCCTCGCTGCGGATGTCGTGGCTGATCCGCATGGAGCAGAATTTCGGCCCGCACATGGAGCAGAAATGCGCGGTCTTGTGCGCCTCCTTCGGCAGGGTCTGGTCGTGGAAGTCGCGCGCCGTGTCCGGGTCGAGCGAGAGGTTGAACTGGTCCTCCCAGCGGAACTCGAAGCGCGCGCGGGAGAGAGCGTCGTCGCGCCGCTGCGCGCCCGGCAGCCCCTTGGCGAGATCGGCCGCATGCGCAGCGATCTTGTAGGTGATGACGCCGGTCTTCACGTCGTCGCGGTCCGGCAGGCCGAGATGCTCCTTCGGCGTGACGTAGCAGAGCATCGCGCAGCCATACCAGCCGATCATCGCGGCGCCGATGCCGGAGGTGATGTGGTCGTAGCCGGGCGCGATATCGGTGGTGAGCGGCCCGAGGGTGTAGAAGGGCGCCTCGTGGCAGCAGGCGAGCTGCTTCTCCATGTTCTCCCTGATCTTGTGCATGGCCACATGGCCGGGGCCCTCGATCATCACCTGGCAGTCCCGCGCCCAGGCGATGCGGGTGAGCGCGCCCAGGGTCTCGAGCTCGGCGAACTGTGCCGCGTCGTTGGCATCGGCGATGGAGCCGGGGCGCAGGCCGTCGCCGAGGCTGAACGACACGTCATAGGCGCGGCAGATCTCGCAGATCTCCTCGAAACGCTCGTAGAGAAAGCTCTCGCGGTGGTGATGCAGGCACCATTTCGCGATGATCGAGCCGCCGCGGCTGACAATGCCCGTCACACGGTCGACCGTCATCGGCACCATGTGGAGCCGCACGCCCGCATGGATGGTGAAGTAGTCGACACCCTGCTCGGCCTGCTCGATCAGCGTGTCGCGGTAGACCTCCCAGCTCAGGTCCTCGGCGATGCCGCCCACCTTCTCCAGCGCCTGGTAGAGCGGCACGGTGCCGATGGGCACGGGGCTGTTGCGCAGGATCCAGTCGCGCGTGTTGTGGATGTTGCGCCCGGTGGAGAGGTCCATCACCGTGTCAGCTCCCCAGCGGATGGCCCAGACCATCTTGTCGACCTCCTCCTCCATCGAGGAGGTCACCGCCGAGGTGCCCATATTCGCGTTGATCTTCACCAGGAAGTTCCGGCCGATGATCATCGGCTCGCTCTCCGGGTGGTTGATGTTCGCGGGGATGATGGCGCGGCCGGCGGCCACCTCCTGGCGGACGAACTCCGGGGTCACCTGGTCCGGGATGCTGGCCCCCCAGTCCTCGCCGTCGCGCGGCGCCTGGGCTGCCGCGCGGCGCTGGGTCTCGCGGATGGCGACGAATTCCATCTCCGGCGTCACGATCCCGGCGCGGGCATAGGCGAGCTGGGTGACGGCCTTGCCGGCTTTCGCGCGGAGGGGGCGGGGCGTCACCGGGAAGGCCGGCGTCAGCCGGTCGGGTGCAACAAAGCCGTTATCGGCATCGGTGATCGCGCGGCCCGCATAGGCCTCCACATCGCCGCGCGCCGCGATCCAGTCGCGGCGGAGGGGGGCGAGGCCCGCGCGGATATCGGTCTCGACCGTGGGATCGGTATAGGGGCCCGAGCTGTCATAGACCGTGAGCGGCGGCTCGCCCGCGGTGGGATGCAGCGCGATCTCGCGCATGGGCACGGCGATCCCGGGATGCAGGCTGCCGGGCACATAGATCTTGCGCGAGGCGGGCAGGGCGCCGGTGGTGATGTCCGGGTTGGGCGTTGTCCCGGTATGGTGGGCGGTCGGGATATCGGGGGCGGTCTCGGTATCGGTGCTGGTCTGGGTATCGGGGGTCTTCTGGGGGTCGGTCACGGTCATCGCGGTGCTCCTCAAGCGGTCCACTCGACAAGACACCAGGTGACGATGGGCTCGGGGAACTGGGGGCATGCCGCCCCCGTGTTCGGAAGACGCGAGCACGGGGACAGGCCCCGGCCGCGCGCACCTCGCTCCCTACGCCAGTATCAACTGGGTCAGGTTCAAAGGGTCGCGAAACCGGGCCGTGGCCCTATCCGCCTCTCAGTCCCTCGGGCGGGACTCCCCTGCAGTAACGCAAGGTTAGGGGAGGCGGCGGGAGCGATCAAGCCATGAGCCCGGCCGCCGCTGCGGGCAGCCGGGCAGCGCGCGGCGCTCAGACGCCGGCGGGGATGTTGCTCGGATCGCGCTGCACGCCCTTGGGGGCCGTCAGCGCCTTCCAGGTCGAGAGCGCGCGGGCCGGCGCCGGGAAGGCCGGGCGCGGGATGAACTTGCCGCGCCCCGGCTGTGGCTGGCTGTTGCGCCCATGCGCCCAGACCACGTCCCCGCGCGAGAGGGTGTAGCGCGCCTGCGCCGTGACCTCGATGCCCTCGAACACGTTGTAGTCGATGATCGACTTCTGGTTGGAGGCGGAGATGGTCTTGGTGAGCTTGGGGTCCCAGACCACGATATCCGCATCCGCCCCCTCCACGATCGCCCCCTTGCGGGGATAGACGTTGAGGATCTTGGCGATGTTGGAGGAGGTGACGGCCACGAACTCGTTCATGGTCAGCCGGCCCGTCTCCACGCCCGTGGTCCAGAGCACCGAGAGCCGGTCCTCGGTGCCGCCGGTGCCGTTGGGGATGGAGGGAAAGCCCTTGAGGCCCATCCGCTTCTGCTCGGTGGTGAAGGCGCAATGGTCCGTGGCCACCACCTGCAGCGAACCCGCGGCGAGGCCGGCCCACAGCCCGTCCTGATGCGCCTTCGAGCGGAAGGGCGGCGACATCACCCGGCGCGCGGCATAGTCCCAGTCCTTGTTGAAGTACTCGCCCTCGTCGAGCACAAGATGCTGCACCAGCGGCTCGCCATAGACGCGCATGCCCTTCTGGCG
>JBCBWF010000065.1:0-17804 GCA_039817245.1 Pseudomonadota bacterium | reverse complement strand
CGTTCTCGTGGCGCCTGCCGGGCATCCCGCGCTCGAGACCGCCGGGGACGCGGAGGAGCCGTCGTGATCTCGTCCTTCGTCGCCATGCTGCTGCTGCTCGTCGCCAAGGGCTTCTTCTCCGGCGCCGAGATCGCGATGGTCAGCGCGGACCGGGTGCGGCTGCGCGCCCGCGCGGCCCGCGGCGACCGCGGGGCCAAGACCGCGCTCTCGCTCCTGGCGAAGCCGCCGCGCCTGCTCACCACCACGCTGCTCGGCGTGAACATCGTCAGCGTCGCGCTGACGACGGTCGGCACGGTGCTGATGGTCAGCCTCTTGGGGGGCTATGGCGAGCTGGCCGCGCTGCTGATCTTCACCCCGCTCTTCCTGGTGCTCGGCGAGATCGTGCCGAAATCCGTCTACCAGCAGAAGGCCGATACGCTGGTGCCGCATATCGCCTGGCCGCTCTCCTGGCTGCAGGCGCTGCTCGGGCCGCTCATCTGGCTCTTCGGCGGCCTCGCGGGCCTGGTCGCGCGCCTTGTAGGCAGCGCCTCGGATGAAGCGCGCGCGGCGCAGGAGCAGTTCGTCGCCACGGTCCAGATGGCCGAGCAGACCGGTGCCGCCGCCGCCTTCAGCCGGGGCCAGGTGCGCCGCGTGCTCCGCTTCTCGCAGATGACCGCGGCGGAGATCATGTGGCCGATCTCGCGGGTGCGCTGCCTCAACCGCGAGGGCGAGATCGGCGCGCTCCTCGCCCTGCGCCGCGAGCACGACCAGCGCCTGGTGCCGCTCTACGAGGGGACCCGCGGCAACGTCACGGCCATCGCGGTGGTGGAGAGCTGGGATCTCCTCGATCCCGCCATCGACAGCCGCGCGCTGGAGGACTTCCTGCGCCCGGTCCGGTTCGTGCCCTTCGTGCAGAATGTGCGCGAGATCGGCGAGATGCTGCTGGACGACCCGACCGCCACCATCGTGGTGGTCAACGAGGCCGGTGAGGCGGTGGGGCTGATAACGCTCAACCAGATCGTCCGCCGCACCCTCGGCGCGCATACCAGCGCGGTCACGGACCGGGCCACGGATGAGCGCTCCGCCCGCCCCGCTGCGCGGCCGGATGGCAGCGTGCTGCTCGATGCGGGCCTGCCCATCGTCTCGGTCAACGAGGCGCTCGGCACCGCGCTGCCGACGCTCAACCACAGCGCCCTCGGCGGCTACGCCCTCTCGCGCTTCGGCCGCCTGCCGGCGGTGGGGGACAGCTTCGAGGAGGAGGGCTTCCGCTTCAGCGCCGCCGAGGTCACGGAGCGGCGCATCGTGTCGCTGGAGGCGCGGCGGATCGACTGACGCTGCGCGGCCGGGCCGGCTTCGCCCTCTCCTTTGCCTTGCCGCCGACTGTCTTGCCGCCGACTGCCTCGCCCGCCTTGCCGGGCCGGGCGGTGCTGCCGCTTGAGGGAGCGCGTCCGCCCCGCCCCCGACCTTTCTGACTGAACCCAATCGGATCGCCCCGGCACTTACCCCACGATCACGCACCGTGTCGGGAGCGCCGGGAGGGCGATCGCGGCGGGCGAGCGAAGAAGGGAACAACGGCGATGAAGCGCATTCTTCTCACGACAGTCAGCATAGTCCTCTCCGCCCTGCCGGCGGTGGCTCAGACCGACCGCGTCGTCGCGCTGGTGGTGTCCGTCGGCGCTGGTGCGGCGCGGGCGGATGCGATGCAGGCGCAGCTCCAGGCCATGGGCGTCGAGACGCTGCGCGCGGGCGATCCGAACAATGCCGAGCTGCGCTCGATCCTGAAGCGGTTCGCCGACGAGGCCTCCGATGCGCGCGCGAGCTTCATCTATGCGGATGTGCCCGCGGTCGCCTTCCAGGGCCGCCAGTATGTGCTGCCGGAGGGCTCGCGCCTCGGGCGGGCGACGGATCTCTTCACCCAGGGCATCCCGGTCCAGGCCTTCGCGCGGAGCACGGCGCAGGCGGAGCAGGGCGGTGCCGTGGTGATGACCGTCTCGGCGCCGCCGTCGCGGGGCATCCCCTCCGGTCTCGTGCCGGTTACGGGCGCGCCCGACCCGGTGGCGGGCTCGAGCCCGATCGTCGTCGCGCCGGTCGCGAACGCCGATCCGCTTGTGCGCGCCGTTGCGGAGGCCGGGCGCGCGGAGGTGGTCGAGCTCGGCGCGATGCTCGGGCAGATGGCGACGGGGCGCGGTGTCAGCGTCTCCGCGCTGCCGGCCACGCCCGCCTATCTGCGCCGCCCCGCCACGGCGCCGGCCCCGCTCTCCGACGCCGTTCCGGTGGTGACGGTGCGCGCGGATGTGCCCGAGACGCTGGAAGAGCTGGAGATCCTGGAGCAGTCGCTGTCGCGCTCGGCCAAGCGCGCGATCCAGCGCTCGCTGCGGGATCTGACCTTCTACAAGGGCCTGGTCGACGGGATCTTCGGGCCGCAGACCCGCCAGGCGATCATCGCCTATCAGCAGATCCGCTCCGAGACGCCCACGGGCGTGCTGAGCCGTCGCCAACTCCTCGATCTCAAATCGTAATCGCTCGCGAGCAATGCCACCCCGCGTCTCGCTCGCCGCATTCAAAGGATCAAGAAAATGGGACTCCGCTTCAAATACAACATCGTTCTGGTTGTGGCCTGCCTGCTCGGTATCGCCGTGTCCGTTGCCATGTCCTACGTTCTCGTTCGGAAATCGGCGGTGCAGGAGGTCGAGCAGTCGATCGATCTGCTGCGGGAGAAGACCTCCGCGGTCCGATACTACACGCTGAACAGCATCGAGCCGCTGCTGGCGGACAACAACGACATCCTGTTTCTGCCGGAGACCGTGACGTCCTATGCCGCGCGGACGATCTTCGCGAAGGTGCAGGAGAAGTATCCGGACTACAGCTACAAGGAGGCGGCGCTCAACCCGACCAATCCGGCGGATCTGCCCACCGAGCTGGAGGCTTCGCTGATCAAGCGGTTCCGTGCGGACCCGTCGCTGGAGCAGATCACCACGATCGTGGATGGCGAGAACGGTCGCATTCTGAGCGTCGCCTATCCGGTCACGATCAAGCAGGAGGGGTGTCTGCGCTGCCATTCCACGCCCGAGGCTGCGCCGCCGGCGATGGTGGATCTCTACGGGCCGGACAACGGCTTCGGCTGGCAGATGGGCGAGACGGTCGGCGCGCAGATCATATCGGCGCCCATCTCGCTCGTCGACAAGCGCGCCCTCGAATCCGTGATCATCCTGGTTTCGGGGCTCGGCGTGGCGTTCCTGGTGGTGTTCGTGACGACCAACGCGCTTCTCAGCCGCATTGTCCTGCGCCCGGTGGAGCGGATGTCGGAGATGGCCGAGAAGGTCAGCCACGGCGATTTCGCGGTGCCGGAATACAGCAAGCCGGGGCGGGACGAGATCAGCGCGCTCTCGGCCTCCTTCAACCGCATGCGGCGGAGCCTGGAGCGCGCGATGATGATGATCGACGTCTGATCGTCACGCGTTTCTCGCGCGCTGATGCACTGCGCGATCCGCGCGCCGAGGCGCCGGGCCCTGCTGGGGCCCGGCGCTTCAGGCGTGCCGGCCCTCGGCGATCGCGTCGGCGAAGCCGTGATTGGTATCGCGATGGGCCGCCTCGTCCGCGCGCACGGCGATGACGACATCGCGCAGGCGGGCATCCTCGGGCAGCTTCCAGTAGTCGATGGCCAGGCGCGGCGCGGGCACGTTCTCCTGCTTCCCGGCGTCGATCTCGGTCAGATACTGCGTGTAGCTGACCACCGCCTCTTCCTCGAGATAGCCGACGATCCGGTGCGCGGTGCGCGGCGCGAAGAGGTAGGTGAAGAAGAAGACGTTATAGAAGACCGCCTGGCCGAGCATGATCAGCAGCCGCTCGAACCGGGAGGGCTGGGCGATCTGGATGAAGGTCATCAGATGCATCCGCTCGTTCTCCGCCTCGTCCAGCAGCTCGCGGATCCAGCCCTGGTCGTCGCGGATATGGCGGATCGCCTTCAGGTGCTGGAGGAGGCCGCCCACCATGCCCGGGACCGCGGCCACGGTCTCGAGCACGACGGCGCGGTGTCCGTAGCGCTTGGCGAAGAAGGCATCGGCGAAGACGCGCATGAACTTCACGATGCGAAGGGCGATCCGGTCATGGATGTCCTTCGGCGCGTGGTGCGTCTCCAGCGGCGGCTGGTCGGCCGCGGTGTGAGCGGGCTGGCCGGACGGGGTTGGGGCGGGGGCCGACGGCTCGGCAGCGATGTCGCGCATGGGGATCTCCACTGGCTTTGCTGACATGTCGCGTGCCGGCGCTCCGTTTCAACTCCGTGCGACGGGGTGTAGCTCGGTTTTGTGCCTGGGGCAGGCGCGTGCCGGGCTCCGCCGAGGCGCCCGGGCAGGCCGCCACGGCGCCGGGTGTCAGGGCTTCGCCGGAGCGCTCGCGGCGAAGACGGGATCCTCCCCCGCGGCGGGTGCGGGCCGGGTGAGCAGGATGCGGCTGCCCACCAGGATGATGGCCGCGCAGAGGGCGAGGACGTAGAAGAGCCCGTCGAAGCCCCAGGTCGCCTGGAGCACGGCGATGAGGGGCAGCGCCGCGGAGAAGGCGAGGAAGCTGACGAGATAGCGGGCCCCGAAGGCGCGTGCGCGCGACTTCTTCGAGGCGGTGGTGCCGATCAGGAAATCGTTCACGGGCACCTGGCCGAAGACGCCGAGCATGGCGCCGAGCGCGAGCGCGAAGATCGCGGCGTCGGTCATGCCGGGCATCATCAGGAAGGCCGCGATCTGCACCGTGGTGACCAGCGTCAGCGTCGGGCGGGCGCCGAAGCGGTCGAGCATGTAGCCGGTGACGAGCTGCGCCAGCGAGGCGGCGGCGAAGACCAGGAAGGCGAGCCCGCCGATCACCGAGGCCGACTGCATCTGCAGCCAGGCGAGCGCCGAGGCGATCGTGTCGGCAAGGCCGACGAGGCGTTCCTCGAAGATCTCGGGCAGCGCGACGGTGGTGGACTGGAAGACGATGCTGCCGACGGTCGCGGTTATGTAGACGCAGAGGAGCACGCGCCAGATGGGGCCGTGATTGGCGGGCGAGCGGGCCGCCACCCCTCCGGCGGCCGGGACGGTCTTCGCCTCGATCTCCCGCGAGACGACGAGATAGAGGAGCGCGAAGGCCATCGAGACGAAGCCGGGGAGGATGAAGGCCGCCCGCCAGCCCGCCAGATCGATCATCACGCCCGTGACGAGGGCTGCCGAGCCGACGCCGAGATTGCCCCAGATCCCGTTCACCGCGAGGCGCATGCCGGTCTTCTTCCAGCGCGCGGTGACAATGGCGAGGCCGACGGGGTGATAGATCGCGCCGAAGATGCCGATGAGGAGCAGGCCGGCGCCGAGCTGCAGCGGGGTCTGAGCGAGCCCCGTGAGGATGGAGGAGACGCCGATCCCGAGGAAGAAGACGACCATCATCCCGTCGCGGCTCCAGCGATCGGCCAGCATGCCCATGGGCAGCGCGCAGAGCGCGAAGGCCGCGAAGCCCGGCGCACCGTAGGGCAGGAGCTCGGCATAGCTCATGCCCCAGCCGGCACTGAGCGCGAGTGCGGCGACGGTCGCGAAGATCAGCATGAAGTAGTGGTCGAGAAAGTGCCCCACATTGAGGAGCAGAAAGTACTGGGTGTCTCTCGTCGGCATGCGGGCCTCCTTGCTCTTGCGACCACTCTGCCCCGTGCCCATAGTCGATGTATGGACCTTGATCGTCGAGAAACGGACAAACTGCTGGGGCCGGGTGGGTGGCACAGCGCCGATCCGCGGGACTACGAGACGCTGCCGCAGACCGTGGCGGTCATGCCGAAGCGCTTCGCGGACGGCACGGTCATCGCGCCGCACAGCCACCGGCGCGATCAGCTGCTCTACGCGGTGTCCGGCGTCATGCGTATCGGCACCGCGGAGGAGGCCTGGGTGGTGCCGCCGGACCGGGCCCTGCTGATGCCGGCCGGTGTGGTGCACAGCGTCGAGGTGCGCGGGGATGTGGAGATGCGCACGCTCTACATTGCGCCCGCGGAGCCCGGTGCGATCAAGGTGCTGCGCGTCAGCCCGCTTCTGCGCGAGCTGATCTCGGCGCTGGCGCGCGAGCCGATGGACTATTCGGGCAACCGGCGCGCGGAGCAGATCGCCGGCCTGATCGGCACGGAGCTCTCGGGCGCGGAGGCGCTGCCGCTCAATATCCCGCTGCCACGCGATCCCAGGCTGCAGCAGGTTTGCGAGCGGCTGCTGCGCGATCCCTCGCTCACGCTTTCGCTGGAGCAGCTGGCGGACGGGGCGGGGGCGTCGTCGAAGACACTGGCGCGGCTCTCGGCCCGCGAGCTCGGCATGAGCTTTGCCGCCTGGCGCCGGCGCGTGCGGTTCTCGCGCGCCTTCGAGCTGCTCGAGCGGAACCGGCCGATGAAGCAGGTGGCGCGGCGCTGCGGCTATGAGAGCCCGAGCGCCTTCACTTTCGCGTTCCGCAAGGAGTTCGGCGCATCGCCGACCGAGTTTCGCGCGCTCTAGGCGCTCATCGCAGGGTGAGGGCGACGGGGAGGTGGTCCGAGCCGGTGGCGTCGGTCAGGACGCGCATCTCGCCGAGCCGGCTGCGCAGTGCCGCCGAGCAGAAGGCGTAGTCGAGCCGGCGCGCGCCGTTCGCATCCTCGAAGGTGTGGCCCGGGCCCGTGCCGACCGACTGCCAGGCGTCGATCAGGCCGTCCTCGCGCTCGAGCGGGCCGAAGATCGGGTCGCTCTCGCCGGCGATCAGGGCGTGCTCGGGGCTGGCGGGGAGCATGTTGAAGTCGCCGAGCATCACGGTGGCCGGGGGCATGGCGGGTGCGGGGGCGAGGGCGGCGGCGAGGGCGGGGGCGCCCTCGCTCCAGCCCTTGGGCAGGTCGCGCCCGGAACAGGCGCCGCCGTCGCGGCCGCCGGCTTCGAGGATCTCGAGGAGGCGCAGGATCTGGAGCCGGCGTTCGGGCGCAGCGGCATGGGCGAGATGGATGGAGAAGATGCGCAGCGCCCCGAGCGGGGTCTCGATCACCGCCTCCAGCGCGCTGCGCTGCAGCGACATCGGGCCGGAGAGGTGCAGCTTGGGCAGCAGGTGGTTGCGCGCCATCAGGATGGGCCAGCGCGACAGGATCATGTTGCCGAACTGGCGCCGGCGGTTCTCCACCCGGCCGGCCTCGACGCGGCTCGCATCCATGTCATAGCCGGCGCCATAGACCCAGTAGCGATCCGGCAGGGCGGCGGCCAGCGCCTCGGCCTGGTCCAAATGGCCGGTCCGCGCCCAGAAGCGGTCGATCTCCTGCAGCGCGACGATATCGCCTGCGGCGATCTCGCGGGCGATGCGGGCAGGATCGGTGACGCCGTCATGGCCCGTGCAGTACTGCGTGTTGTAGCCGATGAGCCGGAGCGGGGAGCTCACGGCTCGTCTCCCACGATGATGCAACGCTCGGGGTCGATGCGCATGGCGGCCTGCTGGCCGGCGGCGAGGCCAGCGCGTGCGCCGGACTGGGCGCGGATGCGGTGGCGGCCGACGGCGAGGAGCACTTCGCTGCGGTCGCCGAGATCGGTGGCGGAGAGGATCTCGACCGCCGGCAGGCCCGCGGTGCCGGCGGGGGCGATCTCGACGCCGCTGGGGCGGAGGCAGGCGAGGGCCGGCGCGCCTTCGGCGAGGCTGCCGAGCCCCTCGATGCGCAGGCCCTCCGGCGTGACGACCGCCTGGCGCTCGCCCATGGGGGCGGTGGCGGTGCCGGCGATCACGTCGGAGGCGCCGAGGAAATCGGCCACGAAGCGGTTAACGGGCCGGCGATAGACCTCGGCGGGCCGGCCGTCCTGCACGATCCGGCCGCCGTTCATCACGAGCATGCGGTCGCCGATCACCATCGCCTCGGTCTGGTCGTGGGTGACGTAGACGGTGGTGACGCCGAGGCGTTCGAGGAGCTGGCGGAGCTCGAAGCGCAGCCCCTCGCGGAGCTTGGCGTCGAGATTGGAGAGGGGCTCGTCGAAGAGCAGGATGTCGGGCTCGGTGGCGAGCGCGCGGGCGACCGCGATGCGCTGCTGCTGGCCACCGGAGAGCTGGCGCGGATAGCGCTCGCCGACCTGGGGGAGCTGCACGACCTCCAGCATCTCCGCGACCTTCGCGGCGATCTCGCCGGCGGGGCGGCCGCGCACGGAGAGACCGAAGCCGACATTCTGCG
Organism: Pseudomonadota bacterium; assembly: GCA_039817245.1. Classification (GTDB taxonomy): domain Bacteria; phylum Pseudomonadota; class Alphaproteobacteria; order Rhodobacterales; family Rhodobacteraceae; genus Thermohalobaculum. Next base: position 9,667 of record JBCBWF010000065.1, on the reverse strand, counting down.
CGACGGTCATGTGCGGAAAGAGCGCGTAGTTCTGGAACACCATCGCGGCGTTGCGCGCTTCCGGCGGCACGTCGTTGACCACGCGGTCGCCGAAGGCGATGTCGCCGCTGTCCTGCATCACGAGGCCGGCGATGGTGCGCAGCGCCGTGGTCTTGCCGCAGCCGGAGGGGCCCACGAAGCAGACGATCTCGCCCGAGGGAATGGTGAGCGCGGGGATGTCGTTGGCCAGCGTCTCGCCGAAGCGGGTGCGGATGCCGGTGAAGGTGATCGAGGTCATCGCTACGCCCCCGCCGGGACCACCGAGGCCCCCTTGAGCAGCCGCTCGACCCCGTACATGAGGGCGAGCGCCGGGATGAGCAGGAAGAGGCCGAGCACCGCCGCCTTCTGCGGGTGCAGGTAGTAGCCTCCGACGAACTGGTAGATCTGGATGGGGATGGTCTCCACATCCGGAAAGCCGAGCATGAGGACGAGGACGAACTCGTTCAGCGACCAGGAGAAGGCGAAGATCCCCGCCGCCAGCACCCCGCGCCAGACCAGCGGCAGGTAGATGCGGCGCATCACCTGCAGGCGCGAGGCGCCGAGATTGCGCGCGGCCTCCTCGTATTCGGGCGGCACCATCAGGAACGCGCCGACCATGGCGCGCAGCGCGTAGGGCACCGCCATGATCATGTGGGCGAGCACGATGCCGAGATAGGTGTTGGTGAGCCCGGTGGAGCGGTAGAGCCAGAGCAGGCCGAGAGCGACGGTGATGGTGGGAAAGGCCAGCGGCAGGTTCGAGAAGGTCTCGATCGCGCGCCCCGGCCAGCCCGCCGCCTGCCGCGCCCGGGTGCCGAGCACATAGGCGGCCGGGAAGGTGAGCGCGAGGGTGGCCACGGTGGTGAGCGCCGCGAGCAGGTAGGAATTGAGGAGCGCGTTCACGAGGTTCTCGGTCTCGAAGATCGAGAGCAGCCATTTCGTGCCCATCTCCTGCGGCCACCAGGGCGAGGAGGCGAACCACTTCGTGGCGAAGGCATAGAGGAAGACGAGCCCGAGCGGCACGAGGATCAGGACGATCGCGAGCCCGACGATGCCGGCGGCCCATACATTCCAGCCCTCACGTCTCATAGGACCGCCTCAGCGCGAGCGAATAGAGATAGCCGATGGCGAAGGCGATCGCGACATAGACCACCGCGGCGGTGTAGCCCGCCAGCCAGTTCCCCTGATCCTTGGCGTTCACGTAGATGAAGACCGACAGGAACTGCGGCCAGCTCGCCCCGAGCACATAGGGGATCGAGAAGGCGATGAAGAGCGCGAGGAAGTTGAGGAGCGCGGCCGACAGGAGCCCGAAGCGGATGAGCGGCAGGAAGATCCGCCACACCACCTGCCTGCGCGAGGCGCCGAGATTGCGCGCGGCCTCCTCGTAGCTCGGCTCGATCATCGCGAGCAGGTTCTGCGCCATGATGAAGGCATAGGGAAACCGCATCCAGGTGGCGCAGACGATGATGGCGATGCCGAAGGGGTCGTTGACGAGGATGGGCGCCTTCTCGGCGAGCTGGAGATACTCGACCCAGACGAGCTTGAAGACCTGCCCCACATAGCCGCGCGGATAGAGCAGCACCCAGAAGATGAAGGCGATCACGAGATAGGGCGTGAAGAGCGGGATCTTCAGGATGAAGCTCACCCAGGCCGGCAGCTCGATGGCGCGGAGCTTGAGATAGACCGCCAGCGCCACGCCGAGCGCGGTGGAGAGCACCGCGCAGATCAGCGTGATCTTGACGGTGAACCACACGCTGCCGAGCGCCGGGTTCGAGGGCGTGAAGAAGTCGATATAGCCCTGGAACGTGACTGCCTCCGGCATTCCCGGCACCGGCCGCACGGCCGAGACGGAAGCCAGGATCGCCACCACCAGCGGCCAGGCCACCATGAAGATCAGGAAGATCAGCAGGGGGCTCAGCAGCAGGAGCGGCAGGCGTTGTTCGGGGCGGATCAGCATGGCCGGCAAGGGGGCGACGGTGGGGGCGGACCGGCGGCCCGCCCCGGCGCATGCGTTGGGATCAGGTGCGCGCGACCTTCTCCACCCAGTCCGACATCATGCGGAACATGTACTCGCCGTGCCGCCCGCCGATGGTGCCGAGATCGCGCCAGGCGCGCACGTCCTTCTCGGGGTGCCAGGGCTCGGCCTTCACCTCCTCGGGCGCGGCATCCCAGGCCGCGGTGACGGCCGGGTAGGAGCCGACCTGCACGGGGATGTTGATCTGGCTCTCCAGCGAGGTGATGTGGTTGAGATAGAGCAGGGCCGCGGCCTTGTTCGGCGCGTTCACCGGGATGGTGAAGCCGTCGAGCGGCGAGAAGATGCCCTCCTGCGGCAGATACATGCCGAGGCGCTCGGGGTCGAGGAAGCCCTGCTTCACCTGCTGGCCCATCACGCCGTCCCAGTTGACGCAGAAGCTGATCTCCTCGGAGCTGAAGAGCTGGGCGACCGCGCTGTTGCCCTGCGGGTAGGTGCCCGCCTGGTACATGTGCGGCTCGAGCGCGTTCAGGAAGTCCCAGAGCGGCTCCCAGGTCTCGTCGGCCACCGCCGCCTCATAGGGCTTGAAGGCGTATTTGTCGTAGCCGCCGGTCAGGGCGTAGATCAGCATCATGCCCCAGGTGTGGCCCGAGCCGCCCTTGTTGAAGTCGCAATAGGTGAACTCGCCCGGATGCGCCTTGGCCCAGTCGAGCACGCCGGTGATGGACTGGGGCATGTCCGACAGCTTGTACTTGGCCTTGTCGTAGACATAGCAGTTCTGCCAGTTCACATGCGGCACGAAGGTGCCATAGGTCGGCACCATGTCGTGCACGAAGCGGCCGAGCTCCGGGCGATAGGGCACGCCGCGCCCGTTGGGCAGCAGGTTGAGGATCGGCACTTCCCAGACGCCGTTGCCCTGGAGCAGGTTGGAGAACGGCTTGCCCCACTGGAAGATCACGTCGATCTTGCCGTCCTGGTTGCCCGCCTCGACATCGCCGAGCACCTGTTGCTGGGCCGAGAACCAGTCGCCATGGGTGTAGTCGACCTTGATGCCGGTCTCGGCCTCGAACGCGGCGTTGAGCTTGTTGTAGTGGTCCTTCACCTCGGGGCCGCCCCAGGCCGAGACCTGCACCGCGCCCTCTTCCTTCGCGAGCGCCTCGACCTTCTCCCAGGTCGGGAACCACTCCGGGTAGGCGCCGCTCATGGCCTTCTCGGGGGCCATGGTCAGGTCCTTGTTCAGCGTGGCGGCGCGCGCTTGCTCGCGGCCGACCATGCCGAGCGCGGTGAGGCCGAGGCCCGCGGTGCCGGCGACGGAGATGAAGCCGCGGCGCGAGAGGCCCGGTGCAGACAGTTTGGTCATCGCTCTCTCCCCTGCCACCTCTGCGGGTGGCGCTGTCACAAAACTCTTCTGCTGGGATGGTACGGAGGGGGCGGGTTCGGAAAATCCGGAAATAGAATTGTTGCAGTTCTGAGAATCCGATGTTCAACAACATCAGACACTTGCGGTATGTGGTCCAGGTGGCGCTGTCCGGCAGCCTGCTGCAGGCCTCGCGCGAGCTGCTGATCTCGGAGAGCGCGGTGTCGGCGGCGATCAAGGCGGTCGAGTCGGAGCTCGGCTACTCGGTCTTCATCCGCCAGCCCTCGCGGCCCCTGAGCCTCACCACCATGGGCGCGGAATTCATCGCCGAGGCGCAGGCCTTTCTCGACCAGGCGGAGGCGTTTCACCAGCGCTCGCGCGGGATGGGCTCGGAGCTGAGCGGCACCGTGCGGCTCGGCTGCGCGCAGGCCTTCGCCTCGGTGGTGCTGCCGACGGTGCTGATCGCCTCGGCGCGGCGCTACCCGCTCATCCGGGTCGAGTTCAGCGAGCACGACCTGCCGGAGCTGCTGCAGCATCTGCGCGACGGGACCATCGATCTCGGCATCACCTACAACCTGCAGCACGACAGCGAGGTGGCGATGCGCGCCCTGGTGCCGGTTGCGCCGCATGTGGGGGTGGCCGCGCATCACCCGCTGGCGCGCGCCGGCCGGGTACGGCTCTGCGATCTCGCCGCGAACGACATGATCCTGATCGACCATCAGGTGACCCGCCAGCATATCCTGAGCTTCTTCGCCCGGCACGACCTGACGCCGCGGGTGCTCTGCCAGCCGCGCACCATCGAGACGATGCATGCGCTGATCTCGGCGGGCCTCGGCTACGGGATCTTCTTCCTGAAGCCGGCCGCGGCCGAGCACTCCGCGGCGGGGCTGCGGCGCCTGGCTATCGACGACACGCTGCCCTGCCACGACCTCGTCCTCGCACGACCGCGCGCCACCGCCCCGGTCGCCCGGATCGAGGCGGTTGCCGAGCTCTGCGCCGCGGAGATCGCGTCGCTGGGCAGCACGATCGCGTCGGAGCCCTGCACGGCACCGGCGCCAGGGCGTGCGGGGCGCGCGGCCGCGCCTTGAAAAGTATCTGAGAATGGCCGTGCAGCATGTTGTTCTGATGGATGAAAGCCAGGAGGCCCCGACGATGCGACCCCTCATCTCTGCGAGAGCGGCCTTGCTGCCGATCCTCGCCCTCGGCCTGACGCTCCCGCAGGCGACGGGTCTGGCGGACGACCTGTTGCCCCCGCCCGGCTTCGCGGCGCTGAGCGCCGAGGCGCCCTCGGCCGGGGCGGCGCCCCTCTCGCTCGGGGCGCAGGCGGCGATGCTCCCGGTGGCCGGCGGGCGCTATCCGATCGGGCGGCAGGACGGGCCGAGCGCGGAGGGGCCAGCGCATGAGGTGACGCTCGCGCCCTTCGCCATCGACCGCACGGAAGTGACCAATGGCGCCTTCGCGGAGTTTCTCAACGCGCTCGCGCCCCTCCGCGGCCTGCCCGATTTCGGCATCGCGGGTGCGGGCGATGCGGGCCTTTCGGCGGAGGCGGCGGGGCTGCTTGTGGAGGGCCGGCAGGGCAGCGGGGCCTATCCGCTGATCGCGCTCGACGACGATCAGGCGCGGATCGAGGCGCGCGACGGGCGCCTGCGCGCGGCGCCGGGCTTCGAGACGCATCCCGTGACCGAGACCACCTGGGCAGGGGCGCGCGCCTATTGCGTCTGGCGCGGGGCGCGGCTTCCGAGCGAGGCGGAGTGGGAGGCCGCGGCCCGCGGGGCCGAGGGGCGTCTCTACCCCTGGGGCGATGCGGCGCCGGATCCGCTGCGTGTCCATATGAGCGGCCGGACGGGCGAGACCGTGCCCGTGGGCAGCTATCCGGAGGGGGCATCGGCCCTCGGAGCGCTCGACATGAGCGGGTCGCTGGCCGAGTGGACCTCGAGCCTCCGCCGCCCCTATCCCTACGTTGCCGCAGACGGGCGCGAGGCGCCCGGGGCTGCCGGCGAGCGGGTGACGCGCGGCGGCGACTATCGCTTCGACCGCGGCGCCGGGCAGCTCACCGCCACCCATCGGACCGGCTTTTCCAACGCACCGCATCGCGGCCACCGCCATATCGGCTTCCGATGCGCCGCCGACGGGGTGTGACCGGGGCTGTGAGGCGGGACTGTGAGGCGGGCCGGAAGCGGGAAGGACGCGGCGCGGCGCCCTACGCTTCCTCCGCGCTGCGCATCGCGATCTTCGGCTTTCGCCAGGCGCGGTGCTGCACCGGTTTGTCCAGCGGCGTGCCGGCGATGGAGTTGGTGAAGTTGCTCATCGTCTTCACGGCGAGGCCGAGGATCACTTCGAGCGCCTGTACCTCGGTATAGCCGGCATCGAGAAAGGCCTGGAGCTGCGCCTCTGAGACCTTGCCGCGATTGGCGATGAGCGCGCGCGCGAAGGCCGAGAGGGCATCGAGCTTCGCCGTCGCCAGCGCGCCGCCGGCCCGCAGCGCGGCGAGATCGGCCGGATCCATGCCCGCCTTCTCCGCCAGGAGGCTGTGCCAGGGCACGCAGTAGTCGCACTCGTTCTCGAAATTGGCCGTCAGATACACGACCTGCCGCTCGACGGGCGAGAGGGTGGTCTGGTCGAAGAGCTCCCAGAGCGTGGCATAGCCTGCGAGGAGCGGCGGTGCGGAGGCCATGACGCGTTCGAGATTGGGGATCATGCCGAAGGTCTTGCGCGTGGCGGCCAAGGGGGCTTTGGCCGCGTCGGGGGCGGTCGTCTCATCGTGAAGCGGGAAGGTCATCGCTCTCTCCTCCGGTCGATCGCGCGCGGTGCATGGGCGCTGACGCAAGGCGCATGTGGCCCCGGCGGCCGGGTTGCAACAAGGAGAGCGGGCCGCAGGCGCGCTGCGGGTGCCGAATGCCCGCGCCGTGGCCGGGAGGAGAACCGCAGGATCGGGGGGCAGGGAGCGGAGAAGGCGGGGGTCTCAGGGCCGCGGGTTCCTGGGCTGCGGGTTCCTGGGCCGCGGCTTCTCGGGCCGCGGTGCGGGGAGGCCGCCCCCGAAACCGGGGGCGGCCGTTTCATGCGCCTCAGGCGAAGAGGGCGTCGAAGCCGAAGCTGAAGTTGTCGGCCTCGAAATCCGCCAGCGCGTCGCGGATCTCGGCAGCTTCGTCCGCGCCCGCATCGCCGTTGAACTCGCCGAGATTGGCGACGAGCTGGATGCCGGCATCGGCGTCGTCCAGATCCTCCGCGAAGAACAGGCGGTTAATCTGCTGCGCGGTGTTGAAGTAGACGAAGAAGCCCGCGCCTTCGTCGATGCCGTTATCCGCGAGCTCCGCGGCCAGCGCGTCGGCCGCGCCGCCGGCATTGCCCGTGAAGACGCCCTGCAGGACGTAGACATTGTTGCCGCCCTCGACACCGACGAGGCCCGCATCCGGGTCGTCATTGGCACCGTCGCGGGCGACGTTCTGGAAGCGCACATCGCCGACCACGCCGAAGCTCGGCGCGTCGAGGACGAGCGTGTCCTCCGCGATCGCGAAGTCGGCGATCACGTCAGCGCCCTCGCCGGCGGCGAAGCCGAAGCTGTCGGCACCCGCGCCGCCCTCGAGGAGGTCGTTGCCGGCGCCGCCGTTCAGGGCATCCGCGTTCGTGCCCGTGGCGTCGGCGAGGGCCTGGTCCGCATTGTCCCCGCCGATCAGCACATCGTTGCCACCGCGGCCCTGCAGGATGTCGTCCCCGCCGAGCCCGTTCAGCACGTTGCCGTTGGCCTCGACGATGTCGCCGTTCAGGTTGAAGGTGATGTCCTGGGCAATGTCGTCGCGGTCGTCGCCGAGGATCACGTCGCCGGCCACGGTCGAGCCGTTGACGTTCTCGATGTTGGCGATCGTGTTGAGGCCCGAGCCGTTCTCCGCGGTGCCGGCGATCAGGTCGACGAGGCTGCCGCCGCCGAAGCCGTTGAGGAGCAGGGTGTCGGTGCCCTCGCCGCCATCGACGAAGTCCGCGCCGCCGAAGGGATGCAGCCGGTCATCGCCCGCGCCGCCGAGCAGGACGTTGTCCTGCCCGTTGCCGAACAGGGTGTCGTCGAACTCGGTGCCGATCACGTTCTCATAGTCGTTGAGCTCCGCGATCGCGACCTCGCCGTCCACCAGCACCTGGCCGAACTCGCTGAGCCCCGGGGCGGTGCTGTCGCTGAGTTCGTTCTTGGCCTGCAGGACGCCCTGGTTGTTCTCGTCGAGATCGACCAGCACGCCGGCCTCGAAGCCCGAGAGGTCGAGCGTGTCGCCGGTGGCGATGTCGTCGGCCGAGGCGGCCGGGGCCGCGTTCGCCGTGTCGTCGCCGCCATCGAGCTCCAGGGTGATTTCCTGGTCGATCCGGTCCTCGAGCACCACCACGTCGTCGCCGCCGGCCTGGTTCACCTCGAGGGTTTCGGTCGAGCGGATATCGAGCGCGAAGAGGCCGTTCACCGACTGGTCGTTGAGCTGGAAGCGCTCGAAATCGACCCCGATAGCGCCCTCGGAGATGCGCACGTCGTCGTCGTTGACGATGTCCACTTCGCCCGTGGAGGTCTGGCCGAAATTCACCTGCACGCGGTCGTCGCCGCCATTGCCCTCGAAGAGGTCGCTGCCGTCGCCGTTGTTCCAGATGATCAGGTCGTCGCCGGCGCCGCCGAAGACCTCGTCATCGCCGCGCTGGCCTATGAGAACGTCGTTGCCCTGTCCGCCACGAATGAAGTCGTTGCCGTCGCCGCCGAGGATCTCGTCCTCCCCGTTGCCGCCGCGCAGATCGTCCTCGCCCGCGCCGCCGTCCAGCATGTCGTCGCCGGATCCGCCGGCGATGTCGTCATTGCCTTCGCCGCCGGAGATGACGTCGTGGCCCGCACCGCCGCGCAGGTCGTCGTCGCCGTTGCCGCCGTCGATGGTGTCGTTGCCCTGACCGCCGGAGGCACGGTCGTTGCCGTCGCCGCCATCGATCGCGTCGTCGCCTGCGCCGCCATCCAGTCGGTCGTCGCCGGCATCGCCCTCGAGGGTGTCGGCCTCGGCGCCGCCCTTGAGCTCGTCGTTGCCGTTGCCGCCGGAGAGGAAGTCGGAGCCCTTGTTGCCGCGAAGGATGTCGTCGCCCTCGCCGCCGATGAGCAGGTCGTTGCCGTTGCCGCCGGAGGCCACGTCGTTGCCTGCGCCGCCGAGGATGCCGTCGTCGCCCGCGCCGCCGAACAGCTCGTCGTCGCCCTCGTCGCCGTCGAGCACGTCGTTGCCTGCGCCGCCGCGGATCTCGTCGTCGCCGGCATCGCCCGCGATCAGGTCGCTGCCGTCGCGTCCGCGCAGCGTGTCGTCGCCGCCGTTGCCGATCAGCACGTCGTCGCCGGCGCCGCCCGCGAGCGAGTCGTTCCCGTCGTCGCCGATCAGGATCTCGATCTCGCCGGACAGCACGGTTTCGATGGTTGCCTCCGTGGTGTCATCCACCAGGGCGGAGTCTTCCGGCGTCCAGTTAAAGAGCCAAGAGAAGTCTTGCATGACTGCATCCTTTCGTTACGGTCATTTGACCGATTTCACAAGAATTCACCGTTCGCGGCCACGAAGCGGCCGCGCTCTGCGCATAGTTTCCCAGTGTGCAGAGGCCTCTTCTGACCGCCTGCCTGTCGTCGTTTTGAAGTTCTTGTTTATGTGCGCCGACCAGGCCGGGGCCTGGTCTGTCATCGGCTGTAAGTCAGCCTTTAAAAAGCTGTCATAAGTTGCAGATTCGTATCTCTCCTGTCTTCACTGTTCTGGCCTCTCTCGCTGGGCCGTTCGATTGGGAGACAGTTTTGGCGTGATAATATTCACGATATTTTCTGAAACTTTCTTTTGAACCTTTTTATCTTACTCGGGTACGTCGCCGCGCAGATGGGCGAGCGCGCGGCGCGCGGCGGCGAGACGGCTCATGATCGTGCCGATCGGCACGGCTTCGCGCTCTGCCGCCTCGCGGTAGCTGAGACCGTCGCGGCAGGTGAGCAGGAGCACCGCGCGCTGCGGCGCGGGCAGGGCGTCGATGGCTGCGGCGACATCGCTGAGCGTGAGCCGCGCCTCCATGGCGCGGGGGCCGTCATAGACGAGGACATCCGCCGCCTCCTCCTGCCCTTGGCCGAGGCGCAGCCGCTCGGCGCGGCAGTGGTTGAACCAGGTGTTCATCAGGATGGAGAGCACCCATCCCTCGAGACTGCCCCGGCCGCTGAACTGTGCGGCACGCTCGATCGCGCGCAGGCAGGCGGCCTGCACGAGATCGTCCGCCCGGTCTGCCGATCGCGCGAGCCGCAGCGCGACGCGCCGGAGGCGCGGGAGCATGGCCGGCAGGGCGCGCGCAACCGTGCCGGG
>JBCBWF010000550.1:0-2835 GCA_039817245.1 Pseudomonadota bacterium | reverse complement strand
CGGAGGAGGCGCTGCAGGCGCTGCACGAGAAGGTCGTGGCGACATCGCCGGTCGGCCACACCCTCGGCCGGGCCGTGCCGCTCAGCGTCACGCTCGGCTGAGGCGCCGGCGGCTCCTGCGCCTCGGGCCGCGGCCCCTCGGCCGCGGCCCTCCGTTGGCGGGCCTTCTAAGCCTGCCCGATCAGGCCTTGGCCATCATCTTGCGGACCATCGAGACGACCGCGAGCACCACGCCGCCGCCCACGCCGCCGCCGGCGACCTGGCTGATGATGGCACCGATATCGAGCCCGCCGGCCGCTGCACCGGCTGCCGCACCCGCCGCGGGATCGACACTGCCGCCGAGAACTGCGCCGAGGATCTGCCCGCCGAGCCCGCCGCCGACGATGCCGGCGATCGAGTTGATCAGCGTGCCCTGGTTGATGCTCTTGACGAGCGCGCCCGAGAGATTGCCGCCGACTGCGCCGGCCACGAGCGAAATGATGAGTTCAATCATGACTGTCTCTTTCTTACCGTTCCTGGTTCCGTTCCGGCGGGGCGGGGGCCGCCCGACTGGCTCACTCCCATGCGTCCCCTTCTGGCACAGTCTCGTGACATCCATTGCAGCGCCGGGGGGCCGTTCGCGCCTTTCCGTCCCGCGCCGCGGATGGCGCCCGGGATAGCCGCGGGCCTGTCCTCGATGCGGGCCGCCGGGGCCCTTACCGCTGAAATCGCCGGAAGATCCCGCCCGGCCGTGCCGCCGGGCCCGGCGGTCCGGCTCCCTTCGCCGGACCTCTGGCGTGACCCGCATCGAGCCCGCATCGAGGCGCGTGCCCCCGGCATGTCCCTGCGCGGCCCGCCGCACCGTCCCGATTCGCCCCTCGCGCCGACGGCCGGATCGGCCCGCGCGCCGGCCGGGCGCGCAGGCTGTCCGGGGGCGGTCCGAGAGGCCCGCGGGCCTCTCAGGGCATCGGCGCCGGCGCCGCTGCCGGCCCGGTCATCACCCGGTGATGCGGCAGGGGAAGGGGCGGCCGTCGTTGTAGAAGTCGCGGAAGGTGAAGCTGCGCGGCCCGGTCACGGTGATCTGCAACGTCACCATGTCGCTGTAGACGCCGCCCACGAGCCAGGCCTCGATGAACGCGTTCTCCCCGGTCAGGCGGTACCGGCCATAGGGCGTCGCGATCACGCCCTCCCAATGGGTCGGGCCCCACTGGCCCATATCGGTCACGTCCGGGTTGAGGCCGTGCCGGTCGGTCCACACCACCACGTCGCCGTAGCGGGTGAAGCGCATCTGCCAGGGCGCGGACTGGCCTGCGATGTTGCACACGCCCTGCAGCACCCCGGTCTGCGTCCGCGCCCACGCGCTGTCGGCGCCGAAGGGAGCGATCGCGAGGGCGAGCAGGGCGCCATGGCCGACGCGGCGCGCAAGGGCGCGGGCTGCACGACGCGCGAACGAGGCGCGGGCGAACGAGGCGCGGGCGAATGAGGGGCGGGTGACGGAGAGGCGGGCGAAAGAGGCTCGGGTGAGGGTCATCATCGTGACAGGCTCCAGGACAACCACGGGCGGAAATCGACAGCCCGTGCGATGGCGGGAGCAGAGGCCGTTTTGCACAGCCCCCGCGGCCCGAGGGGCGCGCCCTGCCACGCGCGCCCCCCACTGATCCCCGGCCGACCCCGCCTACTGGTTGCCCTGCGAGCTGGACATCACGCTGTCCATCACATTGTCCAGGCTGAAGCTGCCCGGCTTCTGGCGCGGCGGAAACTCCTCGAAGCTCTGGAGCCAGTTCGCCACATAGGCAGAGGCCGGCGCCATCACGAACATCCGCTCCACCCACCAGCGCTGATAGCCCATGGCGTTCTCCTCGCGCGCGCGCTTGAAGGGATCCATGCGCAGATTGGTCATCAGCGGCGCGCGCAGCACCTTGGACGGCTCGAGCCAGACATCGAGCCCCTCCGCCTCCTGCACCAGGAAGGTGATCTTCCAGTCGTTGTAGCGCAGCGCCGCGACGCTGCCGTCATCGGTCCAGTAGATGTACTCCTTGCGCGGCCACGCGCCCTCGCCGCGCAGCGCCGGGCCGAGATCGTAGCCGTCGAGATGCACCTTGTAGTCCCGCGCGCCCAGGCTCCGCCCCGCGCGCAGCTCCTCCTTGATCTCCGTCTCGCCCACCGCGCCGGCGAAGGTGGTGAACATGTCGTTATGCGCGGCGAGCTCGTTGATCACCGTGCCCGGCTCCACCGTGCCCGGCCAGCGGATCATCGTGGGCACCCGGAAGCCGCCCTCCCACTGGGTGTTCTTCTCGCCGCGGAACATGGTGGTGCCGCCATCGGGCCAGGAGAAGGTCTCCGCGCCGTTGTCGGTCGAGTACATCACGATGGTGTTGTCGGTGATGCCGAGTTCGTCAGCTTGTCGAGGAGCTGGCCCACATGGCCGTCATGCTCGACCATGCCGTCCGCATAGACGCCGTAGCCGGTGACCCCGGCGGATTCGTCCTACAGATGCGTGAAGATGTGCATCCGGGTCGAGTTCCACCACACGAAGAAGGGCGTGCCGCTGTCATGGGCGGTCTGCATGAAGTCCAGCGCCGCGGCCAGCGTCTCCTCGTCCACCGTCTCCATCCGCTTGCGCGTCAGCGGACCGGTGTCCTCGATCTCGCCATCGGCGCGCGCGCGGATCACCCCGCGCGGGCCGAACGCCTCCTTGAAGCTGCGCCCGTCCGCCAGGGTGAGATCGGCGGGATAGTCGGGGTTCTCCGGCTCCTCCTCGGCGTTCAGGTGGTAGAGATTGCCGAAGAACTCGTCGAAGCCGTGATTGGTCGGCAGATGCTCGTCCCGGTCGCCGAGATGGTTCTTGCCGAACTGG
>JBCBWF010000378.1:0-4953 GCA_039817245.1 Pseudomonadota bacterium | reverse complement strand
GCCGCAGCCGCCGCAGCCGCCGCCGCGCGCGCGATCTGCCGCTCGCGCCAGGCCACGAAACAGCCGGCACCCATGATCAGCCCCATCCCCAGCACCGAGAGCGCATCGGGCAGATGCCCGAACAGCACCGCTCCCCAGGCGGTCGCGAACACCAGATACGAGTAGTCGAAGGGCGCCAGCCAGCTCGATTCCGCGGTCTGATAGGCGGAGGCCAGCCCGATATTCGCGGTCAGGTTCAGGCAGGAACAGGCCAGCACCAGCCCCAGCGTCGTCAGCTCCAACGGATGCCACGCCGTGAAGAGATACGGCCAGCTTGCGCCCAGCTCCGGCGGCGTGATCGCCGCCATCGCGCCGAGCCCCGCGAGCCCCACCGCCAGAAACGCCACCGCCACGCCCAGCGCCAGCGTCGCCGGATGCTCCTCGCGGCAGAGCCTGCGCGTGCACAGCACCGTGCCCGCATAGCAGACGGCCGCGCCCAGCGGGATCAGCGACACCCAGAGAAACGAGTCCGTGCCCGGCTTCAGGATCAGGAGCGTGCCGAGAAACCCCACCAGCACCGCCGCGATCCGCCGCGGCCCCACCATTTCGCCGAGCACGATCGCGGAGAGCAGTGTCACGATCAGCGGGAACACGTAGAGCCCCGCGGCGATCTCCGCGAGGCTCAGCATCGGGATCGCGCAGAAATAGCAGATCATCGCGCCCACCAGGAACAGGCTGCGCAGCCCCACCGCGCGGTAGCTCCGCGGCGCCGGCGGCAGCCGCCCGTCCATCACCGCGAAGACCAGGAGCAGGAGGGCGAGGTTGATGCTCGCGCGCAGCGACTGGAACTGCCAGAGCGAGACGTCGTCGCTGGCGAGCTTCACCAGCCCGTCCTGCAGGCCCAGCATGCAGAGCGAGCCGACCATCAGCGCCGCCGCCCGGGTCGGGCGGTCTGCGCGGGGCGCGGCGGGTGGGCGCGCGCCCTGATCGGCGGTCGGCATCGTTCGCTCCTCTGGTTAGGCGCGCAACGACCGGAAGGCGTCGGCGGCGCCGCTGCGTGCGTGCCGGAACCGTCCCCGTTTTGATTATTTTACTGAGTTGTTTTACCCGCTTTTCGGGCACTCGGCGGGGGTGGCGCAGGCCCGCGGATGCTGCGCCCGCCCCGCCTTTGCGTCAAGCGGGCCCGCTCAGTCGCGGTGGCGTTTCGGCTTCGGCCCGATCTCGGCCAGCAGCTTGCGCTTTCGCGCAATGCGGTCCCGCCCGGTCTCCGCGGCGCCGATGCGAAACGCCTCCTGCGTATAATCTATATGCGTTTCAGCGGCTTGCGCGGCACGGTCCGGGTCTCCGGCAATCACCGCCTCGGCGATTTCGCGGTGCTGATCCAGCAGCACATCCCGCGCGCCGGCCCGCTGATAGAGATAGGCGCGGTTGTAGAACACGCCCTTGGTCATAAGCTCGTAGATCGAGCTCATCATATGTACCAGCATCACGTTATGCGCAGCATCCACAACAGCGGCATGAAATGTCACGTCCAGATCCGCCTCTTCTGTCGGATCCGCCTTTAAATGCGCCGCTTCCATTTGTGCGATCTTCTCGCGCAAGATCGCATGGTCGGTCGCTGTCGCCCGTTGCGCCGCTGCGAAGGCCGCAAAACTTTCCACCTCGCGCCGAAATTCGAGATAGTCGAAGAACGCATCGCTCTGGCGCGCAAAAAGTTCGATCATCGGCCCTGAAAGCGCAGTCCCCGTCAGCGGCGCGATGAACGTTCCCTCGCCGTGACGCACCGAGACCAGCCCGCGATCTTCCAGAACCTTCAATGCATCGCGGACTTTCGGCCGCGATACATCGAGCAACTCCGAGAGCTCCCGCTCCGGCGGCAGCTTCTGCCCGCTCCGCAGCACCCCCGCCGTGATCAGCCGTTCGATCTGCGCAACAACCGCGTCCGAGACCGAATCGAGGGAGATCTGCTCAAAGATCCGCCTGGCCGCTTCCATCTTTTCCTCCGCCTCTGCCCGGTCCCAGACTACCCTAGTGGACAATTCAGTAAACCTCTAATGGGGCGTGCAACCCTGCTTCCATCCTGTGGAAGCGCTGCCTGCACACACACAGCATACTGATCTAAGCAAGCAATGTCAGGTCTTTACCGCGCTGCAGTGTCGTTCTTCCGCATTTGCGAAGGCTGAGGCCTCCTCGGATAACCTCTCCCTGCGACAATTTGGCGAGAGGTAAACAGAATGTTCCAGCTATCGAGCTTGGTAAAATTACTTTACCACAAATGCAGCGCAGAGCTCACGGCACCGTCCGCGGGTCGCGCGGGCTGAGGAGAAAACGGAGGAAATCCATGAAACGACGTCATCTGATCGGTCTCGCCGCCACCGCCATCGCGGCAACCACGCTCGCCGCGGGCGCCCCCACCGCCGCCGCGGCCGACAAGGTCCTGCTCAAGACCCCGATCGCCTTCTCCACCGCGCTGCCGGGCCTCGGCACGCCGATTCCGCGTGTCGCCGAGCAGCTGAAGCTCATGTCCGGCGGCACCATGCGCATGAAGGTCTACGAGCCCGGCAAGCTGGTGCCGCCCTTCGAGATCCTCGACGCGGTCTCCTCCGGCAAGATCAATTCCGGTTATACAACAGCGGGTTACTGGGCGGGCAAGATCCCGGCTTCGCCGCTCTTCTCCGCCGTGCCCTTCGGCCCGGAGGCCGGCGAGTACATGGCCTGGCTCTATTACGGCAACGGCCTCGCGCTCTATCAGGAGATGTACGACCAGGCCGGCTACAACGTCCACGTGATCCCCTGCGCGGTCATCGCGCCGGAGACCTCGGGCTGGTTCGCCAAGGAGATCAACACGCCGGAGGACCTCGAGGGCCTCAAGATGCGCTTCTTCGGCCTCGGCGGTAAGGTCATGCAGAAGCTCGGCGTCGCCACCTCGCTCCTGCCGGGCGGCGAGATCTTTCCGGCGCTGGAGAAGGGCGCCATCGACGCCACCGAGTTCTCCATGCCGGCCATCGACCAGCGCCTCGGCTTCCACAAGCTCGTGAAGTACAACTACTTCCCGGGCTGGCACCAGCAGGCGACCGTCTTCGAGATTCTGGTCAACAAGGACACCTGGAACGAGATGTCCGAACAGCACCAGGCGATCCTGAACAATGCCTGCAAAGCCTCGATGGCCGACAGCTTCGCCGAGGGCGAATACGTGCAGTTCGAAGCGATGGTGAAGAACATCGAAGAGAACGGCGTCGAGATCAAGCAGTGGAACGACGAGATGCTCGCCCTCTACCGCAAGACCTGGGATGAGGTCGCGCAGGAAGAGGCCGCCAACGACGCGTTCTTCGCGAAGGTCTACGCGGATCTCAACACCTTCCGCGAGAACTACCAGATCTGGAAGACGAACGCCTTCCTGCCGCGGAAGTAATACTGCCGCGATGAAAGGCGGCGGGGCGCTCCCAGGCGCCCTGCCAGTCCCCCGCGCCCGGAACGCCGGGCCATCCACGAACCACAAGAGCGCATCTGCCCTGCGGCCAGCCGCGGGGGCGAGGCCTGCGCCCCGAAAGCCGGCTGGGAGAGGAGCCCGGGAATGACCGACAATCCGAAGTCACCGCTCGCCGATCCGATCGAGACCTACGAACATATCCTAGAGCACGAAGAAACGGATCGCCAGCCAACCGCCGTCGCCCTCGATCGCGTGGTCACCACCATCGGCCATGTGGTGATGTGGGCCAACCTCGCGCTGATCATTGCCATTATCGCTCAGGTGAGCCTGCGCTACTTCGCCGATATCAATTATCCGAAGCTCGACGAGATCCAGTGGCACTTCTATGGCCTCACCACCATGGTCGGCCTCTCATACGCCATGGTGAAGGACAGCCATGTGCGCGTCGACGTGCTGCACATGAACCTGCGCGACAGCGTAAGGCGGGTGATCGAGATCGTCGGTATCCTCGCGCTTCTGGTGCCGTTTCTCTACCTGATGATCGATCAGGGATACGATTACTTCTGGGAGAGCTTCCGCGTCGATGAGCGCTCGGACAGCCCCACGGGCCTGCCGGCGCGCTGGGCCTTCAAGGCGATCATCCCGCTCAGCTTCGTGCTGCTCACCGTCGCCGCCATCGCGCGCCTCATCCACGACGTCCACGCCCTGCGCACCGCCCCGCGCGGCGAGGGCTATGGCGCCTGGATCGTGCTGCTGGTGCTTGCGGGTTTCGCGGTGGTCGCCGTGCTGCTCGCGGGCCTGGTGGAGACCACCGAGGAAAAGCTCGTCGTGGCCATGTTCCTCACCTTCATCGGTCTCCTTTTCACCGGTTTCCCAGTGGCTTGGGTGCTGGCGGGCACGGGCGTGCTCTACTGCGGCATCGCCTATCTCTTCGACAACGGCATGATGAACTGGACCGGGCTCGAGGAGACGCTGACGGGGCTCGACTACCTCACCCTCGGCGCCGTGGTGAACCGGGTCTATGCGGTGATGTCGAACGCGGTGCTCGTCGCGCTGCCGATGTTCATCTTCATGGGGCTGATGCTCGACGAATCCGGCGTCGCCGAGCGGCTGATGCACTCGATGCAGCGCCTCTTCGGCACCGTGCGCGGCGGACTGGCGGTGACCGTCACCGCCATCGGCATCATCCTCGCTGCCTCCACCGGCATCATCGGCGCCTCGGTGGTCCTGCTCGGCGTGCTCTCGCTGCCGGCGATGGTGAGCCAGCAATACTCCAAGCCCCTGGCAACAGGGACGATTGCGGCTTCCGGCACGCTCGGCATCCTGATCCCGCCTTCGATCATGCTGGTGATCATGGCGGACCAGATGGCGCTGTCGGTGGGCGATCTCTTCATGGCAGCGCTCTTCCCCGGCCTCATCATCGGCGGGCTCTACCTGATCTACATCCTCGCCGTCGGCCGGGTGATGCCCTCGGCGGCGCCTCTGCCGGAGGGCGCCAAACCGGCGGACTGGGAGGCGGTGAAGGACGTCGCCATCGCGGTGCT
>JBCBWF010000356.1:0-5168 GCA_039817245.1 Pseudomonadota bacterium | reverse complement strand
CAGGGGCTGCCCATCGCTCAGCCCTTCCCAGGAGCCAGCACGAAGTCGTGCTCGACCAGGTAGAAGGGGGTGGTGAAGCCCGCCTCGGCGATGGCGCCCGGCTCCTCGATCCGGTCGAACCGCGCCATCAGGCTCTCCTTCACGCCGAAGACGGCGTCGGAGTGGATGTAGGGGTCGTCCGGATCGAAGAGGTGGGTGGTGAGGCTCGCGAACCCCTCCGCCTCCAGGATGTAGTGAAAATGCGCCGGCCGGTAGGGATGGCGGCCGAGGGCGGCCAGGAGCTGGCCCACCGGCCCGTCCGCCGGGATCGGATAGAACTTCGGCTTCACCGCCCTGAAATGGTAGCGCCCGTCGGCGCCGGTGCGGAACACGCCGCGCAGGTTGAAATCCGGCTGGATGCCCTTCTGCTGCACGTCGTAGAAGCCCTCGTCATTGGCCTGCCAGACATCGATCTTGGCCCCCGCGATGGGCGCGCCCGCCGTGTCGAGGATCCGCCCCTTCACCAGCATCGGCTCGCCCTTGCCGTCGAGGCAGATATCGGCGCCCATCGGCAGCTCCGGCGCATCGGCGATGTGGAACGGGCCGAGCACGGTCGACTCGGAGGCGCCGGAGGGTTTGCGGTTGTTGATCGCGTCCACCAGCATCGACACACCCATCACATCGCTCAGCAGGATGAACTCCTGGCGCCAGTCGTCGCAGGTATGCCCGGTCCTGGTGAGGAACTGGATGGTGCGGAACCACTCCTCCTGGGTGGGCTCCATCTCCTTCACCGCCGCATGGATGTGCTTGACGAGGATGTTCACGCAGTCGCGCAGCCGCGGATCGGCGGCGCTGGCGTTGCGCGCGGCGACCACCTCGGCGCTGTTCTCCTCGGTGAAATAGCCGCTCTCATGGTGCTCTGGCATCTCTCTCACTCCGCTGCACGGGCGGCCGCATCGTCGCGGCCGAGGATCGTGGTGAGGACGCGCCGCAGCTCGCCGGCCGGGTCCTCGGCCAGCTCCTCGATGCGCCAGCAGACATGATGGTCCGGCCGCACCAGAAGACAGCCCGTATCCGAGACCTCCCGCGCGCGGGCCCAGTCGCCGGTATGGTCCACCCAGGCGCGGCGCGGGCCGATGAGGCGCACCGTGATCGGCAGGCCGAGTGCCGCGCCCACCGCCCCGGCCGCCGCCTCCCAGGCCTCGCCCCCGATCCCGGTGATCAGCGTGAAGGCGCCGTGTCCGCAGAGATCCAGCGTGGAGACCTGCGCGCCCGTGTCGTGGTCGAACACCCACACATGCGGCAGCCGCGCGCCGGGCCAGGTGGTGGGCTGGTAGTGCAGCTCCGCATCCATCGCGAAGGCGGGCTCCATCTGCCCGTCGGTCACCACCGCGCCGGACCTGTAGCGCTGGTTCATCTCCACGCCATGCGCGTCGAACTCGTATTTCTTGAAGGCGATGGCCTCGCGGATCGCCGCGCGCTGCTTCTCCGCCTCCGGCCCCGGGCCGCAGCGCGCCTCCATCGAGGCCTGGATCTGCGCGTAATCCGTGCCCCCGGTCATGCCCAGCGCCTCGAAGATCGGGCCGAACTCGCCGATGGACTGGTTCGCCCGCGTCACGATCTGCTTGGCAACGGGGGCGCGCTCGGCGGTGTAGCTCTCCAGAAGCGCCGGCGTCGCCTGGCCCTTCAGCACCGCCGCGAGCTTCCAGGCCAGGTTGAACCCGTCCTGGATCGAGGTGTTCGAGCCGAGCCCGTTGGAGGGCGGGTGCCGGTGCGCGGCATCGCCCATGATGAACACCCGCCCCGCCTGCAGCCGCGTCGCATAGGCGTTGTTCACGGTCCAGGTGTTGGCGGAGATCAGGTCGATCTCCAGCTCCGGGTCGCCCACAAGCTGGCGCGCCACCCCGGTGGCGAAGGCCTCGTCCACCTCCGGCGCGGGCTTGGCGATGTCGTAGCCCCAGACGATCAGCCACTCGGTCCAGGGCCGCACCATGCGCACCAGCCCCATGCCGATGCCCCCCACATCCGCACCCGGCTGCATCACCCAGTAGAGCACCGAGGGGCGGTGGGCCACGTAGCGCGAGAGATCGGCGCGGAAGAGGATGTTCATCGAGCCGCCGACACCCATCTGCCCCTCGATCGGCAGGCCCGCATCCTCGGCCACCTTCGAGTTGCCGCCATCGGCGCCCACGAGGTACTTGGCGCGCACCTCGAAGCTGCGCCCCGAGAGCCGGTCGCGGAGCGTCGCGGTCACGCCCTCGGCGTCCTGCACATGGCCGGTGTATTCCGTCGACATCCGCGCCTGCGTGCCCCGCTTGCAGGCGGTGGAGAACAGGATCGGCTCCATGAAGGTCTGCGGCAGGTCGTTCATCTGGCAGGGCGAGGAGAGCTGGTGCTCGGCGCGGCTCAGCGGGTGCTTGCCCCAGCTCTTCATCCGGCCGATCTCCTCGCCGGCCAGGCTCTCGCAGAACACGTTCTCGCCCATCAGGTCCTGCCCGGCGGCGTGCATATAGGCCTCCGCCTCCACCTCCCCGCCGAGATCGCGCAGCACCTCCATGGTGCGCTGGTTGGTGATGTGCGCGCGCGGCGTGTTGGCCAGCCAGCGGTAGCGGTTCACCGCCATGTTCGCGATGCCGTAGCTGGAGAGCAGCGCCGCGGTGGCCGATCCGGCCGGCCCGGTGCCGATGATCAGGACATCGGTCTCAATCTCCGCCATCTGGTGTCTCCTCCTCGGTTTCTCGTTGTGCCCGGGCGCTCCGGGGCGCCCCGGGGGTGGCTGTCGCGGGGGCCGGCTCAGGCCGCCGGCGCGTCCCCGCGCCAGGCTCGGTCCAGCAGGGCGCGCAGGCCCTCGCGCGTGATCTCGCGGGGGTTCCAGTAGGGGTTCTGCGTGGCGATTTCGGCGGCGCGGTCGAGATCGGCCTCCGCCAGCCCCAGATCCTTCAGCGCCATCGGCGCGCCGAGATCGCGGGCAAAGGCCCAGAGCGCCCCGGCCGGATCCTCGCCGCCGAAAAGGGCCCCCACCGGCGCCAGCAGCTCCGGCACCGCGGCGGCGTTGTAGGCCATCGCATGGGGCAGCACGATCGCATGCGTCTCCGCATGGGGCAGCGCGAAGCTGCCGCCCAGCGTGTGGCAGAGCTTGTGATGCAGCGCCATGCCCACCCGGCCCAGCACCGTGCCGCAGGCCCAGGCCCCGCGCTGGGTCGCCTCCCGCGCAGCCAGATCCGCCGGATCCGCCATCACCCCCGGCAGCGCCTCGCGAAAGGCGGTGAGCCCCAGCATCGCCAGCCGGTCGGTCTCCGCGCTCCGGTCCTCGGCATAGAGCGCCTCCACCGCATGGGCCATGGCGTTGAGCGCGCTCGTCACCGTCATCGCCACCGGCAGGGTGGCCACCAGCTCGGGATCGTAGAGCACCGTGCCGGGCAGGAGCCTCGGGTCCTTCATCGTGGTCTTCACCCCGCCCTCGGTCTCGCCCAGGATCGGCGTGCACTCGCTGCCGGCATAGGTGGTGGGCAGCACGATCTGCGCCGCGCCGGTGCGCCGCGCCAGCGCCTTGCCGAGCCCGACCGTCGAGCCGCCGCCCGCCGCGAGCACGCTGTCCGCCCCCGCCGCCGCGAGCACGGCGGCCGCCTCCTCGGTCACCTCCACCGGCGTGTGCATGGCGGCCCTGGCGCAAACCCCCACCGCGCGCGGCCCGAGCCGCTCGGCCAGCTCCCGGCCCAGCGCCTCCTGCGGCGGCGTGGTCAGCACCAGCACCCGCGCGGCACCGGCGGCTTCCGCATGCGCGGCAATCTCCCGCCGGATCCCCGCGCCGAAGGCGACGGTCTGGTCCTTGGCAAACTGCGAAACCTCGAGCATGGCGCCCTTCTCCTCCCGGTTCGAAGGAGCGTTAACAGACCCCGCAGGCGCTATTGATCGAATGTCCCGGCCACTTCATAACGCTGTGGTATGAAGATCGAGCCCAGCCATCTCGAAATGCTCTATGCGATCGTCGAGCGCGGCGGCCTCACGGAAGGCGCCGAGCTCCTCGGCAAGTCGCAGCCCAGCCTTTCGCGCTCGCTCTCGATGCTGGAGGGCCGGCTCGGCGTGCAGCTCTTCGAGCCGGGCCGGCGGCCGCTGCAGCCCACCGAGCTCTGCCTCTCCCTCGCCGCAGAGGGGCGCAAGATCTTCCAGGCCGGGCGCGACAGCAGCGCCATCCTCGCGCAGTTCCGCCAGGGGCGCACCGGCGCGCTGCGCGTCGGCGGCACCCCGGTCTTTCTCGACGGCGTGGTCTCCGGAATGATCGCCGCCTTCCAGGCCGAGAACCCGAATGTGCGCATCGACCAGACCTATGGCTATCCCGCGGAGCTGGTGCCGAAGGTGCAGGAGGGCATGCTCGACCTCGCCATCCTGCCGATGCGCCACGCCAATATCCCCGAGGGGCTCGAATTCCACCAGAGCCTGCCCGGGCGCAACGTCATCGCCTGCCGCGTCGGCCACCCGCTCGCGCGCCGGGGCTCGGTGAAGCTCGCCGAGATCGGCCGCTTCGCCTGGATCGCCCCGCCGGTGGACAGCCCGCTCTATCACGACCTGCGCACGGTGCTCGATGGCATCGGCGCCAAGGACTTCAAGATCAGCTTCTCCGGCGGCTCGCTCAGCGCCGTGATCAGCATCCTCTCGGGCTCCGACGCGCTCACCGTCCTGCCCTTCTCAGTGGTCTTCATGATGCGCCGCCAGAAGCTGATCACCGCGCTCTCGGTGCGGATCGGCGACCCGGACCGCCATCTCGGCATCCTGCGCCCCGCCACCACGGCCCCGCGGCCGACCGCGAAGCGCTTCAACAGCTTCATCCGCAACGAGCTCGACAATCTCGCCAGCAGCATGCAGCGGATCAGCCAGGCCTCGGTCTGGCGCCTCTGAGCGGCGCGCGCCTCAGAGGTTCTGCAGCTTCGCGCGGTCGATCGTCGCCAGGATCTCCCGCTCGCCCGACGCGCGCCGGGCGGTATGCGCCGTCACCGCATCCTCCGGCCGGTCCGAGGCGAGGAGGGCCACCAGCTCGCCATGCCGCTCGGTCGACTGCTCCCGGCGGTGCTGCGGCAGCAGGCGCGAGGCCACAAAACGCCCCCGCCCGATCTTCTCGCGGAACCGGATCCCGGTCTCGGCGAGATGGCGGTTGCCCGAGAGCGCGAGAAGGCCGCGGTGAAACGCCTCGT
>JBCBWF010000428.1:0-4273 GCA_039817245.1 Pseudomonadota bacterium | reverse complement strand
CATTCGGGCAGCGTGCTGTCCGCCCCCGTGGTGAAGAGCGAGAGCGGGAAGTTGCCCCAGCTAAGCAGGAATGCGAACAGCCCCGCCGAGATCACCCCGGGCATACGGCGGTGGTGGCGCATCTCGTCTGGATTGCGCCCATCGCAACGCTCATCATCGCGATCCGCGCCTACAGCTTCGACCCGGCCCTGGAGGAGGCGGCGCGCGATATGGGCTGCTCGACCTGGCAGATCCTGCGCGAGGTGACCATTCCGCTCCTGTTGCCCGGGGTGATCTCGGCGGGGCTGTTCGCGTTCCTGCTGAGCTGGGGCAACTTCCCGCTCTCGCTCTTCACCACGGGGGCGGACAGCACGCTGCCCGAATGGCTCTACGCCAAGATGGTCTCCGGCTACTCGCCGCTGGTGCCCACGGTCGGCATTCTCAGCATTGCAGCCTCGGCGCTGCTTCTGGCCTTGGGGCTCGGGGTCCCGTGGCTCATCCGCGCGCTTCGGCGCCAAGAAAACGTCTGACAAAGGGAGATAGACCATGCTCACCCCCATCGCGGGACGCAGTGTCCTGGTAACCGGCGGCTCGAAGGGCATCGGCAAGGGAATCGCCAAGGTGTTCGCGCAGGCGGGGGCCAAGGTGATGATCGCGGCGCGCGGCGAGGAGGCGGCCAAGGCGGCGGTGGAGGAGATCCGCGGCGCGGGCGGGACTGCCGACTACATCTGCGGCGATGTCGGCGTCTGGCAGGATGTGCAGGGCATGGTCGCGGCCTGCATGCGCGCCCATGGCGGGCTCGACATCCTCTGCGCCAATGCCGGGGCCTTTCCCCAGACCAAGATCGTGGACATGGATCCGGGCGAGTGGGACGAGGTGATGCGCACCAACCTCAAGAGCGCGTTCCTGGCGGTGAAGGCCGCGATCCCCGAATTCGAGAAGGCCGGCAAGGGGCGGGTGGTGCTGACCTCGTCCATCACCGGGCCGGTGACGGGCTTTCCCGGCTGGTCGCATTACGGCGCATCGAAATCGGGCCAGCTCGGCTTCCTGAAGACCGCGGCGATGGAGCTCGCGCGCTACAACACCACGATCAACGCGGTGATGCCGGGCAACATCTACACCGAGGGTCTGCAGGATCTGGGCGAGGACTATCTGCGCACTATGGCCGCCTCGATCCCGCTGAAGCGGCTGGGCGATGTGGCGGATATCGGCAATGCCGCGCTCTTCTTCGCGTCCGACGAGGCCGGCTACATCACCGGCCAGCAGATCGTGGTGGATGGCGGGCAGATCCTGCCGGAGTCGCTCGAGGCGATCGACGAGATCTGAACCCGCCCTGCTCTGAACCCGCCCCGCCCGGTCGCCCCCGGGGCGGCGCGCCTCAGCCGAGGCGCGCGGGCGTGCTGGCAAGATCGCTCGGCGCAGCCTCGATCCGCTCGCGCACGGCTTCGATGCAGGCGGCGCGGGCGGCGACGATACGGCGGCTCTCGTTCTCGAACGCCATGCCCACCTGGATCATCTTGCCCAGATCGACCGTGCCGATGGGCAGCATCAGCCCGTCCACCCCGTTGTAGATGATATCGAGGTCGCGGCTCAGCTCGGCCTCGACCTCGAGGAGCTCGAAGAAGGCGGCGGCGCGAGCATCGTCGGTGCCCTCCATTTCCAGAAGGCCGACGAGGCGGGCCTCGAAACGATCCCACAGCGCGGCCTCGCGGGCGACCTCATGGCCGAGCCATTCGATGGCGGCATTCTGCTGGTCGTGGCGGGCGAGTTCCTCCGCGAGCGCCACACGGGCTGCGGCGAAGTCGCGGCGCGCGGTGGCGGCCTCTGCGCGGATCGCGTCGGCGGCGGGCTCGGCCACCGCCTCGCAGGCCATCACGGTCATGCCGGCGAGGAGCACGCGTTGGTGCTGCGCCCGCGCGGTGAGCCGGATCGGATGACGCTCCGGCAGCTGCTCCACTTCCTTGAGTATTGCCTCGGCACCGGCGGCCTTGGCTGGCAATGGCGCGCTCACGGCAACTGCAATCGCGACAGCGCCGAACAGGGTGGTCAGAGACAGGCGGGTCATCATCTACTCTCACTCTTCTCGAACTCAGGCCGCTTTGCGGTGTACACCCATTGTGTACCTCACCTGGAAAGAATGCATCCACTTTATTTGAAATGCAAATTGGCGGCTCTGCAGCAGGTTTCTGGCCCAGCAGCGCACATGAGGCCGCGACAATTGAGCCAAACTCTTACGGAGTGTACGAGAATGAGACAGTATTAACCAATTAAATTGATTTGGTTGACGATGTTGCCGATTCTACACCGGATTATCTTCCAATGTTAACGATCGCGGGGCGCCGGCAGCGGTCTTCGCAGCCGGGGCCAGATCGGGAGCCGTGCATGCGTCTTGCGGCATGTCGCGGCTCCGTCCTTGACCCGCCCCCGGGCAGGGGGCGGCAGGCTTCATGCTGTCCCTTGGTCGTCTGCCTCGCAGCGGGTGGCTGCGATCAGCTCTGACCGACGCCGATCTCCGGCTCGCCGGACGCGGTCGCCCATTTGTGCTCGAGCTCGTCGAGCTTCTCGAGGATGCCCGGCGCGGCCGGCTTGCCGTCGGCCATGGCGTAGAGGGCCGGGATCAGCTCGCGCCACTGCGGGATGAGCGCTTTCACGTCCTTCGGGGCGACGATCGACTTCTCGTCGGCGTTGAGTACCTTCTCGAAGGTAAAGACCGCCTCGCGGAGCTTCTCGCGCTCCATGGAACCGCCCTCGCCGAGCGAGACCATGCAGGCTTCCTTGATCATGGTCTCGGCCATGAAGACACGGCTGAAGCCGCTCTGCTCCTGCAGCGTGTCGGCGAGCGTGACGTCACCCTTCTTGATCGCCTCGCGGCGGACGGCCTTGTAGACGCGCTCGACGGTCTTCACGAGGCCCTGCTCCATGAGCGCGACCTGGCCGAGGACGCTGTCCTCCGGCGCGTGGTCCTTCAGCTCCTTCTCGAAGAAGACTCGGAAGCGGAACCAATGCTTCTGCTTCTTGTCGATGCTGCGCTTCAGGCTCTTGGCGAGCGGGCTCTTCGGGTCGAGGTTCTTAACCTCGTCCACGATGTCCGGCAGCGTGCGCTCGAAGACGTCGCGCGAGGCGAAGACGATCTGCTTGTTGCGCTCGACCTCGACGCCGGCATCGACGTAGCAGACACCCTTCACGATGCGCTCGAGCAGCACTTCCTGCCAATGCAGGATGACGAGCTTGCGCACGGGGTCGCCCTTCGGAAGCTGCGCGACCTTCGCGATGTCATAAGCTCCCGCACCGGTCGCACCGCCGATACCCATGACGATGCTAAGAGCGGCTGCGCTCGTCCAATTAACCAATTTCATCCCGACGTCTCCCTTCCAAGGTTCCAGCAACGAAGCCAATCGCACCCTGCCTACGGTGCGTGAGGTTAAGAGTTCGAAGGGAAATGCGACTGAAAGGGGGCGATCTATGCGCCAGAGGTGGATAATGAGCTTTTTCGCCGCCCGATCATTCTCTGGTTCTGCAGATTGAAATCCGCTACCGTTTCTTGGAAATCTCGGTCTCCAGATGCGCTTTTCGCTTGTGAAAGATTGACTGACAGGGCGCGGCGCGGAGTCGAAAACTGGAACGCATTGAAATGCCTTCGCTTTCGATCTGAGGGCAGGAAAAGCTCTATGCGGGAGTTAATTGGTTAACAGAAATGGGTGGGGACCAATTTGGGACAGGGCGATTTCCGCAATGGTTAACGCGCTAGAGCGACTCACCCTTCGCGCTGCGCATGATTCGCGGGCTTCTCGGCAGAATCCGCGACCGGCAGCCGCGTGATGCGCGCCCTTTGCGACCTGTTGGTTAACGCGCCCGCGGGCCATTAACCGGGCTGGAGGGCCTGCGGCGCGATCGCGCGGGGCCGGCATCACGGCCGGGGACGACCTCCGCCTCTCCACAGGGCGGGCGGCGCCGCCCGACCACCGGCATCGCTTTGGCCGGACCGCACGTGTCGGTCCTCCCGCCGGAGCCATAGTAGAAGACCCGGCCATCGCGACGGGGAAGGGGCTGGTCGTGCATGGAGCGGGGGGCCGCGACGGCGGCTGATACCCGCCGCCTCGGACGCGCGGGGACGGAGCCAGGGAAGCCGACGGTCGCCGCACCGCCCCCAGAGAACCGCCCGCCTCCGTGCCCGCGCGTCCGAGGCGGCGGGTAACAGCCGCCGTCGTGGCCCCCCTCGCCATGCGCGACCAGCCCGTTCCCCGTCGCGTTGGCCGGGCCTTCTACTATGGCTCCGGCGGGAGGACCGACACGT
>JBCBWF010000204.1:0-8764 GCA_039817245.1 Pseudomonadota bacterium | reverse complement strand
GCAATGATGTCGCCGATGGACGGATCGCGCGCCATCAGGCGGCTGAGATCGCGCCGCGACAGCACGAGCAGCTTGCTGAAACTGCGGGCCACGACCTTGCGGCCCTGGCGGTGGAACGGGCCCACCAAGGCGACATCGCCGAAAAAGTCGCCCTTGGTCAGCCGGGTTCCCTCCCCCATCGCCAGCACGCCGGCGGCGACGAAGACCATGGCGCAGTTGCGCTCGCCGGGGCCCGCAACGGTGGTGTCGGCGGCGACGAGCCGGGTGCGCAGGTGGCGGACCAGCGCGCGGCGCTGGGCGTCGGACAGGGTCTCGAAGAGCGGCAGGCGGTCGATCAGCGCCTGGGGGCTGAGATCGAGATCGAGCTGCGGCGGCCGGCCCGCCAGACGCTCGCGCCGGTCGATATCGCCGATCAGGTCGCTGTGCAGTTCGGGGCCGATGATGCCGTCGGCGAAGAGGCGCTCGAACTGCTGACGCTCGCGGCGGAGCGCGGCGCGGAGGAGGAGGAGGCGTTCGAGACGGGTGCAGTAGCTGGGATACTGCAGCTCGGTCGCATCGATCTCGGCATCCACGCGCGCGCGGCGGTCGGCGACGAGGGCGCGGATCTCCTCCGCCGCATCCTCGCCGATCATGGGCGCGAGGGTCTGGACGACGAAGCCCTCGAGCTCGCGCAGGATCCGCTCGCTCTCGAGCTGGGCGGTGTGGCGGAGCTCGATGCGCGCCGCGAGCGGGCGCTGCCAGCCGGTGAGGCGGTGGAGGATCACGGCGCTGCGCAGGAGGCGGGCGGCGCGAAGCTCGGTGTCGAGCGCCGCGAGGTAGCCGGGTTTGCCGCCGGCGCGGGCCGCATCGCCAAGCCGCTCGGCCACCTGGCGCAGGCGCAGCATGGCGCGCGGGCCGATCGCCCCCTCCTCGAAGCCGCGCCGGATGAGCCGGCCCTCCTGCGCGACGACGATGGCGAGGCCGAGACGGAGGCGCTCTTCGAGCGGTGCGGGGGCGTCGGCGGCATGCGCCTCCACCCCGCGCGCCTCGCGGCGCAGCAGCCGTTCGACCACGGCGAGCGCCTCGGGCTCCATGGCGCGGCGCCGCGCGAGATCGGAGACGACGCGGCGGACGCGCTCGATGGAGCCCGCCACGATCCGCTCGCGGATCGCGAGATCGCCCGGTGAGAGCCGGTCGAGCCCCAGCCGGTGGGTGACGAAGGCGAGCGTGGAGGCGTTGAGGAACAGGGTGGCGAGCGTGAACGCCGCGGCGAGTTCGCCGGCGAGCCGCGCCTCCTCGCCGAGCGCGGAGGTCTCGCTGAGCGAGAGGGCGAGCACCAGGGTGACGGCGCCGCGCACGCCGCCCCAGAGGACCAGGGTCTTCTGGCGCAGATCCATCGCGCCGGCGCGCGCGAACCGCTCGATCACGGGCAGGACGCCGAAGAGGATGAGCGCACGGGCCACGAGCGCGCCGAGATAGACGACGCCGAGCAGCGCGAGCTCGCCGGCGCTGAAGTCGAGCAGGATGCTGGGCACGAGGGCGGAGACGAGCAGGAGCACCAGCGTCTGCGCCCAGAACCCCGCCTGGGACCAGACGATGCAGACCGTGCTCCAGTTGCGCGGCCCCATGCGCACGAAGCCGAGCGAGCCGGTGGCGAGGCCCGCGAAGACGACGGCGACGACGCCCGAGCCGCCGAGCCCGGTCTCGGCCGCGAGATAGGCGCCATAGGCGAGCGCGACGGTGACCGAGGCCTCCGCCACCGCGGAGCGATCGAGGAGCGGGTAGAGAAGGGCGGCGGCCTGCGCGGCGGCGAGCCCGGTGAGGGCGCCCGCGCCGAAGCTGTAGAGGAAGGTGAGCGTGGCGCCCACGGGGCCGGGCGTGGCATCGCCGGCCGCGATGGCCAGCAGCACGGTGAAGATCGCGATGGCGGCGGCGTCGTTGAGGAGGCTCTCGCCCTCCAGCACCACGAGCAGCCGCCGCGGCGCGCCGATCTCGCGGAAGGTGGTGATGACGGCGGCGGGGTCGGTGGTGGCCACTGCGGCGCCGAGCATCAGGCAGGCCACGAGCGAGAGGCCCGAGACCTGCCAGACCGCCAGGCCCACCAGCGCCGTCGCCGCGAGCACGGCAAAGACGGCGAGGATCATCACGCTGGCGATATCGTCCCACATCCGGCGGACATTCACCGCGAGCGCCATGTCGAAGAGCATGGGCGGCAGGAACACGGTGAGGAGGGTCCGGCTGTCGAGCGCCAGCGTCTCGATCAGCCAGATATCGTAACTGTCGAGCGCGAGCCCCCCGATGCCGAGATCGAACCCGGCGGAGGCCGCCCCGTACAGGAGCCCCGCGAGCGCCACGACCACCGGCAGCGGCAGCCCGAGGCGGCGGGCGAGCGGCACCGCGAGCGCTGCCAGCACCAGAAGCAGCGCGACGAGGCCGAGCGTGAAGGTGACGATCTCCATGGGGCGAGCCTAGGGCCGGGGCGCGCGGCCGGCCACCGCCGCACGCGTCAGTCCGCGAGTTTCTCGTGGGTCAGATCGAGGGTGACATGGACGAGCCCCTCCTCGAAATTCGGGGCGGACCGGAAGCCGAGCCCCTCGGCCATGTGCAGCATGCCGGTGTTCTCGGCCAGCACCTCGCCCCAGATCTCGCGCAGCCCCACCGCGCGGCCATGGGCGATGAGGCGGTTCATGAGCGCGCGGCCCACGCCGCGGCCCTTCAGGTCGCTGCGCACGAGGATGCCGTATTCCGCGGTTTCGCCATCGGCATCCGCGGCGAGCCGGGCGACGCCCATCAGCGCGTCGTCCTCCGGGTCGAAGGCGAGGAAGGCCATGGCGCGCGCGTAGTCGATCTGCGTGAGCGTGGCGATGAGCCGCTCCGGCACCTGGCGCATGGGCGTGAAGAAGCGAAGCCGCATGTCCTCCGTGTCGATGCGCGCGAAGAAGTCGCGGTAGATCGGCGCGTCTTCGGGGCGGATGGGACGGCAGAAGACGCGGCTGCCGTCGCGCAGCGTGAGCGAGCCCTCGAGCTCCACCGGATAGGGCCGGATCGCGAGGCGGTGGTTCGGCGCGGTCTCGTCCATCCGGCTCGGCGAGATCACCACGCGGGCATCGAGCGCGATCGCCCCGCGGTCGTCCGCCAGGAGCGGGTTGATGTCGAGCTCCCGGATCATCGGCAGCGCGCGCGCGATCTCGGCGAGGCGCAGCAGCACGGCGGCGATGGCGTCGAGATCGGCGGCGGGCCGGGTGCGGTAGCCGGCGAGGAGCCGCGAGACCCGCGTCTGGGCGATGAGATCGCGCGCGAGCGCGAGATCGAGCGGGGGCAGGCCGAGGGCAATGTCGTTCACGACCTCGACAGCGAGGCCGCCGGCGCCGAACACGATGGTGGGGCCGAAGACCGGATCCTCCGAGATGCCGCAGAGCAGTTCGTGCGCGGTGGGGCGGCGCAGCATCTCCTGCACGCTGAGCCCGCTGATGCGCGCGGCGGGCGCGCG
Source organism: Pseudomonadota bacterium (assembly GCA_039817245.1). Taxonomy (GTDB): domain Bacteria; phylum Pseudomonadota; class Alphaproteobacteria; order Rhodobacterales; family Rhodobacteraceae; genus Thermohalobaculum. The sequence continues at coordinate 5,295 of JBCBWF010000204.1, read as the reverse complement.
CTCGGCGATCTGCGCGAGCATCCGTTCGGCCGCGGCCTCGACCGCGGCGGGGTCGGCGAGATCGAGGATGACACCGCCCACATCGGATTTGTGCACGAAGTCGTCGGAGAGCGCCTTCAGGGCGAAGCGGGGCGCACCGTCGCCTGCGAGCGTTTCCGCTGCGGCACGGGCCTCGGCGGGGGTGGCGGCCACGAGGGTGCGCACGGTCGGGATGCCCGCCGCGGAGATCACGGCCTTGGCTTCCGCCTCGTTCAGCCGGCGCGCACCGCGGGCAGCAGCGGCCTCGATGGCAGCGCGCGCCGCCGCCCAGTCCGGCGCCATGCCCTCCGGCAGCGACGGGGGCACGCGGCTGATGCGCTCGAGAAGGGCCGCGCGGCGGATGAGATAGCCCCAGCCGCGCACCGCATCCGTCGGCGTGCGGAAGGTGGCGATATGCGCGCGTTCGAGCGCGGCGCGGGCCGGGGCGGCGGCGCCTTCGCCCAGCCAGGCCGTGATCACGGGCTTCGGGCGGTGGCTCGCCTTGCGGTGGCGCTGGGCGGCGGCGATCACCGCCTCCGCCGCGTCGAGCGGGTCCGAGAGCGCGGTGGGGCCGTTGATTGCAAGGAGCGCGTCGACCTCCGGATCGGCCAGCACCGCATCGGCGGCGGCGGCATAGCGCGCGCCATCGGCATCGCCCGCGAGATCCACCGGGTTCTGCGTGCTCGCATGGGCGGGCAGATCGGCGGCGAGGGCCGAGCGGGTGGCGGCGGAGAGGGTCGCGACCCGGCCTCCGACATCGCCGATCGCGTCGGCCGCAAGCACGCCTGCGCCGCCGCTGTTGCCGATGACCGCGAGCCGGTCGCTCCGCGGCGTGCGGGTGTGATCGAGGATCTCTGCGGCGTCGAAGAGCTCCTCCGGCGTGGTGATGCGCAGCGCGCCGGCGCGGGCGAAAGCGGCATCGAACACCGCCTCGGTGCCCGCGACGGCGCCGCTATGCGAGCTGGCGGCCCGGCGCGCGGCGCGGTGGCGCCCGGCCTTCAGCACGATGAGGGGCTTCACGCGCGCTGCGGCCCGGGCGGCGGAGAGGAAGGCGGCCGCATCGTCGATGCCTTCGAGATAGAGCAGGATCGCGCGGCTCTCCGCCTCGGTCGCCAGATGGTCGAGAATGTCGGCCACCGTCACATCGGCCTCCTCACCGAGTGAGACCACATGGCTGAACCCGATGCCGCGGGCGGCCGCCCAGTCGATCACCCCGCTGATGATCGCGCCGGACTGGCTGAGGAAGGCCAGCCGTCCACCGACGGGCATGCGATGCGCGTAGCTGGCGTTGAGCATCCGGTTGGGGCGCATCAGGCCGAGACTGTTGGGGCCGAGGAGGCGCAGGCCGTGCCGGCGCGCGGCCTCGATGCTGGCACCGCGCAAGCCGGAGGCGCGGTCGACGCCCGCGCTGAGCACGGCCGCGGCCCGGCAGCCCGCCTCGCCGAGAGCGTGGAGCACGCCCGGCACCGTGCGTGCGGGTGTCGTGACCACGGCGAGATCCGGCGGCTCGGGCAGCGCGGCGGGGCTGGCATGGACCGGGTGGTCCAGGAGCTGCGAATGTTTTGGGTTCACGGCATGCACCGGCCCCTCGAAACCGCCGGCAAGCAGCTGCTCGAACACGATCCGGCCGAGCGCGCCTTCGCGCGGCGTCGCTCCGATCACGGCGACCGATCGCGGCGAGAAGAGCGCATCGAGGTTACGCGTGCTCATGCGCCTCACTCCCGGACGGAGGTTGACCGTGCTGGATGCAGCGCGGCGTTCTCGGTGCAGCGAGGATAGCGCGTTTCGGGTTGTTCATGCGAGCGCCGCGCCGCGCTGCGACGGAGCGTCGCTGCAGCGCAGCATCGCTGTGCTCTTGGGCGTGCCGCGATGCCGCCGGGCTACTCGGCGGCGACGGCCAGTGGGGACGGTGCGTCGGGCGAGGTCTCGTAGAGCTGCCAGTAGCGCTCGGCCGCGCCGATCCGTCGCGCGATCTCCGCCGCTGCGACAGCCTGGCCGGCGCGGTTCATCTGGGAGCCGCGCAGCTGGATCTCGGAAGCGAGCGCGCGGCACCAGTCGTCGAAGAGCTGCGGGTCCGGCGGTTCGGGCGTTGTCCAGAACCGCTCGAGCCCGCTCTGATGACACAGCCCCGGTACGTCGTAGAGCGCGTCTCCGAGCGGCAGCACCGGACATCCGCGGCGCATCGCTTCCACGGCGGTGGTGGAGTTGATGGTGATGAGACCGCGCGCTTCGGCCAGAAGCACGGCGAGCCGGCCCCCGCGGATCACCGTCACGCGGTCCGCAAGACCGTGTCGCGCAGCGATCCGACGCGTCCGTGCGCGCCAGTCGATGAGCCCGTTGTCGAACGGATGGATCTTGACGATGAGGCGCATTGTTTCGGGGGCCGACCGCGCCAGAGAGGCGAGCACCTCCTCCAGCATCTCCGTCTGGCCCGGATAATCGCTGGACGCCCGGATCTGATAATCCGTCTCCATCTGCAGCGCGAGAAGCATGTGGTCCGACCCCGGCCGGGCGCAGTCTCGCTCCACCGCCGCGGCCTGCCGGCGGCTGCGTGCGAGGGTCGCGAGATGCGGGATCCAGCCGGCATATTCGAGCAGAGGGGCCACGCGCTTGTCGCTGACATAGCGCGGGAAGGCGAGCCGGCCGAGCACATGGGCGAGGTTGAAGACCACCTCGTTCGCGGCCTCGACCGCGAAGGGCACCGGGAAGCGTGGGTCGAGATCGGCGCGCGGGCGACCGGCTGCCAGGCGCCCTATCGTTGCGGGGTCGCGCGTGAAGCGCGAATGCCGCCCCATGGCGACGGGCTCGAGCGTCAGCCAGTCCGGCCGCAGATAGCCGTTCTCCACCGCCCAGGCCCGGATCCCGAGCTCCGCTGCAACCGCCGCCGCGGCGCGGTGGTAGGGCAGCCTGTCCGCGAAGTAGAGGATGTCGCTCACGGCCTCGCGTCGGCAGAGTGCGTCCAGCCATCCCGGCCAGTCCTGCAGACGACCGCGATAGTTCAGCGCGCCGCGGCGGCGCCAGAACAGCCAGTCCCCCAGCGAAAGGTTCACGTGGAGCGCCCGGTGCCCCTCCGCCTCGAGCGCATCGGCGATCCGCGGCCACAGCGTGGAGGCGGGCCCCTGCAGGAGCAGCACAGTGCGCCGGGTGCCGAGCCGTGCGGACGGAGCGGGTTCGGCATTCATCCGCGCTGCCGAAACCGCCATCCGCAGCGGACGGCTCGATGCTCTGCGAGGCGAATTGGTTGAAACGGCCGGGAACACGGCGGGGCAAGCTCCGTTGCATCTTTCGGCTCTCGGCCGCTGCGGCATTATTGCTGGCGGGCGTTACAATCGCATTGAAGCTCGGTTGACGCTTCCTTACCCGCCCGTCCCGGAAGGGCGGCCATCCGCGCTTCGAGGGCATGATCGAGCCCGTCGAGTGCGGTCGCGGTCGCCTCGGCGGCGCCCCTGAGCTGCGCCGGCGTATGCTCCGAGGTGATGAAGAAGCGCAGCCTTGCCTGGTTCTCCGGCACAGCCGGGTGCACGATCGGGCAGACGCTGTAGCCGCGCTCGAGAAGCCGCTGCGAGAGCGCGACAGCGCGCAGCGAACTGCCGAGAATGACGGGCGTGATCGCATGGCCTTCGCTGCGTCCGGTGTCCAGTCCCGCATCCTGAGCGGCCGCGCGAAAGAAGCGCCCGTTCTCGGCAAGGCGCGCGACCCGGTCCGGCTCTCGCTCGAGCAGATCGAGCGCAGCGAGCGCTCCGGCTGCCAGGACGGGCGAGAGGCCCACGGAGAAGACGAAGCCGGGCGCGGTGTGGCGCAAGAGCTCAACGAGCGCCCCGGATCCCGCAATATAGCCGCCACAGGCGCCGAGGCTCTTCGAGAGCGTCCCCATCCAGATCTCGACGGCGCTCGGATCAACGCCCTGCGCTTCGGCAAGGCCGCGCCCGGTGGGGCCGAGAACGCCGAGCGCATGCGCTTCGTCCACCATCAGCCAGGCCTCGTATCGCCGCTTGAGTGCGACGAGTCGTGCGAGGTCCGGGCAATCGCCATCCATCGAGTAGAGGCCCTCGACAGCGATCAGGACCCTGCGATAACCAGCGCGAGCACTGCTGAGGATCGCCTCCAGACCCGCATAGTCGCCATGGGCGAAGACCCGCCGCTGCGCCCCGGAGAGGCGAATGCCCTCGAAGACCGAGTTGTGCGCCAGCGCGTCGACGAGCACGAGATCCTCCGGCCCCAGAAGGGTGCCGAGCGCGGTGACATTCGTGGCGTGGCCGGAGACCATCGCGACGGCGTCCTCGGTGCCGCAGAACGCGGCGAGCCGGCGCTCCAGGGCGCGCTGCTCCGGCCGCTCCCCGCCGACGAGCCGACTGGCGGTTGCCGAGAGGCCGTGGCGCTCCAGGGCTGCGGTCGCCGCCGCGCGCACCGCGGGATGACCGTTGAGGGCCAGATAGTTGTAGCTCGTGAAGCTTACGCAGGGCGCGCCCTCGATCTCCGTGTCCGGCACCGGACCACCCTGCTGCAGGCGGAAATAGGGCGAGGGGATGCCGAGGAGGTCGATCGCATTTCGCTGCATGCGAATCGTCCGCAGCTCGGGCAATTGCGCGAAGTCGAACCCGGCAGGCTCCGCTGCGCCGTCGCTCGCCGGTGTCGAGACGTGTGCCTGCCGCCGCTCCCGCAGGCGCGCCAGCATTCGGTCCGATGAAACAGGACCGCTCATGGCGCGGCGTTCCGGGCTGCTCATCGCGCCGATCGTCGCGGGGCGGGCGCGAGTTCCTCGAGAAGCTGGCTGGCCGCCTCGGTATCGAGTGCGGGCGCATGCCGGGAGACGAGCCCTTTCAGGATCGCGGAGCTTTCATCCGAGGCCGCGCCGGATGGCGCGGAGGCCCTCGTGTCGCAATCCGCTGCTCCTGCCGGGCGCAGTCGCGCCAGCGCATCCTCTGCGAGGTCTGACAGCCGGGTGCTCGCACTGACACCCGCAAGCGGAAGCGAGATCCCGAGACGCGTCTCGAGACCGAGGCGCAGATCCACAGCCATCAGGCTGTCAAAGCCCAGGGCGGTCAGCGGCACATCCGCCTTCATGTCATCCGGACTGGCGCGCAGGATCCTCGCGGCCTCGGACCTCAGCGTCCCCAGAAGAAGCGCGCGTGCCTCGGCGACGCTCAGAGACTGCAGGCGCTCGCAGAGTGCGCCTTCCTCATCGGTCGCCGACGAAGCGCCCGCACGACGGACGCGTTCGAATAGGGGGCTGGCGCACAACGGCAGGGCCGATCGCAAAGGCGCCGCGCCCGGTGG
>JBCBWF010000681.1:0-1545 GCA_039817245.1 Pseudomonadota bacterium | reverse complement strand
TCGAGGCTCGCCCGCCCGGGCCCGTCCGCGCGCACCCAGCGCCCAGCGCCCTCGCCGGCAGCCCCAACCCCTGCGGCATCAAGCGCCGCGCCGGCCGGGCAGCACCCGGCGCCGGGCGCCGAGAGGACGGCCTCGTCGCGCATCAGTCCGCGCTTGCCCCGGGGCGCACATAGAGCTCGGCCGCGGTCTCGTAGCGCGCCGCCCCCTTGCCCGCACCGGTGATCGCCACGCGCCAGAGCCCGGGCTCGAGCGCCACCGGCGCCACATACCGCCCGCCCTCGTAGCGAAGCGCCAGCTCCCGGTCCTCCGCCGCACTCGCCGGCCGGCCCACCGTGGCGCTCAGCGCGATGCCGGACACCGCCAGGCCCTCCGCATCCGTCACCGAGACCACCAGCACGCCCGCGTCATAGCCCGTGCCGACCTCCCAGCCGAGGGCGCGCTGCGCCGCCGCGCGGTCGTTCCAGCCCACGCCCGCGCGGTAGGAGTTCTCCACCACCAGCCCCGGGAAGGTCCCGGTCGCGGCCATCAGCATGGTCATGTTCGCCGCGATGATCACCCCGAAGGCCGTGAGCGCGATGATCAGCACATGGTAGCCCTTCAGCTCCCGGCCGCCGGCATTGGTGTCACGATCCGTCATTTTCGGGCCCCCTGAAGGTGGTGTCGTAGAAGGTGCGGTCATGCGTATCGAGGTTCTCCACCCAGATCCGCACATCGAAGCGCTCGGGCATCTGGAACCAGGGCGGTGCGGTCAGGAAGAACTTGATCCGCCGCTGCTCCTGCGCGCCGATCTCGATCGTGTCGCCCTCCTCGCCCTGCAGCGCGGCCTCCACGAAATACCCGGCCTTCACATTCACCCGGAACGGCGCCGTCGCATCGGTCATGTTCTGGATCTTCAGGTCATAGCCGTTGCGGATCTTGCCGTCCGACAGCGTCACGTAGAGGGGGTTGCGCTCCGGCGCCACGCTCAGCCCGATCTCCTGGCGCATGAAGAGGGTGACCAGCATCGCCACGCCGATCAGGCTCCAGAGCACGGTGTAGAGAATCGTCCGCGGCCGCACGATCTTCTTCCAGACCGCCGCCGGCTCCGCGCCGGCCTGCTCGCGCGCGGCATCCTCGAAGGTGCAGTAGTCGATCAGCCCGCGCGGCTTGCCCACGCGCTTCATGATGTCGTCGCAGGCATCGATGCAGAGCGCGCAGGTGATGCAGCCGATCTGCTGGCCCTCGCGGATATCCACGCCCGTGGGGCACACATTCACGCAGGCATTGCAGTCCACGCAGTCGCCGAGATCCGCCGCCTCCGAGGATTTGCGGTGCTTGCCCCGCGGCTCGCCCCGCCAGTCCTTGTAGGTCACGATCAGCGAGTTCTCGTCGAGCATCGCCCCCTGGATGCGCGGCCAGGGGCACATGTAGATGCAGACCTGCTCGCGCATGAAGCCGCCGAGCACGAAGGTGGTGAAGGTCAGCACGCCCACGGTGGCATAGGCCACCAGGGGCGCCTGGCCCGTGAAGAGATCCACGAAGAGCGTCGGCGCATCGGCGAAATAG
>JBCBWF010000678.1:0-1586 GCA_039817245.1 Pseudomonadota bacterium | reverse complement strand
CGCAGTGTCGCGGCGCCTCTAAAAGTGATTGAGCAAAAGCTGCTCTGGCTCGCCTCCTGGATTGTGCACAATGCCAATCATTTGCGCGACAAGGAACCAGGCGATGTGAAGGTCGGCGGGCACCAGGCGTCTTGCGCGTCCATGGTCTCGATCATGACGGCGCTCTACTTCACCGCCCTCCGCCCCGAGGACAGGGTGGCCGTCAAGCCCCATGCCGCCCCCGTCTTCCACGCCATGCAATATCTCATGGGCAACCAGACCCGCGAGAAGCTCGAGCGTTTCCGCGGCTTCGGCGGTGCGCAGTCCTATCCCTCGCGCACCAAGGATATCGACGATGTGGACTTTTCCACCGGCTCCGTCGGCCTCGGCGTCGCGATCACCGCCTTCGCCTCGCTGGTGCAGGACTATCTGGCCGCCAAGCCCTGGTCCGCAGAGCGCCCGCTCGGCCGGATGATCGCGCTCATCGGCGATGCGGAGCTCGACGAGGGCAACATCTACGAATGCCTGCAGGAGGGCTGGAAGCACGATCTGCGCAACTGCTGGTGGATCATCGATTACAACCGCCAGAGCCTGGACGGCGTGGTGCGCGAGGGTCTCTGGCAGCGCATAGAGGCCATCTTCGGCGCCTTCGGCTGGGAGGTGGTGCGCCTCAAGCACGGCGCCCTCCAGCGCGCCGCCTTCGCCGAGCCCGGCGGCGCGCGCCTGCGTGACTGGATCGAGCACTGCCCCAACCCGCTCTATGCTGCGCTCACCTTCCAGGGGGGCGCGGCTTGGCGCAAGCGGCTGATGGACGAGATCGGCGACCAGGGCCCTGTCACCGGGCTTCTCGAGCGCCGCTCGGACGCCGAGCTTGCCACGCTGATGCAGAACCTCGGCGGGCACTGCGTCGAGACGCTGGCCGAGGCCTTCGCCGCCATCGACCATGACCGCCCCACCGCATTCCTCGCCTACACCATCAAGGGCTGGGGGACACCGCTTGCCGGGCACAAGGACAACCATGCCGGCCTCATGACGCCGGCCCAGATGGAGGGTTTCCGCGCCGGGATGGGCGTGGCCGAGGGGGAGGAATGGGCGCCCCTGGCCGGCATCGCCGATCCCGCCGGCCTCGCCGCCTTCCTCAAGACTGTGCCCTTCTTTGCCGCTGGGCCCCGGCGCTCCGCCGCGCCGCGTCTGCCCGTACCCGCCCTCGACCCACCCGCCGAGCGTGAGATCTCCACCCAGGCCGCGTTCGGCAAGCTCCTCGACGGGCTCGCCCGCGGGGGCACGGCCCTGGCCGAGCGCATCGTCACGACCTCGCCCGATGTGACCGTGTCCACCAATCTCGGCGCCTGGGTGAACCGGCGCGGCCTCTTCGCGCGGGCCGAGCTGGCGGACACCTTCCGCGACGAGCGCGTGCCGTCGGCCCAGAAGTGGCGCTTTGCGCCGGAGGGGCAGCATCTCGAGCTCGGTATCGCGGAGATGAACCTTTTCCTGCTTCTCGGCGCTGCGGGTCTCGCGGGTCCGCTCTTTGGCGAGCGGCTCCTGCCTGTGGGCACCGTCTACGACCCCTTCGTGGCGCGCGGGCTCGATGCGCTCAACTATGCCTG
>JBCBWF010000346.1:0-5308 GCA_039817245.1 Pseudomonadota bacterium | reverse complement strand
CAGGTGACGCCCGGCACGCCCACCGGCACCGCCGAGATGGCCGAGACCGCGCCGCGCAGCTTGCACGCACCGATCGGCAGGGCGATCTCCAGCTTCAGCAGCAGCTCATGCCCGAAGTCGAGCGACGATGGCACCAGCGGCGTCGCATCCGCCACACCCGTGATACGGTGGCGGGCCGCCAACACGCGCGCCAGCGTAAAATCGCTCATCCCGCCTCCAGCACCGCGCTGAGGAATTGCCGCGTGCGGGGGCTCTGCGGATCACCGAAGAGCTGCTCGGGCGAGCCCTGCTCCTCGATCCGGCCGGAATGGAAGAAGCACACCCGGTCTGAGATCTCCTTGGCGAAGCCCATCTGGTGGGTGACCATCAGCATCGTCAGGTCGTGGTCGTGGTGCAGCTGCCGGATCACCGCCAGAACCTCGCCGATGACCTCCGGATCGAGGGCGGAGGTCACCTCGTCCAGGAGCAGCACCTTCGGCCGCATGGCGAGCGCACGCGCGATCGCCACGCGCTGCTGCTGCCCGCCGGAGAGGCGCACGGGATGCTGGCCCTTCTTGTCGCCAAGGCCGACGAGATCCAGCAGGTCGGCGGCGCGCGCCTCGGCTTCCTCCGTGCTCATACCCAGCACGTGCACAGGCCCTTCGATGCAGTTCTCCAGCGCCGTCATGTGCGGGAAGAGATTGAAGTGCTGGAACACCATGCCGATCTTCGAGCGCTGTGCGCGGAGATGGCGCTGGTCGGCCTTCACTAGCTGCCCGCGGCGTTGCATGTGCGTCAACGGTTCGCCATCGACCCAGATCACGCCCTCGGTGACGTCTTCGAGCGTCATGAGCAGGCGCAGCACTGTGGTCTTGCCTGAGCCGGACGGGCCGATGATCGACACCATTTCGTTCTGCGCCACGTCGAGATCGAGCGCGTCGAGCACCGTGAGATTTCCGTAGCGCTTGGTGACCTTGTCGAACCGGACAATCGGATCCGTCGCGCCGTTCTGTGTGCCGCTCATCATCACCTCGTCAGGCCAAGTCGGACCCGTAGCCAGCTCTCCAGCCGCCGCAACCCCGCCGCGGTTGGCAGCGAAAGGGCGAGGAAGATGATGCCGACCAGGGTGTAGGGCTCCAGAAAGCGGTATGATTCAGAGCCGATGGCATTCGCCGTGTGCATCAGCTCCGCAACGCCGATGACCGAGAGCATGGGCGTGTCCTTGAAGATCCCGACCAGGTAGTTCCCCATCCCCGGCAGGGCGATCGGCAACGTCTGCGGCAGGATCACACCGGTATAGGTTCGCCAAGTCGAGAGATTGAGCGCGCGTGTGGCCTCCCACTGTCCCTTGGGGATCGCTTCCAGGGCGCCACGATAGACCTCCGACAGGTAGGCAGCGTAGTGAAGCCCGATTGCGATCATCCCCGAGGTCCAGGGGCTGAGCCGGATGCCGAACTGAGGGCCGACGTAAAACACAAAGAAGATCTGCAGGACGAGCGGCGTCGACCGGATGAACTCGACCACTTCGCGGACGCCGCGATTGAGAACGGCGGAGGGCGTTCGCTGTCCGAGCGCGAAGACGAGCCCGACGACCAGCGCGATCCCATAGCCGACGCCAGCGGCCATCAGCGTGTTGAGCGTCGCCAGCAGAAGCCGCGGGAGGATCTCGACCGTGAAGTCCCAGCGCCAATCCATCAGGCCCGACCCATGCGTCGTGCGGCGTAGCCCTCGAGCCAGCGCATGAGCGGTGTCACCCCGAAGCGCGCCATCACGTAGTAGAGCACGAGAGCAGTCCCGAAGGTCTCGGCCGAAAGGAACGTCGAGCCGTTGATCTGTCGGGCCTCGAACATCAGGTCGGTGACCGAGATCAGCGCGACGAGCGCCGTCCCCTTCAAGAGTTCGATGAAGAGATTGCCCCAGGGGGGCAGCATGATCAGCAGCGCCTGAGGCAAGATGATCCGGCGCATGCGCTTCATCGGCGACATGTTGAGGGCGAGTGCAGCCTCGTACTGCCCGCGGGGAACCGATTGGATGGCGCCGCGCACGACCTCCGCGCCGTAGGCGCCGAGGTTCATGCCCACGGCGAGGAAGCCCGCCGTAAATTTCTCGAGCGTCACGCCGAACAGGGGGAGTACGTAGAAGATCCAGAACAGCTGCACGAGCAGCGAGGTTCCGCGGAAGATCTCGATGTAGACGGTTGCCGTCCCCCGCACGAAGGCGTTGGTGGACAGCTTCATCAGCCCCATGGCCACCGCGATCAGAACCGCCACGATGGAGGACAGGATCGTCAGCTCAATCGTGACGATCGCGCCGCCCAGCAAGCGGGCGCCGTGCTCCTCGAGATACGCGACATAGGACATGGGCGTTGACCCCAGGGCGAAGGCTCAGGTCGGCGCAAGCCGGATCGGCCACCCTGTCGGCCAGGGTGACCGCTTACGACACCCTCAGCGGTTGGCGCAGGCGAACTCGGTGGTGGAGGCCCCGGGAAGCTGGGTCTCGGTGTAGCCGTACTCGGCCACGGCGCCCATCATCGCCTCCGATCCGATGTATTCCGCGAGCGCTGCGTCGAAGGCTTCGCGGAAGGCGTCGTCGTCCTGCCGGAAGGCGATGCCGACCCAGTTCAGCGTGTAGTCGGGGAGAAGCGTCGGATCCGTGACCTCGACATCGCCGCCCGACTGCTCTGCAAGGTTCTGCGCCGTAAAGAACGTCACGCCGCCGGCATCGGCCCTGCCGGCGCGCACGGCGGCGAGGATCTCGGTCGGTCCGGGCACCTGCATGACATTGCTGTCCGCGATCCCCTCTGTCCTGGCGACCTCGACGATGTTGAAGCCTGCGCCGGTCACGAGGACCGAGCCCTGTTCCTTGATGTCCTGATAGGTCTGTATGCCCTTCGGGTTGCCGGATGCGACGATGAAAGCGTCACCGAAGATCCCGATTGGATCCGAGAAGTCGACGTTCTCGCAACGCGAGCCGAGGATGTACATCCCGCCGGTGATGACGTCGAAACGATTGGCGTTGAGGCCTGGGATAAGACCGCCCCAGTCCGTGACGACCGGCTCGATGTTCTCGATTCCCATTTCTCCCAGGACACCGAGCGCAATCGCGTTCACGAAGCCCAGCGGCGCGTTGCCGTCACCGGGATACGCCCACGGCACTTCGTTCGCGAAGCCGATGCGCACGGTCTCACCCGCCTGCGCGCGCTCAAGCAGATCCTGCGCCGAGGCGGTGCCCGCGACGCACAGCGCGGCAACGGCCGCGGCTCCGAACATTCTGCGATCCATGACCAACTCCCTGTCTTTGGTCGGGTCTCGGTGCGCCCTTGCGCTCGCCCATGTTGTGTACAGCACCATGAGGCGCGATGCTGAGTCAACGACTCGATGGCAAGGCGGATGCTTGAATTATGAGCATTCGCAGCTTCATATGATTGCGCTGTACACAACATAGCATGGAGCACTCTGTGCCGCCCAATACCCTTCCCTTCTCCGCGGCTGAGTACGCCCGTCGATTGGCCCTTGTCGCCATGCGGATGGAGCAGCTTGGAATCGATGCGCTCTTCGTTGTTGATCCGTCCAACATGGCATGGCTCAGCGGCTATGATGGCTGGTCCTTCTACGTCCATCAGGGGGTGATCGTGATCCCGGGCGAGGAGCCGCTCTGGTGGGGCCGCTCGCAGGATGCCAACGGCGCGCGCCGCACTGTCTGGATGCCTGACGACCGGGTGCAGGGCTACGCAGATCACTACGTCCAGTCGACCGAGCGCCACCCGATGCAGGACCTCGCCGCCAGGCTTGCCGAATGCGGGCTGGCGAAGGCGCGGATCGGCATCGAAATGGAAAACTACTACTACTCGGCCCAAGCCCATGCGAGCCTCGCCACTGCGCTTCCGGATGCAGTGCTCGTCGACGCGACGGCGCTGGTCAATTGGGCGCGCGGCGTGAAGTCGGCGGAAGAGATTGCCTTCATGCGGCGCGCCGCCCGGATCACCGAACGGCTCATCGACACCGCGCTGGAACGCGTGGAGCCCGGCCTGCCCAAGAACGAACTGGTGGCCGAGATCATGGCGGCACAGGCGCGCGGTGCAGACGGGCACTGGGGCGACTACCCCGCGATCGTGCCGCTCCTGCCGTCGGGTGTCGACGCGTCCGCCCCGCATCTCACCTGGGACGGCCGCCCCTTCGCCACCGGTGAGGCCACCTTCTTCGAACTCTCCGGGTGCTATCGGCGCTATCATGCGCCGCTCTGCCGGACGGTGTTCCTCGGCACGCCGCCGCGGGAGATGCGCAACGCGGAGGGCGCGCTGATCGAGGGGCTTGAAGCGGGGCTGGAGGCGGCCCGCCCCGGCAACGTCGCAGGCGACGTCGCCCGCGCACTCTACGGCGCCTTGGAGCGTGCTGGGATCGCCCGCGATGGCCGCTGCGGCTACCCGATAGGGCTCTCCTACCCGCCTGACTGGGGCGAGCGCACCGCCTCGTTCCGACCCGACGACCGAACGGAGTTGGAACCGGGCATGACCTTCCATTTCATGCCGGGTCTCTGGATGGATGAGTGGGGGCTGGAGATCACCGAGAGCATTCTGATCCGCGAGAGCGGCCCCGCCGAGTGCCTCTGCGACCGGCCCCGCGCGCTTACGGTCAAGGTCTGAGCATGGATCGGCTGACCGCCGCCACCGGCCTGCTGGGCGATCTCGTGGCCTTCCCCACCGTATCTTCCGAAAGCAACCTCGCGCTGGTCGACTGGGTGGCCGAGTACCTGCGCGCCCTCGGCGCGCGGATCGAGATCAGCCATGACGAGACCGGCGCAAAGGCCAACCTGTTCGCGACGATCGGGCCGGAAGTCGCGGGCGGCGTGGTGCTATCGGGGCATACCGATGTGGTACCCGTCGACGGTCAGCCCTGGAGCTCCGACCCCTTCGCCCTGGTCCATCGCGAGGGCCGGCTCTACGGTCGCGGTACCTGTGACATGAAGGGGTTCATCGCCTGCGTCCTCGCGCTCGCGCCCGAGATCGCACAATGGCGCCTCGTCCGCCCACTCCACATTGCGCTGACCTATGACGAAGAGGTCGGCTGCTTCGGCGCGCGGGCTCTCACCGGTCTCCTGCGCGCGCGCGACATCCGCCCTGCCATCGCGCTCGTTGGCGAACCGACCTCCATGCGGATCGTCGAGGGCCACAAGGGATGTTTCGAGTACACCACAGCATTCCACGGGCTCGAAGGCCACGGCTCCGTCCCGGACCACGGCGTCAATGCGGCCGAGTTTGCAACCCGCTATGTCGCGCGCCTGATGGAGCTTGGTCGCGACCTGCGCGACCGCGCCCCGGCGGACAGCCCGT
>JBCBWF010000127.1:0-12073 GCA_039817245.1 Pseudomonadota bacterium | reverse complement strand
CTCGGGGCCGGCGTGATCGGCGCGAGCTGGACCGCCCTGTTCCTCGCCGCGGGCCACAAGCTCGCCGTCCACGACCCCATGCCCGACGCCGAAGCCTCCGTGCGCGCCTATATCGCCGGCGCCTGGCCGGTGCTCGAACGCCTCGGCCTCGCCGCGGGCGCCGATCCGGAGGCGGTCAGCTTCCACGCCGATCCCGCAGTGGCAGTGGAGGGTGCCGGTTTCGTGCAGGAAAGCGTGCCCGAGCGCATCGAGATCAAGCACGCGCTCTATGCCCGGATCGAACCCGCGCTCGCGCCCGGCGCTGTGGTCGCCTCCTCCGCCTCCGGGCTCATGCTCTCCGAGATGCAGGCGGGCTGGCAGGATCCCGGCCCCCTCGTCCTCGGCCACCCCTTCAACCCGCCGCATCTCATCCCGCTGGTGGAGGTGATGGGCAATGCGCGCACCGCGCCCGGCGCTCTCGAGCGCGCCGAGGCCATCTATGCCGCCGCCGGCAAAGTCACGATCCGTGTGCAGCGCGAAGTGCCGGGTCACGTGGCCAACCGCCTGCAGGCCGCCCTCTGGCGCGAGGCGATCCATCTCGTGACCTCCGGCGTGGCCAGCGTCGAGGACGTGGACAAGGCGGTCTGGGCCGGGCCGGGCCTGCGCTGGGCGGCCATGGGTCCCACCATGCTCTTCCATCTCGGCGCAGGACCCGGCGGCCTGCCCGCCTTCTGCGAGCGCTACGGCCCCAGCTTTCACCGCTGGTGGGACGATCTCGGCAGCCCCCGGCTCGACGCGGAAATCGCCGAGACGCTCGCAACCGGCATCGCGGAGGCCACCGCCGGCGAGGCGCCGGCCGCGCTTTCGGCCAAGCGCGACGCCCTCCTCACCGCCATGCTCCTCGCTGCCATGGCCGAGCGCACGCCGAAGCCCTGAGCCGCGCGCGAGACGCCGGCGCCCGCGCGCGCCCGGCTACGGCTGGTAGGGCAGCGACGAATGATGCAGCACGATCCGCAGCGTGCCATCCGCATCCTTCTTGTAGCCCCAGCTCTTGTCGACCTTCGTGATCTGACCGTCCCTGTCGGTCATCGTCACCCAGCCCATCCACATAGCGACATCCCCCTCGACGAAATGCGCCGAGGTCTCGGATACCACCGTGCGCCATCCCCTGATCCCGAAACCGGTGTCGAGCGGATAGTCCGCGTCATGCGCCACGAAATACGACAAGGCGCCCTTCCGGGTCGGCCGGAAGGTCTGCGCGCCGCTCGCCAGCGTCGGTTTGAAGAGGACCGGGCCGAGCGAATACCCATAGGCCGCGTCCAGCACGCTCTCGGCGAGCGGTCGGGCGCCGTCGATCCCATCCGCCTCATAGGCTTTGGAGATCGCGACGAGCGCGTCTCCCCAATTGGTGCGGGCCTGAGCCAGTTCGGTCTCGGTGATCGGCATGCAGCGGTCCCTCTCGCTTCGGCTTCGTCTGGACGCGCCATGCAGAACCCGTGCGGCGGCCCGGGCGTCCAGTTACTGCATGATCGACATCGGGTCGACCGCGATCATCGGCGCCTGCCCGGCCGCAAGCACCGGGGCGGATCTGCCCGGCCCTCTTATTAACCATGTAATTTAATGTTCAGGCTCATGGCTCTTGAAGCAGAACCCTGCCTGCCGCTGCAGCTCCAGATAGCATGCACAATGTCCCCACGAACCGCGCCTCTATCCGTCAGGATAGGGCGTGCTCCATCGGGCTAAAGCGCCTATCCTGCTGCCGGCCTCGCTCCACGAATTCGGTGTGCGAAGAAACGGGCGCCCTGGGCCGCCTTAACGGTTCAGAAAGGCATCGAATGAGCGAAGTGTGGAGAAACACAGATGTCGACAGATATCGAACGTGCTGAAAACGACGTTCTCAGCAACAATGAAACCCTCAATCTTAACGAGATCGCGTCCAGAAACCGGTCCGAGAGTGGCAATGAAGCGCGATCCGGCAACACGGTCGGGTCGGAAAATACGCTCTGGTCGGACAACAACGTCGAGATAAGCGACGTGCTGTCCGGCAACGAGATCGCCTCCGGGAACGATCTCGCCAGCGACAACGACCTGTTCTCCGGCAACACGGTCGAGATCGACCTCGAAGAGCGCGAGACGCTGGTCGAGGACATCACCCTGCGCGAGACCGACAGCGCGGACACGCTGGTCGATGCCAGCGGCAATGCCAACGTCGACGCCGATGACATCGTCGCGCGCACCAATGCCTTCGGCGGCGCGGGCAACGATCAGGCCAGCACGGCGGACAACGCCAACGCGGCCGGGGACGAGGACGCCGTTCGCGACGTCGATCTCTCCATCGAGGGCGACTTCAGCGCAGAGGTCTCGGCCACGGCCACCGGCGCGAAGACCCGCGACGCCTTCGGCGAGGACTTCATCGACGACGTGATGGACAACGAGTCCGGCGAGGGCACCTTCGAGATCGCGAGCGCGGTCACCGGCGATGTCGGCGTCGAGGCGCGCAACCTGGCAAGCGCCGCCGCGACCGCCGCAGGCGAAGGCGTCGCTCAGGTCGTCGACACCGGCGCGAACACGGCCCTCAACCAGACCGGCGTCACCACCGTCGGCGCCGATGAGACGGTCACGATCTCCGGCGACACCATCCGCAACCGTGCCGAGGACGGCCGGTCGGCCGAAGAAGTCTCCGACAGCGGCAACGCCTTCGCCTCCGGCAATGTCACCGGCGTCGGCAACGAGATTGCCAGCCGCAACACCGAAGGTTCGGACAACACCGTCGCGTCCGACAACACCGTTGCCTCCGGCAATCGCACCGGCAGCGGCAACGGCGAGCGCGTCGACGACATCGCCTCGGACAACAGCCTCTTCTCCGAGAACGATGCCTTCTCCGACAACGCGATCGCCTCGAACAACGAGACCGGCATCGCCGCGTCCTCGACCGCGTCCGAGGATCTCGACGAGAACATCTTCGACACGGACACCGCCAACGACTTCCTGTCGGCCAATGGCAGAGCCGAGATCCTGGTCGACGACATCATCGCCGATTACGGCTCGTTCAACGGTGCGGGCAACGACATGTCCTTCGCCGTCGACCAGGTGAACGAGCTGGTGGACAACGACACCGTCCGCGACGTGTCGCTCTCCATGGACGGCGATATCGACCAGACGGTCACCGCCACGGCCCGAGGGGCCTCGACCGGCGACGCCTTCGGCGAGAGCTTCATCGACGAAGTGATGGAGAGCGGCGAGGGTCAGGGCTCGCTCTTCAGCGACGTGCTCGGCGACGTCTCGATCAGCGGCGCGAACACCGCCGAGCTCGACGCCACCGCGATCGGCGAGGGCGTCAGCCAGTCCATCGCGACCGGCGGGAACACGCTGCTGAACAGCATCGACCAGTCTACGGTGGGCGGCAACAGCACCGCCATGCAGTCCGGCGACGACATCGCGGCCTGATCGGTGCGGATGCACGCCGCAGCGGCCTCCCTGGGCTCGCTCCGGTTCGCACCTGCCGCCACCCGGCCCGGAGAGCGCGGCAAAGGCGCTCTCCCTCTCTCCATCGGTCAACCCAAGGGTCTGCAATGCTTTTCGGTGATCCCGTCGCGGACAAGACCTGGCGCTTCATAGGTGACCTGGTCCTCGGCTCCTTCGCAGACCGCTTGCGCCAGCATCGGGTGGAGTCCGAAGGCGCGGAAGGCCCGGACGGGATCGCCCCGCTGCCGCCGAGTGTCGCGCGAGCCGCAGCACTCGACACGCTGCCGGGCGCCGCCCCGCACATCGGCGATCCCGCCTGGTCGAGCACCGAGGCCCCGCTGGCCGAGCCCCGGAAAGCGACCGGCCCCGCCCCTGTCGAGGCGCGCACGCCGCTGCAGAACGCCATGGAAACCGCCCCGCCGCCGGCCGCACGCGCCATCGCTGCGCCAGGCGCATCGCCTGTCTCTGAAACCGCGCAACCGATCCCATACGAGGGTGCGAACAGCCTCGCCATTGTCATCCGCCAGCAGAACGCGCTCAGCGACCGCGATATCTACGCGGATGGTGCAGACCCGGTCGCGCTCGGCGCCCTCGCCGCTGCCGTCTCGTCCGATCCCCTACCGGACGCCCTCGATGCGCCGGCCACACCGATCCTCGCGACCGGGCAGAACATGCTCGCAAACACCGCGAGCCTCACCCATCAGGGCGGCGTCATCGGCACGCTTCTTGTGCGCGGCGATGTCCACGAGCTGCAGGCAATCGTCCAGATGAACATCCTGCAGGACGGCCAATCGGCAGAAAGCGCGCCGGCGGCTCCCAACCTCACCAACCAGCTCGACCAGCGCTCGCAAACCTTCGCCGCCGAGGATCGCGGCGGTTCCGCCACGGATATCGTGATCGAGCTCAACCGCGTCGACGGCGACTTCTTCGACATCCACTCCGTCGCACAGCTTCAATGGCTCGACGACCGGGACATCGCCCGGATGGAGCTCACGGGCCACGACCATATCCGCGCCATCGGGCTCGGCGGCAACGAGGCGGCGAACACTGCCCGGGTCGTCACCCAGCAATCCGGCGTCGAGCTTGCGATCGTCGACGGCGACTATCACAGCCAGCTGACGATCCATCAGCTCAACATGCTGGACGACGAGGACAGGCTCGAAGGTGCCGCCGATGCGCCGGGCGGCTCCAACAGCCTCGCCAACGATGCCGCAATCCGCCAGATCGCGGGAAGCGGCGCGTTCGCCCCCCTCGACGACGCGCTCGCCGCGGCTGCCGACAACGCCCTCGCAGGCGCGCTCGACGCCCCCGATCTGGCCGCACTCGACCTCGACGGCGATGGCCGGCTGAAGGTCCTCCACGTCACCGGGGACTACTGGAACATCCGCTCGGTCCTGCAGGTCAACGCCCTGATCGACGCCGATATCGCCACGGTCAGCGGCGCGCCGGAACCCGAGATGGCACTGGCGGAACTCGGCGCGAACACGTTGCGCAACGAGGCCGCCATCATCGATGCGGGCACCGGCGCGCGGGCGAACCATGTCGCCGGCGAGCGCTTCTCCGAGCACCTGATCTACGCTGCCGACATCATCACGGGCGGCGACGACGGCGGCTCGCTCCGCAGCCTCCTCGACGAGCAGCCCGGCTGGAGCCTTCCTGCCGGCCCCCATGCGCTCACCGACGATCTCTTCTTCTCCGCCCCGGGGCTCGCGCTATGACCGACAGCCGCCACCGCCCCTCCCCCGAACCCCGCGAGGCCTTGCAGCGCAGCGCCGAGGCGAGCCCCGATCTGCGCCGCGCTCTCGCCGCCGCGCTCTCCCGGCTCCGCCGCTCCCTCGGCGCGCTCGCAGTCTTCTCGCTCGCGCTCAACCTGCTCGTGCTTGCCGTGCCGATCTATCTCTTCCAGATCTCCGACCGCGTGCTCACCAGCCACAGCACGGATACGCTGCTGGTGCTCACGGTCATCGTGATCGTCTGCGTGCTCGCCTATGCGGTTCTGGACACGCTGCGCCGCATGATCCTCATGCGCGTGGCCGTGCGCTTCGAGACCATGCTGGCCGCCCCGGTCCTGACGGCCGCGATCCGGGCCACGCCGGACGGCGACGCAGGCGCGCTCCATGCCGTGGGCGACCTGCAGCAGCTCCGCGGCTTCCTGACCTCGCCGACCGTGCTCCTGCTCTTCGATGTGCCCGTCGTCCCGCTTTACTTCCTCGTGGTCTATCTCGTGCATCCGGATCTCGGCCACATCATGCTCGGCGCGGCCGTCGTCACCCTGGCGCTCGCGCTGCTCAATCAGCGCGCAACCCGGCGCAGCTTCGCCATGGCCGGCGCGCGCGCCATGCAGGCGGCCGGCCATGTGGATGCCGCCGGCCGCGCGGCCTTCACCATCAACTCCATGGGCATGGCGCCGGAGACCGTCCGGCTCTGGGCGCAGGAGCTCGGCGCCTCGCTCGGTGCGCTTGTGCGTGCACAGGATGCCAATTCCGTCCTCTCCGGCCTCTCCAAGTTCGTCCGCATGCTGGTGCAGGTCGCGATCCTCGGATGGGGTGCCCGCCTCGCCCTCAGCGGCGAGCTCACCGGCGGCATGATGATCGCCGCCTCGATCATCTCCGGGCGCGGTCTCGCCCCGCTGGAAGGCGCGATCGAGGGCTGGCGCAGCTACGTCCTCGCCCAGGCGAGCTATGGCCGCGTCGTCGCGCTCCTGCGCAACTCGCCGCTCAACCTCCAGCGCCTGCGCCTGCCGGATCCGAGTGGCCGGCTGCGCGTCCAGCGCCTCCTCTACGCGCCGCCCCCCTCCAAGCGGGTGCTGCTGAACGGCATCGATTTCGAACTGGCGCCCGGCGAGATCCTCGGCGTGATCGGTCCCTCCGGCGCCGGCAAATCGACCCTCGCGCGGCTCCTCATCGGCGCCGCGGCACCGACCGCCGGCGAGGTTCGCCTCTCCGAGCTCGAACTGCGCCACTGGGACCCCGGCCAGTTCGGCGATGTCCTCGGCTATCTGCCTCAGGACGTGCAACTCTACCCCGCGAGCGTGAAGGCCAATATCGCGCGCCTGCGTGCAACCGCGACCGACGACGAGATCTTCGCCGCGGCCCGCATGGCCGGCATCCACGAGATGATCGCGCGCCTGCCGCAAGGCTACGAGACCGTACTCACTGCCTCGGGCGCGCCTCTCTCCGGCGGCCAGCGCCAGCGCCTTGGCCTCGCTCGCGCGCTCTTCGGCACTCCGCGGCTCGTGGTGCTCGACGAGCCCAACGCCAATCTCGACAGCGAGGGCGATGCCGCCCTCGCCCGCGCGCTCCGGCTCGGCAAGGCGAAAGGCATCACCATGGTCGCCATAACCCAGCGCCACGCGCTCCTGCGCCATGTCGACAAGGTGCTGGTGCTCGATGGCGGCCAGATGGTCCATTTCGGCCCGCGAGACGCAGTGCTGCTCAAGGTCTACGGCGCCGCCGGCGCGGATCTCATCGCCGATGGCAAGCGCGCGGCCCGCGGCCCGAAGGAGACCCGCAATGACATTGCGTAACCCCGTGGAGGAACTCTGGGAAAGCCAGGTTCCCCGCTCCACCGGCAGCCTCGTGGCCCTGGGCGTGCTCGTGATCGGGCTCGTGCTCGGCGGTTTCGGCGCCTGGTCGTTCACCGCGCCGATCGAGGGCGCGACGGTCGCGTCCGGCAACTTCGTCGCGACCGGGCGCAACATGATCGTCCAGCATCCCGATGGCGGCGTGATCCAGGCGATCCATGTGGCCGAGGGCGACCGCGTCGCAGCCGACAGCGTGCTCGTCCATCTGGAGAACCCCGCGCAGTCCGCCGAGCTCGACCGCCTGCGCTCGCGCGAGTTCCGCCTCACCGCCCGCGCCGCACGCTTGCGCGCCGAGATCGCCGGCGATGCCGCCCCGGATCTCGGACCCGCCGCCAGATCGGCCGAGCCTGACCGCCACCGACGCACCGTCCTCGAACTGCAGCGCAGCCTCTTTCACGCCCGCCGCGACCGCCTCGACAGCGAGGTGGACATCCTGCGTCAGGGCATCGCCGCCTATCGCCAGCATGTCAGCGGGGCGGAGAAGCAGCTCGCGGCGGCCGAAACGCAGCTCGCCCTCATCAGCGAGGAGCTGGCGGACAGCGAGATCCTCATCTCGAAGGGCCTTGCGAAGCGCCCGGCCTTTCTCGCCATCCAGCGCTCGCAGGCCCAGCTCAATGGCGAGGTCGCCCGCCTGCGCGCCCATATCGGTGACAGCCTCGAGCGCATCGTCCGCGGCGAACAACTCATCATCAAGGCCAACCACACCGCCAAGGAGGACGCGCTCGCCGAGCTCGAGACCACCGAGGCCGAGCTCCGCGATGTCTGGGCACAGATCTCCGCTGTTTCCCGCGCCGTGGAGCGCCTACAGGTGCGCGCGCCGGCCGACGGGATCGTGGTCCGGCTGGACTTCAACGCCAATGGCGGGGTCGTGCCCCCCGGTGGCACGATCCTCGAGATGGTTCCGCTCACCGACCAGCTCGAGATCGAGGCGCGCATGCGGCCGGAGGACGTGGAGACCGTGCATCGCGGCCAGCCTGCGCTGGTTCGGCTCACCGCCTTCAACCAGCGCACCACGCCGACGGTCCGCGGCGAGGTCGTCTACGTCTCCGCCGACACCCTGGAGGACGACACCCGCCATGCGGGCCGGGACGCCTACATCGTGCGTGTCCGCCTCGATCCCGACGCGCTCTCCGACACGCTCCGCGCAATGCTACAGCCCGGTATGCCGGCCGAGGTCTTCCTGCTCACGGGCGCGCGCACCTTCGCCGACTACCTGATCCAGCCCATCACCGACAGCATGAGCCACGCCTTCCGCGAACACTGACCTGCCCGCCGTCGGGATATGCGCCGACCACGCAGCGCCGAGACGCTCCACGACGGCGCCGTCCGTTCCGTGCCTGCCGACAAAGCGGATGTCGACGCGGAAACGGAGCTTCGGATGCTCCTCCTTGCGGAGGACATCCTTCCGAAAGGCCCGAGGCCCCCGATCGGAAACGCAATGCCTGTGACGGCATCATTGAAAGCAGCGAAGAACGCCGCCGCGTCGCTCTCCGGTCTCGTTGTCCTTCCCGATGTCAACCCGACGGGGCTTCCGGGGCTTCAGCGCGCCAGTCGGGCACCCATGCACCAAGCCGGATCGGCCCCACTGCCACGGCGCAAACACTCACGACGCTTGTGTGACAAGCGCCGCGCGAGATCGACAGCGGACCGAGAATCGTGTAGTAAACTCCTCACCCAACCTGGAGGGTTCTGATGGATATGCATCGCGAGATTTCACCGCTCGGGTGACCGCGCCGCGGAGGGCGCCGTCGCGCTCCTGCCGGTCCAGCGCCGGCGATCCATCAGCCAAACGCCATCATTGTCAGCATGCCGATGCCGCCCCGCGTTCGACGCGGATCTTGGCGCATCGCCGTCTCCGGGAGCCGCCCCATGTTTGCTCGCCTCGAATCCATGATCGATCCCTTCCCCCCTTCGCCGGATGCACCGTCGGACCGGTTCTGGGGCTTTCTTTCCGAACAGCTGCGTCCTTTCCGGCGCGTGCTCGGCGCCATTGCCGTTTCCGGCCTCGTGGTCGCACTCGTCGAGACCGCGCTCATCTTCTATGCCGGGCGTATCGTCGATCTCATGACCGAGGCGGGGCCCGACGCGCTCATGGCGCGCCACGGCGTGGAGCTCGCCATCGTCGTGCTCCTGATCCTGCTCGCGCGCCCCACCGCGATCGTTCTCAATGTCGGGCTGCTCAACCAGACGGTTTCGGTGAACCTGCTCGACCAGGTGCGCTGGCGAGCGCACAAGCACCTGCTCGGCCAGTCCGTCGGTTTCTTCCAGAACGACTTCGCCGGCCGGATCGCCAACCGCGTGATGCAGACCGGGCCGGCGGTCGAAGACTCCGCCTACATGTTCTTCGAGGCGATCTGGTATGCGGCGGCCTACGTGATCGGCGCGATCCTGATCCTGGCCAACGCGGATCCGCGGCTGATCCTGCCGCTCCTGGTCTGGCTGGCGATCTACATCGCCCTCCTGCGCGCCCTCATCCCCCGGATCGCCACGGCCTCCAAGAAGATGTCCGACGCGCGCTCGCTGGTGACGGGCCGGATCGTGGACGCCTACACGAACATGCAGACCGTGAAGCTCTTCGCCCATGCGGAGCGCGAGGAGACCTATGCGCTGAACGCCATGAAGATCCACCGGTTGCGCTTCGCCCGGCTGCTCAGGCTCATGACCACCATGACCGCGGGCCTGGCGACGCTGAACGGCGTGCTGATCGTGGCCACCGTGGGCTCCGCCGTCTGGCTCTGGCAGTCCGGCGCCACCTCGCCTGGCACCGTGGCGGCCGCCGCCGCGCTCACGCTGCGCCTCAACGCCATGACCGGCTGGATCATGTGGGTCACCTCGCAGCTCTTCCAGTATGCGGGCATGATCAAGGAGGGGATGGAGACGATCTCCAAGCCTCACGGCGTCGTCGACCGGCCGGGGGCACCTGCCCTCGCGGTCCGCGGCGGGGCAATCCGCTTTCACGGCGTCAGCCATCTCTACGGGCGCCCGGCGGAGCAGGCGATCGCCGGTGGCCTGCGCGGTGTCGACCTCGCGATCCAGCCCGGAGAGCGCGTCGGCCTCGTCGGCCGCTCCGGCGCCGGCAAGTCCACCCTGATCAATCTGCTCCTGCGCTTTCACGACATCGAGCGCGGGCGTATCGAGATCGACGGGCAGGACATCGCCGGCGTCACCCAGGAGAGCCTGCGCCGCGCCATCGCCGTGGTGACGCAGGACACAGCACTGCTGCATCGCTCCGTGCGCGACAACATCCTCTATGGCCGGCCCGACGCCACGCCGGCGGAGATGCGCCAGGCCGCCCGGCTCGTCTTCGCCGACGAGTTCATCGAGACGCTGGAGGATCCGCAGGGCCGGCGCGGCTACAGCGCCCATGTGGGCGAGCGCGGCGTCAAGCTCTCCGGCGGTCAGCGCCAGCGCATCGCGCTCGCGCGGGCCGTGCTGAAGGACGCGCCGATCCTGGTGCTCGACGAGGCCACCTCCGCGCTCGACAGCGAGGCGGAGGCGCTGATCCAGGACGCCCTCGGCACGCTGATGGCCGGCAAGACGGTGATCGCGATCGCGCACCGCCTCTCCACCATCCAGCGCATGGACCGGATCGTGGTGCTCGATCAGGGGCGGATCGCCGAGGCGGGCAGCCACGAGGCGCTCTTGGCCGCGCGCGGGCTCTATGCCGCCTTCTGGGCCCGCCAGTCCGGCGGCTTTATCGGGCTCGACCAGCCCGGGAGCATCGCTGTCTGACACCGGGCGGGTCGGTCGTAGCGGCCGGCCCGCCAATCCCTGCCGTTGACCGACCGTTTGTGGTATATTCATGGTGCATTGTAGGTAATCGACCGGCGGCTCTGCGGCACCCACCAGTCGGTTCGGCGTGGAGGGTGTATGGTGTTGTTCCTGCCCGCGCGTTTTGTCTCGGCCCCGGCATCCGGCGTCGCGTCGCGGACGTGGCGGTCAGTTGTGGCCCGGCCTGCTGCGCGTTCCGCAGGAAGCGTCGGTTTGAGCGGAACTCCTCTGCAAGACCGGCCTCCAACTGCTGCCAGCCGCACAGACCTCTCACAATCGCCCCATTCTGCCGGAACAATGCCTTTCGTACGCAGCGCCTTAGCCGCATGCGTCGATTCGTTAACTCGCTTGACGGAGGTTGCGGATTGTCTGGAAAGTAAGCGGCTTGGCGGGTTGAGATGCCGGCTGCATGCGAGGGGTAGTGCACGATGAAGAGTAAGCCGGTGAGCCGCACAGTGGATCCGACAGACGTGCGGTTCTCCCGCCGGCTCGTCGTCTTCCACATCCTCGCACTCGTCGCGCTGATGTCCGTGACCGCCACGATCGTTTTCTGGATTTCTACGCAACACAACCAGCTCGCGCGCTCCGCGGCCCATAAAATGGTCAGCGCTGGGGTGAACTCCATCCTCGGCCGGGTCTCGAGCACGGTGCTCGACTATTCGATCTGGACCGAGGCCTATGAGAGCATCCTGAAGAGCGATCTGGATTGGATGTACAACAATATGGGGTCGGGTGCGGCGGAGATCGGCGCCGTCGACCTCATCGTCCTCATCAACCCGCAATCCGGGGCCGAGCATGGCTGGCAGGCCGGCACGCCGATGCCGGGCGAGACCGGCCTCATCCCCCCCGAGCTCCTCGCCAAGGTCCTGGCACTGCTGGAGAAACCGACGGATGAGGACGGCTCTGCGCCAACGATGTTCGCGCGGATGAATGGCGAGATCTGGGCCTTCGCTGTAACCCGCGTGGTGCCGACGGAGGGCTCGCTCGGCACCGAGGCGCTGCAGCAGGCGCCCATCCAGATCCACGGCCTGCGCTTCTCCGAGACGCTGCTCACCGGCAGCATCGGGGACCGCTTTCTCATCGACAACGTGCATCTCGAGCCGCCGGGCAATGCGGGCGCCGGCAGCATCGCGCTTCGCGGCGCAGAAGGCACGACCATCGCCGATCTCACCTGGACGCCGCCCTCGCCCGGCCAGCGCATTCTCGAGCAGATCGCGATCCCGCTCATGGCCGCCATGGCGATCGCGGGCATCTTCGGCGCGCTTCTCTCCTCCT
>JBCBWF010000316.1:0-6057 GCA_039817245.1 Pseudomonadota bacterium | reverse complement strand
GAGAAGGCGTTCTCGATCGGGTTCAGGTCCGGGCTGTATGGCGGCAGGAAGCGGAGCTCTGCTCCTGCGGCCTCGATGGCCTCGCGCACGGCCGCGCTCTTGTGGCTGCCGAGATTGTCCATGATGACCACATCGCCGGGATGCAGCACCGGCGCGAGCACCCTCCGGACGTAGGCGAGGAAAATCTCGCCGTTGATCGGCCCATCGATCACCATCGGCGCGTCGATCCCCGAGAGCCTGAGCCCTGCCACGAAGGTAGTCGTGCGCCAGTGGCCGTGCGGTATCGGCGAGCGCAGCCGCTCGCCTCGGGCCGCTCGCCTCGGGGCGCTCGACCGCGCAGCCGCGTCATCTTGGTGTTCAGCATTCGCCATCGGGCTCGAACCGATGGCGCCGCGATGGCTCATTCTCATCGATGAAGATCAGCCGCTCGGGGTCCAGATCCGGCTGTGCCTCGAACCAGGCTTCTCGGGCTTCGGCGACATCGGCGCGCTCCTGTTCGGCGGCGTGAGCCGACTTTTTTTGAACGTCCATCCGTGGCGACGGAAGAAGCGGTGCACCGTCGACGGCGCGAACCGCTCGCCATGCTCGGCTTCCAGCCGCGCGGCGATCTCGGCGAGCGTGATGTGCACCGTCTGCTCGACCATCGCGAAGATCGCCGGGCCAAGAGCCTCGATCCGGCCCGTGCGCTTGTCGCCGCCCATCGGCCGGGGGGCGACGCAGCCCGTCTCGCGCCAGAGACGATGCCACTTCACCGCCGCTGAGGGCGCGATGCCGAACCGGGCCGCGGCGGCCCGGCAGCTCTGACCCGCGTTGATCGCGTCGATGACGCGCCGTCTGAGATCGAGGGAGAGAGGTTTGGTCATGGAGGCTGGCCTCCTCACCAGCCTCAATGGTGAATCACGGCTAGAGGCGTTTGGGAATCCCTCTCAGCGATTCCGAGAGGTCGCGAACTGCTCTAGCAGCGACGGCATCACGGTCGCTCAGCCGACCCTTATCGCCCCTCGGATCTTGCTGGCCGGAGATGTGGCCTTGGCGCGCTTTTCCGGGCGCGCCCGGCTCCGCAACCGCTCCGAAGCGGCCCCCACTACGCCCTCGGCATTCGCACCCTGGCCGCGGATAAACCGGGCCCGTCCGACGTTCAATATGCACCGCGCCCTGTCGGTACTGGATTCGAGCGCTCGCCACCCCCGATGTCGACGCGCGCGCCTCCGCCCAGCCGGAGAAGGCAACGGCGCCGCCAGCCCGAGCGACCATCGGCGCAGCTGAAAGCCAGCCACAACGCCGGCATCGCAGCCACCTCCCGATCGACCATCCGGCTCCCAACAAGCGCGGTCGCGCCCAGGCCAGACACCGCCGAAGGCCGGCGCGGGTCAGGGATCGCGCCCCGCGCAACCGGCAAAGCCGGCCCGTCCTTGAGGCGCCTCGGCCACCGGCATCGGGCTCGCCGGGATCCGGCCCCGCCGCAACTCCCCGGCCCCCGATCCCGCCGCCAACCCGCGCACGACACCGGCCGCTTTTTGTTTTCTTTACCGAGTTAATTGCCCCCGGGAACCGCACCGGAACACCCCCCGGTGGCGGCGGGGGATGCCCCGGGCGGGCGGGCCGATGTTCCGCGCCCCGCGCGGGACGAGGTCCGTGCGCCCGCCCCGCGCCGCTCCCTCAGACCGGCCGCTCGAGCGCCAGTGCAATCCCTTGCCCGCCGCCGATGCACATGGTCACCAGCCCGCGCTTACCCCCCGTGCGCTCCAGCTCCGCCAGGCATTTCAGCACCAGCACCAGCCCCGTCGCCCCGATCGGATGGCCGAGCGCAATCGCCCCGCCATTCGGGTTCACCTTCGCCGTATCCAGCGACAGCCCCTTGTTCACCGCACAGGCCTGCGCCGCGAAAGCCTCGTTCGATTCAACGACATCGAACGCCTCCGCCCCGAGCCCGAGCCGCTCCAGCAGCCGGCTCACCGCCGGGATCGGCCCGAGCCCCATCACCTCCGGGCGCACCCCCGCATGCGCATAGCCGAGGAGCCGCGCGCGCACGCGCCGCCCGTCGCGCGCCGCCGTCTCCGCATCCGCCAGCACCAGCGCCGCCGCGCCGTCATTGATGCCCGACGCATTCCCGGCCGTGACCGTCCCCTCCTTGCGGAAGACCGGTCGCAGCCGGGCCAGATCCTCCGCCGTCGTCGCCGGCTTCGGAT
Source organism: Pseudomonadota bacterium (assembly GCA_039817245.1). Classification (GTDB taxonomy): domain Bacteria; phylum Pseudomonadota; class Alphaproteobacteria; order Rhodobacterales; family Rhodobacteraceae; genus Thermohalobaculum. The sequence continues at coordinate 3,868 of JBCBWF010000316.1, read as the reverse complement.
GCTCATCCGTATCGACCACGATATCGCCCTTGCGCGTCTTCACCGTGACCGGCGCGATCTGCCCGGCGAAGCGCCCATCCGCCATCGCAGCGCCCGCGCGCTGCTGGCTCTCCAGCGCGAACGCATCCTGCTCCTCGCGCGTAATCTGATGTTCTGCCGCGACATTTTCCGCCGTCACACCCATATGCCCGGTCCCGAACGGGCAGGAGAGCGCCCCGATCATCATGTCGATGATCGCCGTGTCGCCCATCTTCTGACCGGTGCGGGCGTTCTGCATGGCATGCGGGCTGCGCGACATCGCCTCCGCGCCGCCGGCCAGCGCGTAATCCGCATCGCCGAGCGCGACCGCCTGCATCGCCGAGACCACCGCCTGCGCGCCGGAGCCGCAGAGCCGGTTCACATTCATCGCCGGCACCGTATCCGGAATGCCCGCATCGATCGCGGCCACGCGGCTCAGATACATGTCCCGCGGCTCGGTGTTGATCACATGGCCATAGACCACATGGCCCACCCGGTCGGGCGCCACATCGCTGCGCTCCAGCGCCGCCTTGGCCGCATGGGCCGCGGTCGCGGTGGGCGGCAGGCTCGCCAGCGCCCCCATGAAGCTGCCGATCGGCGTGCGCGCGCCGTCCAGGATCACCACGTCGCGGGTCATGTTCCGTCCTCCCGGGATTGTCTTGGTCAGTCTCGTTCTCGCACGGACGCCGGATAGGAAAAAGGCCCCGCACCATGGGTGCGAGGCCATTCGGTCTGTCGTGTCAGGGGATCGGACAGGCGCCCCCCGACACCTGTCCGGACTGCCACCCGGGCCGTGGCCCGGGCCGGCGGATCAGCTCTTGGGCTCGCGCACCCACACCTCGACGCGGCGGTTGGCGAAGCGGCCGGCGAAGCTGTCGTTGCAGCCCACCGGGGTCAGCTCGCCATAGCCCTGCACCAGGATCGGCGAGCGCTGCACGGTGCTCTCGCCGACGCGGCCGACGATCTCGTCGCGCACGCCCTGGGCGCGGCGGATGCCGAGGGCCCGGTTCAGCTCGAACTGGCCGATGGCGTCGGTGAAGCCGATGAGGATAACCTCGCGGCCGATGAACTCACCGCCGGCGATCCGCTCGGCGAGACGCTCGACCTCGCGCAACGAGCGCGGGTCCAGGCGGCTCGAACCCGGCGTGAAGCGGAAGGCCACGCTGAGACGCTCGGCATCGCGCAGCTCGCTCAGCATCTCCCGCATCAGCGGCAGGGAGAACTCGTCCTCGCCCGTCAGGGTGTAGACGATACGCTCGCCTTCCTCGGCCAGCGACCGGCTCTCGGTGCGCAGCGAGATGAAGCCCGCATCCTCGATCAGCGGCTGGGCATCCTCGGAGAGCGCGAACTCAACGATGTTCTTGGCATGCGCAGGCGCGTTGGTCGGGTTCTCATAGAGGTAGAGGCGGCGGGAGAGCGGGTACTCTTCCGTCTTCATCGCGAAGGTGGTCGGCGTCGCGACGATGCCGCAGTCGAGGCGCAGCGAGAGCGTCTTGGAGGCGCGCGCGAAGGCCATGCCGGTGAAGCCGATGCCGGCCAGGTCGTTGGAGACCGTGTCCGAGAGCAGCGCGTTGTCCTCGAAACGCTCCACCTCGGCGCCCATCTCCACGCCGTTCGGGCGCATCACGAGCGAGTTGAAGGTGTCGAACGTGCCCGAGCCCTCGTTGCGCGAGTACACGTTGATGTCGAGGTCCAGACCGCCGAGCTCCGACCAGTTGGTGATGTCGCCCGCGAAGATGTCGGCGATATCGGTCATGGAGAGCGCGCGGATCGGGTTGTTCGGGTGCACGATCACGATCAGGCCGTCGAGCGCCACGACATGCTCGTTCGGGCCGTCGCGCAGATCGCCGATGCCCACCGCGGCGAGCTTGGCGATGTCGCTGTCGCGCGCGGCGCGGGCCGACATGCCGATCGAGGCCTGGCCGCCGGCGATGCCGTCGAAGGACGCGCCCGAGCCGTGGGCCTTGAGGTCGATCGAGGCCATCTCGCGGCCGTCGAGGTGCTTGATGCGCAGCACGCTCTCGCCGGTGGAGGCGCCGATTTCACGCTCCAGATCGGCATCGAGCGAGAACGCGTAGCCCTCGATCAGCGCAGGCATCAGCGAATCGCCGATCGTGTTCGAGCCGTAGATGCCGAACTCGGCACCGAAGAGCTCGTCCACCGGGCAGCCCTCGCCGTCGCACGAGACCTGGCTCGCATCGATCGAGAGCGTGCCGAGGCTCGTCGCGATCGTGTAGGTCGAGCCGTCGAATTCCAGCAGTTCGCCCGAGAGGGCGGTCGCACCATCGAGCGATTTCAGAGTGATCGCGCTCGACTGCGCGTAGGCTTGCCCGCTCAGGGCAACGGCCAGGGTGGCCGCAATCACGGCTCCACGCCGCGTCATCTCGGTGAGCATATGAATCCCCTCGTCTAACGCTCCCTCGACGCAGCGCCCCTCAGCGCTGCGAGATGATGATGTCCCGAACCGCGGCTCCGATCAAACGGTACTCCGGGTTCGCCACATCATCGCAGTCCAGCGCACCCAGGCGCTGCACATTCGGTTCTTCGAGCCGGCCGCGCGAGCTGCGGGTGACCGTGAAGTTCGGGCGCGCATTGCGGCCCTCCCCGCAGGTGTCCGGCAGCTGATCGCGCGAGCGGCTCGCGAAATCGATATACATCTTCACCACGCCCGACTTGCCGCCGCGGCGGATGTAGTGGGTGTAGATCTGCACGTGCTCGCCCACGCCCTCGACCGGCTGGAAGGAGGTCAGGTACCCGCCACCGCGGCGGCGAACGACCGACCAGTCCCGCGGCGCTCCGGGGAAGATATGCCCGTCCTCGCCCTCTTCCGCGCCGAATTCGAAGGCGTGCAGGTTCATCAGCACCGGATCGTCCCAGGAAAGCGCCACGCGCTCCACCCGCTGCACGCCGGTGAACGGCACGTCGAAGTCCAGCTCCTCGCCATCGGCGAAGGAGAGCATGGCGACGGCCGAGGTCTCGAAGCCGAACATCTTGATGCTGCCGCGGCCGGAGCGGTCGATCGGCACACCGAAGGCCATCTTCTGGTACTTCAGCTCCGCCACGCTGTCCGCATGGCAGGGCGAGGCGATCAGCAGCACCGTCTCGCCGGCCGGGCGCACATCCAGCGTCACGGAAGGCGGCACGACGCAGGCCAGTTCGGTCACCGGCAGGCGGGCCACCTCGATGCCGTCGATCCCGTCGCTCACATCCTGCTGCGCGTCCGGAATGGCGACGCCCTCGGTCGGCAGCACTTCCTGCGTCGGGTCGAGCGCGGAGACCTCGAGGCCCGGCTCGCGGTCCGGCGAGGTCGGCGCGGAGAGCTCGGCCGGGCCGGTCGTGTCGAGCAGCGGCACGAGCGACATGCTCTCCTGCAGCGCGCGGATATCGCCGAGGCCCTGCGTCGGCTCGGCCAGCGCCACGGTCTGGCCGGCGGAGCTGTCGATCTGGGCGCCGAGATTGAGGCTGCCGCGGTCGCTGTTGCTCCCCGGCGCGATCATGTCGAGGCCGGCGTTCTGGTCGCGCGACGGGGCGGCGGCCTGGATCGGCGCCTCCACGCGGGCGAGCGCAATGCTGGGCGTGGCCACGCGGCCGATGGCCGAGGGCGCGCTCGGGTTCTGGGGCACGCGCACGGCGCCGGAGCGCCCGACGACGCCGGAGCCGAGGGCACCGGGCGACACGGAGCCGCCGGCGCCAGGAATGCTCGGCGCGCTCAGCTGCGGGGCGGAGACGGCGGCGACGCTCGTGTCCCCGCCGCTGATCGGCGCAGGGGCTGCCGGCGCTGCGGTGGCGGGACGCGCGGGCTCGGCGCTCTCCGCCACACCGGGCTGGCCGGGCTGCGCGGGGCGCGGGG
>JBCBWF010000446.1:0-4169 GCA_039817245.1 Pseudomonadota bacterium | reverse complement strand
GCATCCCGCTGCCGAGCATCATGCTGATGGTCTGGACGGCCGCGGGTGTCGTGGCGCTGGCGACCGGCATGATGTGGGGCGCGCGCGCCGGCGTTCAGTTCGCGCTGGTCGATCTCGCGCTCAAGGCGCTTCCGGTGCTGATCATCGGCGGCTTCTCCTCGATCCCCGGTGCGATCGTCGGCGGGCTGATCATCGGGGCCAGCGAGAAGGTCCTGGAGGTCTATATCGGCCCGTTCTTCGGCGGCGGCATCGAGGTGTGGGCGCCGTTCGTCCTGGCCATCATTTTCCTGCTGTACCGCCCTGAAGGGCTGTTCGGCGAGAAGATCATCAGAAGAGTGTAGGGGGACGCGGTATGAGCGCTCGGCCTTTGATCCTGGGCTACTCGGCGAGCGACGTCGTCAATTTCGTCGTCCTCATGGCCGTCGGCTTCGCTGTCATCCCGATGACGGTGCAGTCGGACTACTGGTACTCGTCCATCCTGATCCCGTGGCTGTGCCTCGCACTCGCCGCGATCGGGCAGCAGATCGTGATGGGCTATGCGGGCCAGCTGGCCGTGGGGGCAGCGGGCTTCATGGCGGCCGGCGCCTTCGGCTGCTACAACCTGATCCTGCGCATCCCGGACATTCCGTTCTTCATCGCCCTGGCGCTGTCCGGGGTGATCGCGGCGGCATTCGGCGTTCTGTTCGGGCTGCCGAGCCTCCGTGTCCGCGGCATCTACCTGATGGTGGCGACGCTGGCCTCGCAGTTCTTCATCATCTGGATGATCGACAAGTTTGGCTGGTTCAAGAACTACGACACGTCGGGCATCATCACGGCGCAGGACATCGTGATCTTCGGCAAGCCGTTCACGACGCCGATGGAGATGTACCTGGTCGTCGCCTTCACGGTGACGGTCCTGACGATCCTGGCGCTCAACATGGCGCGCGGCAGCACGGGCCGGAACTGGATGGCGGTGCGCGACATGGATATCGCGGCCGAGAGCATGGGCATCTCGCTCTACAAGACCAAGCTGCAGGCCTTCGCCATCAGCGCGTTCTTCTGCGGCATCGCCGGTGCGCTCTTCGCCTTCACCTATCTGAAGTCGATGGAGCCGGTGGCCTTCGACATCAAGCTGTCGTTCCGCATCCTGTTCATGGTGATCCTCGGCGGCCTCGGAACGATCAGCGGCTGTTTCATCGGTGCGGCCTTCATCCTGCTTTTCCCGGTGGTGCTGAACAGTATCGGCAACAACCTCTTCCATGGTGCGATCGATGCGACGATCATCTCCTCGATCGAACTGGTGGTGTTCGGGGTGCTGATCATCGTGTTCATGATCTACGAACCGCTGGGCATGGCGAAACTCTGGGAGAACCTGAAGCAACGCGTGATCTCCGCTGTGTCGGGCAAGAACCGGACCGCGCGGAGCCGGACAACCTAGCGGCCGCGCAGATCGGGAGGTCCGGAACCGCGTCGCTCAGGCGCGCGCCTGCGCGGTGCGGTTCCCTCCCGGATCTCGCGGGCTATGTCCGCCCTGGGGCAGTGCGAGAGGGCGAGGATGGATCAGACACCCAAGGGCGTGCCGTCGAGCGGCCGTGCGGCAGCGGTGCCGAGCAGCCGGCTTGCGCGGGTGGCGCGGTTCGGCGGCATGGCTTCTCGGCTGGCCGCGGGGGTCGCCGTTCAGGGCGCCGGGCGGCTCGCGCGCGGGGAACGCCCGGCACTGCGCGATCTCGTCCTCACCCCCGGCAATGTAACGCGGTTCGCCGACGAGCTTGCCCGCATGCGCGGGGCGGCTATGAAGATGGGCCAGCTTCTCTCGATGGATGCGGGCGAGTTCCTGCCGCGCGAGCTCGCCGACATTCTCGCGCGCCTGCGCGCCGATGCCGACCACATGCCGCCGCGCCAGCTCCGCGATGTGCTGGACGCCGAGTGGGGCCGGGGCTGGCTGCAGCGCTTCGCGAAGTTCGAGGCCCATCCCATGGCGGCCGCATCGATCGGCCAGATCCATCGTGCGCGCTTGCCGGACGGGCGGGAGCTCGCGATCAAGGTCCAGTATCCGGGGGTGCGGCGGTCGATCGACAGCGATGTGGCGAATGTCGGCACGCTCATTCGCCTGTCCGGCCTGATGCCGCCGGGCGTCGCGCTGGCGCCCCTGCTCGAGGAGGCGAAGCGCCAGCTCCATGACGAGGCCGACTATGCCCGGGAGGCCGGAGAGCTTGCCCGTTTCGCCGCCTTCTTCGCGGGCGACCCGGATGTGACGCTGCCCCAGCCGGTGCCGGAGTTTTCCACCCGCAACGTGCTGGCCATGACCTTCGTGCGCGGCCGGCCGGTGGAAGCGATGGCGGGGGCGCCACAGGCGGAGCGCGACCATATCGCGACGGTTCTGCTCGATGTCATGCTGCGCGAGCTGTTCCACTTCGGCAGCGTGCAGACCGATCCGAACTTCGCCAACTACCGCTACGACCCGGAGACGCGGCGTGTCGTGCTGCTCGATTTCGGGGCGGCGCGGGATTACGCGCCGGAGCGCGTGGCGCTCTACCGCGCGATGCTCCTGGCCGCACGATCCGGCGAGCGGGCAGCGATGCGGGACGCCGCCGTGGCGGTGGGGTTCCTGTCGCAGGACACCGCGGCGCATCATGTCGACGCCGTGCTCGACATGATCGAAGTGGCGTCCGAGCCGCTCCGCCGCAGCGGGGCCTATGACTTCGGCACCAGCACGCTCGTGGCGCGGCTCTCCGGGGCGGGCGAAGCGCTGGCCTTCGACCCGAGCTTCGAGGAGGTGCCGCCGATGGAGGTGCTCTATCTCCAGCGCAAGGTGGCGGGCATGTATCTCCTTGCCAACCGGCTCGGCGCGCGGGTCGATGTCGGCGCGCTCATCGAACGCCGTCTCGGCTAAGCGCGCCCGGCACCCCGGGGACAGCGCCTAGGGGGCGGCGCGTCCTGACGCGCTGGCGGGGCTTCTCAACCGAGGATTGGCGCGCGCTCGACGCCGGCGCGCGTCGCTGGACAGGCGACCGCGGTGCCAATAACGTCCCGCGCGGACACCCTGGGGGCGGGCTCGATGCGGGCGCCATCGGGCTAATCCAGACAGTCTCCCGACCCGTCCGGCACCGCCGGGCCAATACGATCGCGGGCTCGCCGCCCGCCTGGAGGACATCATGCACGACGCAACGCAGTTCTACATCAATGGCGGCTGGGTCGCGCCTCTCGACGGCACACCCCTCGCGGTGCTGAACCCCTCCAACGAGGAGCCGTTCGCGACGATCTCGCTCGGCGGGCAGGCGGATACGGATGCGGCGGTCGCGGCCGCGAGGGCCGCTTTCCCGGCCTGGTCGGCCACGTCGAAGGCCGAACGCCTCGCAGCGCTCGAGCGCATCGCGGCCGCCTATGACGCGCGCGCCGAGGACATGGCGCAGGCGATCAGCCAGGAGATGGGAGCACCGATCGCGCTGGCGCGGCAGGCCCAGGTCGCTGCCGGTGCTGGCCATTTCCAGAACACGATCAGGACGCTGAAGGAGTTCGACTTCGAATGGGCGCTCGGCGATCATGCCCCGGGTGCGCGCATCCTGATGGAGCCGATCGGCGTTTGCGCGCTCATCACGCCCTGGAACTGGCCGATGAACCAGGTGGTGCTCAAGGTCGCCCCGGCGCTGGCCGCGGGGTGCACCGTGGTGCTGAAGCCCTCCGAAGTCGCCCCGCTCTCGGCCTATATCTTCGCGGGGATCGTCGCAGCGGCGGAGATCCCCGCCGGCGTCTTCAACCTGGTGAACGGCGACGGGCCGGGCGTCGGCAGCCAGCTCTCCGTGCATCCGGATGTCGACATGGTCAGCTTCACCGGCTCCACCCGGGCCGGCAAGCTCATCACGAAGAGCGCCGCCGACACCATCAAGCGCGTGACGCTGGAGCTCGGCGGCAAGGGGGCGAACATCGTCTTCGCCGATGCGGACGAGAAGGCAGTGACCCGCGGCGTGCGCCACTGCTTCAACAACTCGGGCCAGTCCTGCAACGCGCCGACGCGGATGCTGGTCGAACGCTCCGCCTATGACCAGGCCGTGGAGACCGCGAAATCGGTGGCGGAGAAGACCGAGGTCGCAGCGGCGGAGATCGACGGCCGGCAGATCGGCCCTGTGGTTTCGGACGCGCAGTGGGAGAAGATCCAGGGCCTGATCCAGACCGGGATCGACGAGGGCGCG
>JBCBWF010000063.1:0-17996 GCA_039817245.1 Pseudomonadota bacterium | reverse complement strand
GCCGGGCGGTGCGGTCGCCGTCGGGGTGCTGCGCGGTCTGTACAGGGTGTCGTCTTGGGTCTCGGATGTCATCGACTGGGCATCCGCTGCTGCTGATCGGATCGGGGTGGAGAGCAGGGGGGCGGAGATACGCGCACCGAGAGCGGGGCGAGGCGGCCGCTGGCCACCCGCCCTCCCATGCTCTGATTGGTCGGTGTTTGCTCTACGGACGTCTCGCCGAGCGGGCGTGATCGGCCGGTGCGAACGGATCGAAGGCTGCGTCTGGAACCGCTCCCGCGGTCGTCGGCGTACTCGTGCCCATGGTGCTCTCCTCGGATTTCGCCATCGCCGTTTCGGCTCCGGCAACCGGTGAGTGCCCCTGCGCGGCCGACGCGTTTGCCGACGCCGGCGCGATCTCGATGACGAATGCGTGATCGCGTGAGGAATGCGACTGCGGCTGGCGCGGTCGCGCAAGACAGAGCGGGGCGCCCCGCTGCCAGGGCGCCCCGCGATTTTCGACCGTAGGCCGGCCGCGTGTCAGGCGATCAGGTCGTCGCCTTGCAGGATCGCGAACTCCACATCGTTGAAGAGCACCGAGACACCGTCCGCATCCGCCTCCGCGGAGATCACGTCGGTTCCGGCCACGATCTCGTTGCCGGCGCCGACCGCGCCCACGATGTCGGTGAAGGAGAGGCTCGTGCCGGAGAAGGCCCCGAAGCCGCCGTCGAGGACCAGCACGTCGCCGTCGGAGAAGTCGGCGACGGTATCGACGCCGGTGTCGTCGCCCTGGAAGACGAATGCGTCGTCTCCGCCATTGCCCTCGAGCTGGTCGCTGCCGCCGGCACCTGCGATGCGGTTGTCGGTCGCATCGCCGCCGATGGTGTCGGCACTCGCGGTGCCGATCACGTTCACGAAGTTGACGACGTCGAAGCTGAGCGTGCCGACGCCCGGCACGCCCTCCACCATCAGCGTGCCAAGCTCGAGGGAGACGATCAGCGCGGTGCTCTGCGGGCCAGTGACGGTCGCGTCGATCGTGTTCGTCTCGCCGGCGTCGCCGATGATCGTCTCCATGCCGAGGATCAGGTCGGTGCCAAGCGCGCCCTTGTCGATCTCGCCATCGGCGCGCAGGGTCACTGCGGCGCCGAGGCCCGCATAATCGAGCGTGTCGATGCCGCCCCGGCCGTCGAAGACATCGTTGCCCGCCGATCCGCCGAACAGGTTGCCCTCGCCGGAGCCGAGGATGACGTCGTCATTGTTCGTGCCGTTCACGTCGACGAAGTTCAGCAGCGTCTGCGAGAAGCTGTCACCCACGGCGAACCCGCCGGTCGGGACGAGCACGGTGTAGGTCGAGACGCCGGTCTCGAGATCGATCTCGATATTGACCGCGCCGACGACCGAGGTGGCGTCCACGAGATTGCGCTGGCCCTCGGCGCCGATGGTCACTTCGATGACCTCGAGCGCGCCGGTCTCGACATCGAAGCCGCCGAGGATGTCGGTGCCGAGCGCGCCTTTGTCGACCACACCGCCCGATTGCACAGTGATCGCGGTTTCGAGCGCGGAGTAATCGGCAGTATCGGTCCCGTCGCCGCCGCTGAAGCTGTCGTTGCCGGCCGAGGCGACCATCGTATCGTCGCCGTCACTGCCGGCGAAGGTGTCGTCGCCATCGCGCCCGACATAGATTTCGCCATCCGGCTCGTCGTTGTCGCGGCGGTCCCGGCCATCTTTCCAGCCGCTCTTTCCACTGTTGCCGTCACGGGATCCGTACTTGCTCATTCTGCCTTCGGGATATCTGCCCATGATCATTGTTCCTTGATTGACGGGGTTTCGCAGATAGACGCGCCGTCCACGCCCCGACGCGCGTCGGAGACTTGGCAAACGGAGACTTCACGGGGCGGGAAGCGGCGAAACACGCTTCTCAAAGTTCTGCACGCGAACCGGTAGAAGAGCCCTAGGGGCCGTCACGTCCGTTGCGATATGCACGGGCCGGCAAAGCGGGCTCGTTTGGTCGGGGCCGGAGGCCCCCGGCGCGGGGCCGGAGTGCCTCCAATGCACATCCTCAGAAGATCAGGGCGTCGCCCGCATCGATCATGAAGCCCCGCGTCGGGAGCTGGTCGGCGAGCTCCTCGAAGGTGTCGGTGTCCTCGGAGAACTCGATCCGGGTTTCGCGGCTGCGGTCGATGAAGTTGAACACCACGTTGCCGTCCTCGGACTCGGTGATGAAGAAGTCGTCGGACGCATCGAATTCCGTCGCCTCCAGCGCTTCGGGATCGCCCGTGAGGCTCATCAGCTCCTCGATGGCGGCCTCGCGATAGGCGGCGATATCGGCGAAGCTGTCGGCCTCCTCGAACGGGATCTGGGTCTCGAAGGTGCCGTTCGGGCCGTTGAGCACCGCGTCGCCATCCTCCGATTCCGTCACGAAATGGTCCTCGGACGCGTCGAGATCCTCCGGCTCCAGCCGGTCCGGGTCGCCCGCGAGCGCCTTCAGCTCCTGAAACGCCTCGCGGCGCTCCAGGCGCTCCTCACGCGTCAGCGGCCCGCCGGCGAAGGGGCCGAAGCCCGGCATCTCTTCCCCGAAACTGGCGCCGATGCGCGCCGCGATGAACGGTCTTGGCATGGTCTGTCTCCACTTCTCAGAAAATGGGCAAATCGCCCATTTGCGGTGTGGCTCAGGGTGCTCTTGCCGTCAAGGATAAAATGGGCGATATGCCCATTCATGTGGCGTAAGGCGATGGTCCGATAGCGATGGAGTTCCGCGATGCGATGCGGCGCATCCTGCGCCCTCTCGTGAGGGCGATGATCGCGCGCGGGCTGAGCTATCCGCAGCTGACGGTGATGCTGAAGGAGTTGTTCATCAGCGAGGCGATCGACCATTTCGGCCTCGGCGCGAAGCGGGTGACCGACAGCCGCATCAGCCTGCTCACCGGGCTGCAGCGACGCGATATCCGCGCGCATCGCGACGCGTCGGAGGCGGAGGAGGCCGCGCGCAGCCTGGGCCCGATCCCGCGCGTGCTGGCGCTCTGGCAGAGCGATCCGCGCTTTGCGGATGCGCGCGGCGCCCCTGCGATCCTGCCGCGTGCGGCGGAGGAGGGCGCGAGCTTCGAGAGCCTTGTCTTCGAGGTCGGGCGGGATGTGCATCCGCGCACGATCCTGGACGAGATGGCGCGCCTCGGCCTCGTGGCGCTTCAAGAGGAGGAGCGGGTGCGTCTTCTGGCGGACAGCCTGCTGCCGAGCCGGGACGAGGCGCTGCTCACCGCCTACTACGCGCTCAACCTCGGCGATCACGCGGAGGCGGCGGCGGAGAACCTGATGGCCGCGCCGGAACCCGGGCCGTTCTTCGAGCGTGCCGTTCACTACAACAAGCTCACGCCAGAGGCGGTGGACGCGCTCGAGGCGACGGCGCGGGCGCGCCAGCAGGCGCTGCTCGAGGAGCTGAACGCGGCCGCGCTCGAAGCGCAGCGCGCGAGCAAGGGATCCACCGAGGCGCGCGAACGTTTCCGCGTCGGCGCCTTCGTGTTTCGCACGGGCAAGAGGGGGACGCCCGAATGAGAACCACGCCTCGGGGGTCATGGCGGACCGCCTGTCTGATCCTTCTCCTCGGCCTCGCGCTCGCCGGCTGCTCGGTCTTCCAGCGCGAGGATCCGCGGTCCGACCCGTCGGCGCTCGGCCAGGCCATCACGGGCGGCGAGGAGGAGGACGAGGAGACCGATGGCGGGCTCGGCGGCACCGGCATCCTCGGCGCGATCACAGGGTTCGGCAGCATCAAGGTCAACGGCCTCCGGGTGCGCCACGCATCGGAGGCGACGGTGCTCTCGGTGATCGGCCCGCGCCCGGTGGAGACGCTGGAGGTCGGTGAGGTGCTGCTGGCGCAGGCACGCGAGGCCGACCGCGGCCTCCTGGCGAGCCGGCTGGTGCGCTATCTGCCGCTGGTGGGCCCGATAACGGCGCTCGATCTCGATACCCGGTCGCTGCGGGTCCTCGGCGTCACGGTGCGGGTGCGCGAGGGAGCGGTCATCCGCGACCGGTCGGGCGCCACGCTGGCGCTCGTGGGCCTGCCGCTTCAGGGCAAGCTCGCCGTATCGGGCTTCTGGGACGGCTCGGCGGTGGTGGCGCATCACCTGCGCGTCGTCGCGCCGGAGCTTCCCGACAGCGTCACCGGTCCCGTCTCCGTGGACGCGGAAGGCGGGCTGCGGATCGGCGGCGTGGCGATCGAGGCAGGGAGTGCCGCGCCGCCCGTCGACGGGCTCGCGCTGACCGCAACGGGGCAGTTCCGGGCCGGCGCGCTTGCGGCGAGCCGGATCGAGGCGGGCTTTGCCACGCCGCTCGCGCCCGGGATCGCCAAGCTCTCGGTGCAGGGCTACCCGCAGGCGGAGACGGAGACGGAGACGGAGACGGAAACGGCGGCGGCCGTGCGGCTCTCCGGCCAGCCGGGGATCATGGTCGAGACCGGGGCGGTGGGGCGGTTCGGGCTCTTCGAGGGGCCGGTGAGCGCGCTCGAGGGGCGGGACGACCGCTCCGGCCTGCCGGGCACGGCGCGCTCGCGGCTCGCGGAGCGCGCGCTGCCTGAGATTTCAATCGCCTCGGTGCCGGGGGCGATCCGGGACCGGCTCGATGTCAGCCGCGCGCCGGTTGGCGCGCTTTCCGCCGGCGCCACGCCGATCGGCGCGGGCGTCGTCGGTGCCGGGGTCCTCGGCAGCGGCGTGGTGGGCACCGGCGCCGTCGGACGGGGCGTCGTAGGACGGGGCGCGATCGGCTCGGGTGCGATCGGGGACGCCATCGGTGCCGGCGCTGTCAGCCCCGATGCTGCGGGACGGGGCGCGCGCGGCAGGGCGGGCGGGCGCGGTCGAGGGCGCTCCGACGACAGTGCGGAGAACGGGCCGGGCGACACCGCGAGCGGCCCCGGAAGCGGGCGCGGCGGCCCCGCAAGCGGGCCTGGCGGCGGACGCGGCGGCCCATCAGGTGGTCCCGCCGGCGGGCGTGGCGGCCCGGCAGGTGGTCCGGCCGGGGGGCGCGGCGGCCCATCGGGTGGTCCGGCCGGCGGGCGCGGCGGCCCCGCGGGCGGGCCGGCGGGCGGTCGCGGCGGACCGTCGGGCGGGCCCTCGGGCCGGGGCGGCCCGGCCGGCGGGCCGGGCGGGCGCGGCGGTCCCGGCGGCGGAGCCGGCCCCGGGAACCGCTAGAACCGCGCCGCCCGGCAGTGACGATATCGGCACGCGGCCCGGTATCGGGCCGGCTTTTGAGCTTCCGGCAGGTCCGCTTCGGGACGTGAACTGTTCTGGCTGCCCGGCCTGACCCGGCGAGACGCGTTGGTCGGACATCGCTGTTTCGGGCGGCGTCGGACAGCGGGCGGTCTCGGGCGCGGTTCGGCTTCAGACGGCGAAGCCCGAGCCGGCCTTGCGGTAGGCCTCGCGCGGGGGGGCGAAGATGTCGAGGACCTTCGCGCCTTCGGGGCCCGCGCGGAAGCCGTGCGGGACATTGCCGGGTGTCCGCCAGAAATCCCCGGCGCCGACGGGCACCTCGACCCCGTCCTGCACCCGGACGCCGCTGCCCTCCAGCAGCACGCCCCACTGCTCCTCCGGATGGCTGTGGATGGAACCCTCGCTCTCCGGCTCGAAGCTGACGACGGAGAGCATCGCGTGTTCGCCGGCGAAGACCCGCGTGTCGATGCCGGGCGCCAGATTGCGCGCGACGCCTGCGCTGAGATCGGCGAAGTTGAAGAAGGTGTCGGGGCGGGTCATGGGGTCCTCCCGTGCTGCCGGGCGCTCAACCGCGCCCGAGATCGAAGATGTCGAAGGTGCTCTCGCCGGCGAGGATGCGGGCCCGGATGCCCTCCTCGCGCGCGGCGACGGCAGCGACCTGCTCGAGGACCGTCTCCGCGATGGCAGCGGGGATCACGACCACGCCGTCATCGTCGCCGACCAGCACATCGCCGGGATGGACGCGCGCGCCGCCGAGGGTGACGGGGATATCCGTCTCGCCCGCATCGGTCTTGGCGGTGGCTTCCGGGTGATAGCCGCGCGCGAAGACCTGAAAGCCGAGGGCGGCGATATCCGCGCTGTCGCGGATGGTGCAGTCGAAAACGCCGCCGACCATGCCGCGCTGCTTGCAGCATTCCGCCAGAAGATCGCCGAAGGGGCCGAACCGGTCCGAGCCCGCCCCGTCGACGACCAGCATGTCGCCCGGTTCGCTGTGATGCACCGCGCGGTGGATGGCGGCGTTCTGGCCCGGCAGGATGCGCGCGGTGCGCGCCCGGCCGGCGACGCGCTTGCCCGGGATCAGCGCGCGGATCGTGGGCGCCAGCGGGCGCACGGCCGGATTGGCGTTGCAGAAATTGCCGGTGGGATAGGCGGTGAAGGCGTCGAGGGTCATGGCGTGGCCTCGCTCTGGGAGAGGAACCCGGCCATCGCGGCCCAGAGGGCGGGCGGGTTCGAATACATCGGGAAGTGGCCGGAGCAGGGGATCTCGGCGCGCTGCACGCCCCTCTCCGGCAGGCCGCCGAGATAGGAGAGGTGCCGGTTCTGCTCGCCATAGACGAAGACCCGGGGGCAGGACAGGCCGGCCATGATCTCCAGGAGCGGCGTGTCGTCCGACAGCGCCACCATGGAGGTGAAGATCGGCCGGACGGCCGCCGCCCGCACCTTCAGCGGCAGGGCCGCCGCGAAGAGCCGGGAGCCGAACTCCGCGCGCTGGCCGACCCGGGCCATGAAGCCCGCGAGGAAGGCTTCGGCGTCGTCCTCCGGATGCTCGAGGATCTGGCGGGACAGGAAGCAGTCCTCCGGCGCCAGATTGCCCTCGATATCGATGAAGCTGAGCACCCGCGACGGATGCGCCCTGGCGAGCAGCAGCGCGGTGAGCCCGCCCATCGAGTGGCCGGAGAGATGGAACCGGTCGACGCCGAGCGCGTCGCAGGCGGCGATGGCGGTGTCCACGAGGAAGGGGATCGAGAGCGCATCCGGGTCGTCGATGCGCGACACACCGCATCCGGGCGCGTCCATCATCAGCAGCGCGCGCCCTTCGAAATCCGCGCGCAGGGCGAGATCGGCATAGTCCTCCTTCGTCGACCCGAAGCCGTGGAGGCAGACGAGCGGGGGCCGCGCGCCCGGGCGGCTGAGACAGGCGATCTCGACCGAGACACCGCGTATGGTGAGGCTCACGCTGCCCGATTGCATTTCCGCCATGACCAAGTCCAATGTGAATCGACGTGTGGGGGCGAGGTTAGCAGTCGATCCGTCGTGAAAACAGGGGAAATGGCGCATGATCGATGAGGTCGATCGGAAGATCCTGTCCATCCTTCTCGCGGATGCTGCCACCTCGAAGGCGGAGATCGCGCGCAGGCTGGGCCTCGCCGCCTCCGCGGTCTCCGAGCGCGTGCGGCGGATGGAGGCGGAGGGGTTGATCCAGGGTTACGAGGTGCGGCTCGACGCGAAGCGGCTCGGCAAGCCGCTCCTGGCCTTTGTCTTCGTGACCGATGCCAAGCCGAGCCTCGGCTTCGACACGGCCGCGGCGCTCGCCGGCGTGACCGGGCTGGAGGAGCTCCACAAGATCGCGGGGGAGGACTGCTATCTCCTGAAGATCCGTGCGGCGGACACGGATGAGCTGAACGCGATCATCGAGGGGGAGATCAACCCGGTGCAGTCGGTCACGCGGGTGCGCACGACCATCGTGCTGCGCTCCGTCGCCGAGCGCCCGCCGCTCGCCGGCCATGGCGAGCCGGGGTGAGCGGCGGGTTCAGGCGGCGCGCGCCCGGCGGAGGCTGTCGCGGATCGCATCGCGCAGGATGGAGAGGCCGCGATCGAGTTCCGCATCCGTGACCGTGAGCGGCGGCGCGATCCGGAAGACACCGCCCATGCCCGCCAGGTTCACGATGTTCATGCTGAGGCCGAGCTCGAGGCAGCGGTTGGTGATGGCGGTGCCGAGGGCCGGATCGGACTCGCGCGTGCCCTTGTCGCGCACGATCTCCAGCCCGAGCAGCAGGCCGCGGCCGCGCACATCGCCGACGCAGTCGAACTCGTCGCGCAGCGCCTCGAGGCCCGCGCGCAGCCGCGCGCCCGCCTCGACGGCGCGCTCGGCGAGGCGCTCGCGCGCGAGGACCTCGAGCACGGTGAGGCCGACGGCCGCCGGCAGCGGGTCCGAGACATGCGTGGTGTAGAAGAGGAAGCCGCGCTCGTGGCAGCGCTCCTCGATCTCGGCGCTGGTGAGGACCGCGGCCAGCGGCAGCCCGGCGCCGAGCGTCTTCGACAGCGTCAGAAAGTCGGGGGTCACGCCCTCATGCTCGAAGGCGAAGCTGCGGCCGGTGCGGCCGAGCCCGGTCTGCGCCTCGTCCAGGACCAGCATCATGCCCCGGCGGTGGCAGTGCTCCTTGAGGGCGGCGAGGTAGCCGTCCGGCAGGACGAGGATGCCGCCGGAGCTGAGGATCGGCTCCGCGATGAAGGCCGCCAGCGCGCCGGTGGACTGGCGGTCCACGAGCTCGAAGCCGTAGTCGAGCTCGGCGCGCCAGTCGCCGCCGAAGCTCGGCCGGTAGCTGTTGGGCGCCATGATCGCCATGCCGCCGACGCCGAGGGGGCCGTAGCCGCGCCGGCCGTTGGAATAGGTGGCCGCGGCAGCCCCTCCGGTCATCCCGTGCCAGGATTGCGCGAAGCCGACGATCTCGTGCCCGCCGGTGGCGAGCCGCGCCATCTTCAGCGCGGCCTCGTTGGATTCAGCCCCCGTGCTGAGCAGCAGGACCCGGTCGAGCCCCGGCGGCGCGCACTCCGCGAGCGCTTCGCAGAGGCCGAGCACCGGCTCGGACAGCATGCCGCTGAAGAGATGGTCCAGCGTGCCGATGCTCCGGCTCACCGTCTCCACGATCTCGGGATGGCAATGGCCGAGGATCGCGCTCATCTGGCCGGAGGTGAAGTCGAGCACCTCGCGCCCCTGCGCATCGTAGAGCCGCGCGCCCTCGGCGCGGACGGGAACGAAATCGGAGAAGGTGCCCCCGTAGCGGATCATCGCCGCACGGGCGCGGTCGGCCGGAGAGTTGGTCATGGCATGCCTCTCGCATAGCGGTCTCGCGCGCAGCCTAAAGGGGCGCCGCCGGTTTTGGCAAAGCGTTCGACGCCGGCCTCGCAGATCGGATCAGGCGGCCCGTGGTCGAACGCCGGCCTCGTGCCGGATGAACCGCCGCGCGCGCCAGGCGTTGAGCGCGCCGCCGAGCAGGAAGAGCGCGCTTCCCACCACGAACTGCCAGGCGAGGAAGCCCTCGACCAGCCGCTCGTCCGCCTCGCTCTCGAAGTGCCAGAGATAGGGGATCGAGGCGAGCGCGAAGATCACCGATCCCGTGACGAAGGTGAGCGCGGTGAGGTTCATGAGCTGCAGCGTCAGAAAATCCGCCGCGCGCACGATCTGCAGCACATTGACCACGGCGCCGACGACGAAGAGCAGGCTGCCGATGATGAAGCACCAGGCGCCCGCATCGTAGAGCCCGACGCTCGAGAGAAAGAAGATGCTGCCGATCAGGAAGGCCAGCGTGCCGCTCACATAGGTGACGGCGGCCCAGGCATCGAGGCGCTCGAGCGGCGTCGGCGGTCCTTCGCGCACCCGCCGGCGCCGCAGCACCTCCGCCAGGTCGTGTCCCGTGACCACGAGATAGAGGACCGAGCCCACGGCGAAGATCCAGGCGCCGAGATCCGCATAGGCGCTGAGCGCCGGGAAGAACAGCACGCTGCCCAGGACGAAGAGCACACCGCCGACGAGATAGACGATGCCGTTGATCATCTCCCACAGCACATGGTCGCGGCGGGCCGGCGCGGTCGCGAAGAGGTCGTGCTGTCGGGGACGGTTGACGAAGAGATGCGGCATCACGGGTCCTGATGTGTGGCGGGGCGAAGGGCGGCGCGAGCGTAGACCGACGAAGGCCGCCGCGACCAACGCTTCCGCGTGGCTTGCGGGCGGTGCCTCCTTGCCGGTGTCTGGCGGGTGCATCCGCGGATGCATGGGGTGCTGCGTCGGAATGGCCGGTTCCCCGGAACTCAATCCCCTTTTCCGGAAGAGACAGTCCCGGGCATCGGCGAGTTCCCTGCTGCGCGCGGGGCTGCGGCACCGCGCTCACCGGCAGGGCTTGGAGGAGGAGATCCAGAATGAGAGCCGCAGTAATCCGCCATCCGCGACCCGTCGTTTCGGAGCCGCGGACCTCCTCGCGACCGCGCCCGGCCGTGCGATCCGCGGGTTGGCGGGGCGCAGGGCGGGCCCGGCCTGGTCGCCCCGGAACGTCTTCGGCGTGGTGCCGACGCGCTGCTTGCAGACCGATCTTGGAGCCGCCGGGGACGAGAACCCGACCGCGCAGGCGATCACGGCGATCGGCTCATACGGCTCGCGGAGCCGCTGCCGGGCGCGATCGATCCGGCGGGCCAGGACGGACTGATACACCGTCGACTCCACCGTCGCCTTGAGTTGGCGCGCGAAGTTGTGCGGGCAGAGATGGTGCCCGAAATCCGGTCAGTGAGTTGCGCTTGATCCACGAGTGATGAAGGACGGATCGAGTGGCGGGCAAACGGAGACGCAACAGCGCCGAGTTCGAGGCGACGGTGGCGACGGTGGCGACGGTGGCGACGGTGGCGCTGGAGGCGATCAGAGGCGAGGCGACGATCGCCGACCTGGTGCTTTAGCACGGCGTGCATCAGACGCTGATCAACGCCTGGAAGCGGCTGGCCATCGACGGGATGGCGGGCGTCGTCTCGGGCGTCCTCGGCCTTAACAACGGCCTGCGCGGGCCGCTTGCGGAGTGTTTTCCGCGTGACCCGGGCCTTCGCCACATCGTCAGAACGTTCCACTGGCGACGGCAGAGGTGTGACCGTGGGGCGCCACGATCATGCTTCGCGCGGTAACGGGCGACCGATTGCACGCCTTGACCTTGGACGGAGAGCTTCGACCATCCGACGCGCCATGAGGGGTGCGGCACGCTTGATCGGAGGGTGACCTCAGGGCAACATCACTCAAGAATTTCTGATTGGGTAATGCCGCGTCACGACTATCTGCGGTGGCGTCCGCCCCGCCGTTAGGCTCCCCGGCGTCTGCGTTCCATTGTGCAGGGGTTCCAGCGTGCTCATCACCTACATTATCGACATCACAGACGTCCGCTTTCCCGCCGACGGCAGCTTCGGCGCGTTCGTCGAGGACCAGCGGGAGATCCGCATCACCTCCGACCAGCCCGGTTTCTTCGGGACTGCCGGCGAGATCACGAACCCCGACAACGATGGGGTTATCTCGCTGCTGCGCGACCCCGTCATCGGCACGTTCTCGGATGCGCGGATCTTCACCCTCGCGGGCGATTTCAGCTTCGCGCCCGGAGCCGAGCCGGCACAGATCACCTTCGGTGCGCTCGAGCCGCTGGACGCCGATGGCAACACGGTGGTCTCTGGAGGCCCGCTCTTTGTGATCCTGGGCCCGCAGTTCCCGGCGCTGGCGGACGGAACCGACTTCCTGGGCCTGCAGTTCGGCGAGACCCCGAACGACGCCGGCGGCGTCGGCTTCGGGACGCCGGTGGCATGGGACAGCCTGCCCGGCGTCGAGCGGCTCGGCGACTTCTCGGGCGGGATCGGGCTCGAGGACGCGCGCACGGTGGCGTTGCTCTATGAGGCGCAGCTCGGCCGCCAACCGGAGGCGGAGGGGCTGAATTTCTGGCTCGACACGTTCGAGGGCGGCCTCGCGCTCACCGAAATCGCCCAGTTTTTCATCGACAGCATCGAGTTCCAGGACCGCTTCGGCGATATCGACAGCTTCTCGAACCAGCAATACGTGGACACGCTCTATCAGAACGTGCTCGACCGGCCCGGCGAGGATGCTGGAGTGGCGTTCTGGACCAGCGTGCTGGATGACGGGAGCTCGCGGGCCGATATGCTCGTGTTCTTCGTGCAGAGCGACGAGAACGCGGCCGCCGTGGAGTACATCTTCGACCTCGATGAGGTGACCGAGGGGGAATGGGCCATCGTCTGAGCCGGGCGGGGCGCCCACTTCCGGTCTGCCCCAGGCCACTGAATCCGAGTGCCGTGCGAATGGACGGGTTGTCGCCGGTGTCGAGACGGATCCGCTCAGTGGGCGTAGGTCGCCACCGTCGATCAGGGGCGATCGGTTTCGGCCGATGTGGCGGTCAGACGTCGATGAGCGTGAGGGCCGCGATGAGGCCGATGGCGATGGCGAGGCCGAGAGCGCGTTGGGCGCGGAAGAAGCGGGCCACCCAGGCATCGCCGTGCTCATGTTCGACGGTCGCCGTTTCGCGCGCGTCCAGCAGCGTCGCGTTCTCGAGGCTGTACAAGAGCTTGGAGGCGGTTTCTCCCAATGCGTCCGAGCGGCTCCAGACCGAGACGACCGCGCCGAGCGCCACGAGCGCAAGGAACCACCAGAGGAGGCGGAACGGCTCAAGGCCGTAGCCGAAGAACCACCCGGAGGGATAGAGGAGTGCCAGCTGCCACCACGATGTGCTCGCCGCGCGGCGCTTGTGCTCGAAGCGCGCGATGCTGACCGCGCGGGCGGCATCGAGATCGCCGGCGGTCGACAGCGCGGTCGCCAGCGCCGTGTAGGGCTGCGGATCGTAGCGCGCATCGTGGTTCGGCTGGGCCCCCTCGATCCAGCCGATCAGGAGAGCGGCCGTGTCATCGGACCCGCCCGAGGGCGTGGCGGCGACGCCCCCGCCGATGCGCTCATAGAGGAAGCCGGTCAGTTCGGTCGGCACCCAGTCGACCGCGCCGCGACGCCAAGCGCTGAGATCGCTGGAGAGCAGCCCCGTGGACGCGCCCCGCAGATCGAGCGACGCATCCGCACTCCATGTCGGTGCGTCGAGCGGCGAGGAGGAGAGGCGGATCTCGCGCTCGACATGCGCGCCGGAGAGATCGAGCGGCCCGGCGAAATGCCCGTTGCTCAGCCGCAGAGCGCCCTCGATGCGCGCCTGCCGGAGCGACACACCGTCGAAGCGCGACCCGTCCGAGAGCAGGAGGCTGCCGCCGATGGCGATCTCGTCCGCTTCGAGCCCGCCGTCGAAGCGCGCGCCCAATGTCTGCAGATCGCCCGCGAGCCATGCGCCCTGCAGGATCGCGGCGCGACTGAAATGGGCGCCCTCGCCGAGCAGCAGGCCGTGCTCGGCGCGCAGGCCGGAGGCATTCAAGCGCCTGCGGAAATCGGCTTCGCGGATCTCGACGGCGCCGCCGACCTGGGCGCTCTTCAGCGCGACCTCGTCGCCGAAGTGCGACCCGTTGCGCAGGAGCAGGTTGCCGTCGACCCGGAGGGCGTCTGCGCCGACCCGCCCCTCGAATTGCGCGCCCTCGGCCACGAGCGTGCCGCCGACGCGCGTGTAGATCAGAACCGTATCGTCCTCGACCACGACGTCGCGCAGGAAGACGTCGCCATCGATCTGTGCGGTGTCGAGCTTGAGCGAGCCTCCGAAGGTCGATGCATCGGCATTCACGTCGCCCCGGGCTCGCGCCAGGTCGAAGACGACGTCGCGCTCGAAGCGCGCCCCGTCGCCGAGATTGACGCTGCCTGCGATATCAGTACCGCTCGCGTCGAAGAGGCCGGCGAAATGGGAGCCGGCAGCGGTCAGCGTGCCACCGATCTCGAGCCCCTCGAGCTGCACGTTCCCGCCGAACCAGGCATTGCCGTCGAGGCGGAGGTCGCCGCCGATCTGGCCGCCCTCGACCTCCAAGAGCGCATGAAACGCAGCGCCGCGCCCGTTGAGGGTCCCGTCTATCTTACTGTCGGTGAACAACGCCTCGCGGTGGAAGGCCGCGCCGTCGAGCCGGAGATCGCCGGCGACATGGACGGACCGGGCGTCGAGCCGCGCCGGGCTGACCGTGCGGCTGAGGATCAGCGATCGTTCGAAATGCGCGTCGTTGAGAATGGCGCCGTGCAGAAGCCGGCTGTCGGTCAGCACCAGTCCGGGGGCGATGCGCTCGCCCGTGAGATCGACCCGGTCGTGGATGTCGGCGCAGGCGATGCGCAGCTCCGGTTCGGGCAGGGCGCCGATCAGGGCCCGGTTGGTTACGATCAGCTCGAGAAATCGCGCGCTGAGCCAGCGGTCGGGCGGAGGCATGCTCGACATCTCAGCCGGATTGCAGGGGAGCGGTTCGGCATCGCGCGCATCGAGCCGCGCCGGCAGTCCTCGGCAGAGCCTGTCCCATGTCCAGATCTCGGTCTCGCTCCAGCCGGCAGCGGCCCGAAGCGCGGTGGCGCAGTGGGAGGGTGCGGTGGAGACCGCCGGAGCGCTGTCGCTCCGTGCCTGGCCCGCCGGCGCCGTGAAGGCGAGGAGGCCGAGAAGGGCCGAGCCGAGCAGGCGGGCGATCCCCGATCGTGCGACGGCTGTGCCGGTCATCGCCTCAACGCTCATCGCGTATCGTATAGATCGTCCTCAACTCCCCCGCAGGCGAGAAGAGCGAATAGACACCGAGGAAGATGTTGGGGTTCGCGGCGACGATGTTGACGATGACCTGGCCCGGAAGCCCCGTGTCGTTGACCGCAACCTCATAGTCGAGCAGCCCCTGCAGGCTCGCCTTCGCCGCTGTCTCGGCGTCTCGCGGCGCGATTTCGCCCACGGCGACGCGGCGACCATAGTCCCGCGCCACGTCCCACATCCGCGCATGGCTGAACAGGATGAGCGACACTTCCACCACCGTGATCAGGAAGGCGAAGAACACCGGGAACCAGATCGCGTATTCGAGCGTGACCGAGCCTCTGTCGTCGCTGAGCAGTGTCCTGGGCATTGCAGTTTCCTTCCATCCTGAGGGCCAAGACGTCGTCATCGACGCAGCCGCGCGCTGCCACCGGCGACGAAGAGCGGGCGGCAGGTGTTCGTGTAGACAGGGTCGTGGCCGAAATCGATTTCGCCTTCGGCTTCGATCAGCATCTCGCTGGAGCCGATATCGTGGCCGATCTGGACGCGCCCGCCGGCCACCATGTCGATCCCGCGGCCGACCGGCTCATGGCCCATTTTGATGTCGCCGGTGGCGTAGAGCCCGATCGCCTCGCCGTTCTCGCAGCTCAGCGTGTTGCTGTAGCGCCCCCCATGGCCCCAGCGCACATCGCCGGATACGGCGATGATCACGTCGTTCACCTCGTGGTTCCGCGTGATCGTGAGGCTCTGGTCCACATAGTAGATCTTGTTCGGCAGCAGGGTCTCCGGCAGTTCATCCAGGGGCCCGACGACCTGCCAGCCATTCGGAGGATTGCCCCCGCTGCCGTCGCCATAAGGGCCCACCCAGCTGTTGATGATCTCCGCGATGGCGGTCGCCCGGTCCGCGGTGTAGCTGGCCTCGAAGAGCACGCCTTCGGGAACCTCGGAGCCCTTCCCGAGTTTCAGGTTGTCGAGATCTGTCGTGCCGATCCGCGCGCCTGCCTCGGCCACCAGGTCCTTTCCGATCTTGATGCCGGAGCGGCCGTAGAGGCAGACATCGTCGCCCACGAAGGGGCGATGCTTGAGCTTCACGCTTGCGTTGCTCAGCACGCCGGCGCATTCGGGGCCTTTGGCAAGTGCGACTGCGGACGTGTCGATGGCGAAGCTCGTGCGTCCGATGACCCGCATGAGGAAGGTCGAGAGCGCGTTGTCCCGATCGTCGCTTCGCGCCAGGGAGACACGCACCGCATTTGTCTGCGCATTGCCGATGATGCTGTCCGTCGCCTCGTCCCAGGTGCCGAGAACGAGGTCGGCAGATTGCATCAGCTCGCCGAATTCCGCCGCGGGCATGTTAAGCTCGACGTAGCGCCGCGCCGCGGCGCGCGCGGCGGTCTTGTCGGGCAACTCGGCTGCGGCCGCGAGCGCTGCGGCATCGGCCGTGGCCTGCATGATCGCGCGCATCCGGAAGGCGTTCGCGCCATCGACCGCGAGACCTCCGATTGCAATGAATGCAATCATCCAGATGAGGTTCGCGTAGGTCACGCTCCCAGAGCACTCATCAATGAACCGACCGATACCCATCGACCACACCGCCTATTCACGCCGACGCTCTAACGCCTCTGCACACCGACTTTGCGCCATATTCTCGACATACATGTCAATTTCCATTAACTTTGCTTTATTATTGGACGGTAATTCACGCTATGATTGTGCAGCGTCCTGCCTTGATCTGCTTGAAGCAGTGTGTTGTCGCCGTTTTCCCGCCGCAATTCTTCGAAGCCGACTCAGTTGGCCGCCTCCTGCCGCCACACCTGAAGAACGGCTGGACCACGCAGAGGCTTGGAGTGCCCCCGCTGACGTGGTCCAGCCACCGGGATAGGGTTATCCCGTTTGGGAAGGACCAGAGATGGCCGGGAAGCGAGACAAGCCGGAAGGGATCGTCTTGAAGCTGCGCCAGGTCGAGGTGCTGCAGGGCCAGGGGATGTCTGTGGCGGATGCGCTGCGCCAGAGCGGTGGTGAGGCGTGAGCCGCCACCGGTTCGAGGCCACGCCGGACGAGCAGACCTTTTGCCGCTGGCGTCGGCTCTGTGGCGGCATGGGCCCGGAACAGTTGAAGCGGCTGAAGGAGCTCGAGAAGGAGAACCAGCGGCTTCGGCGTGCGGCGTCCGATCTCACGCTCGACAAGCTGATCCTTGCGGAAGCCGCGAAGGAAAACTTCTGAGCCCCGCGCGCCGCCGGCGCTGCATCGAGAGCGTGCGGCAGACGCTCGGCGGTCGTCCATTGTGGCGCCATCGGTCCGAGCGGCAATGGCGACGGGTCTGCTGAACAACGCGGGCTGGCATGTGAACCACAAGCGCGTGCAGCCGATCAGGCGGCGCGAGGGGGTGAGGGGCCGGCGCGCCACAGGGCCGAGCGCGGCCCCGAACGGTGCCGCACAAGCAGCCGAAGAAGGCACGGCTCTGGCTCACGGACGGCGCTTGCGTCCGTCTTCGCCCCGAGCGGACCAACCACATCTGGTCCTACGACTTCGTACAAGATCGAACGCACGACGGCCGGGTCTTCCGCACCCTGAACATCATCGATGAGGACACGGAGGAGGCGCCGATGATCCGCGTCGATTGAACTGATGCGGTGGATGCCCCCACCCAGCGGCATCTCGTATGCCATGACGGTTCTATAGGAACCGAGCGGAGGGCACATGGATGACTGAGATCGGCGTTTTGGCAATCGATTTGGCGAAGGGCGGCTTTCAGGTCTGCGGCGTGAGGCCGGACGGGTCGGTCCTGTTCAATCGCGCGGTGTCGCGGCCACGTCTGGCGACGATGCTGGCCGAGCAGCCTGCCTGCATCGTGGCGATGGAGGCCTGCGCGACGTCGCATCACTAGGGCCGGGTCGCGCAGTCGTACGGGCACGAGGTCCGGCTCGTACCGGCGGCCTATGTGAAGCCGTTCGTGAAGAGGCAGAAGAACGATCGCGCCGACGCGGAGGCGATCGCGGAGGCCGCCATGCGTCCGACCATGCGCTTCGTGGCGGTGAAGAGCGCAGAGACGCAGGGCCGAGCGGTCGCCTTCCGCACCCATCAGTGCCTCGTTCGGCAGAGGACGCAGCTGATCAACGCTCTGAGGGGGCACCTCGCCGAATTCGGCGTCGTCGCGCCGAAGGGGCCGACCAGCCTCAAGCTGCTCGAGAACGCCCTTGCCGACAAGGCCAGCGACCTGCCCGCCCCGGTTCGCGAGATGGGCACGATCTAGCTTGACCAGATCGCACGTCTCACGGAGATCGTTGAGCGGCTGGCAGACGACCTGGAAGCTGCATCGAGAACGGACGAGGAGCTGCGGCGGCTGTGCACTATACCGGGCATCGGCCCTGTCACCGCGGGCGCGGTTGCCGCCTTCGCTCCTGATCTCGACGCATTCGACAACGGGTGAAACTTCGCCGCGTGGCTGGGCCTGGTGCCCAGGCAGCGATCGACGGGCGGGAAGGCCAAGCTCGGCGCGGTGAGCAGGATGGGCCAGACCGACATCGGGCGGCTGCTGATCGTGGGCGCGTCGTGCCTGAGGCGCGCGTCCCGCGCGACGAGCGTGATCCGCTGGGTTGTGAGGAAGGGCGGCAGCCCCAACCGCTGGCTCGCCAATCTCGTGGCGCGCAAGCCGAAGATGGTCGCGGCG
>JBCBWF010000408.1:0-4540 GCA_039817245.1 Pseudomonadota bacterium | reverse complement strand
GCTGCGGTGGGCCGGGGTGTGGGCGGGGCGGGCGCGGGGCCCGCCCCCACCCGCCCGCCCGGGGGGGGGGGGCCGGGCTCCGGCGCCTGCCGGCGGGGAGGGCGCATCATGAGCACGCTGCCTGCCTGGGCGCGGCTGGGGCTGATCCCGGCGCTCAACCTGGCGCTGGCCTTCGCGGTCGCGGCGGTCGTGGTGATGCTGGTTGGGGAGGATCCGCTCGCCGCGCTCGACGTGATGATCCAGGGTGCCTTCGTCTATGAGGGAGCGATCGGCTACACGCTCTACTACACCACCAACTTCATCTTCACCGGGCTCGCCGTGGCCGTGGCGTTCCAGGCGCGGCTCTTCAATATCGGGGGCGAGGGGCAGGCCTATCTCGGCGGGCTCGGGGCCGTGCTGGTCTGCCTCGCGCTCGACCCGTGGCTGCCCGGCATCTTCACCGTGCCGCTCGCCATCGCCGCCGCGGCCGCCTTCGGCGCGGCCTGGGCCGCGGTGCCCGGCTGGCTGCAGGCCAAGCGCGGCAGCCATATCGTGATCACCACCATCATGTTCAACTTCATCGCCGCGGGGCTGATGGTGAGCCTTCTGGCGGGGCCGCTGATGCGCGACGGCCAGTCCAACCCCGAGAGCCGGGAGGTGGCCGAGAGCGCGCGGCTGCCCTTCCTGCACGACATCTTCCGCGGCTTCGGCTTCGATGCGGCGACGAGCCCGCTGAACCTCGCCTTCCCGCTGGCGCTCCTGGCCTCTGTGGGCGTCTGGGTGCTGGTCTGGCGCACGCGCTGGGGCTATGCGCTGCGCACCCTCGGCCAGTCCGAGCCCGCCGCGGTCTATGCCGGGATCGGAGTGCCGCGCATGGTGATCTCCGCCATGGCGCTCTCCGGCGCGCTGGCGGGGCTGATGGCCACCAACGAGGTGCTCGGCGCGCAGGGCAAGATGGTGCTGAACTTCCCCGCCGGATACGGCTTCACCGGCATCGCGGTGGCGCTGATGGGGGGCGCGCATCCGGTCGGCATCGTGCTCGCGGCGCTCCTCTTCGGCGCGCTCTACCAGGGCGGGGCCGAGCTCGATTTCGAGTTCCAGACCATCACGCGCGAGATGGTGCTGCTGATCCAGGGGCTGATCATCCTGTTCTCCGGCGCGCTCGCGCTGATGTTCGTGCCCTGGCTCTCGCGCCTGCTGGGCAGGGGGTAGGCCATGTGGCTCGATCTGCTGCTGCTCACCGATTCCGCGCTCCGTCTCGCCACGCCGCTCATCCTCTGCGCGATGGCCGGGCTCGTCTCGGAGCGCGCGGGCGTGATCGATATCGGGCTCGAGGGCAAGCTCCTCGTCTCCGCCTTCGCCGCGGCGGCGGTGGCGGCGCTCACGGGCTCGGCCTGGGCGGGGCTCGGTGCGGCACTCCTCTCCTCCGTGGCTTTCTCGGCGCTCCACGGCTTCGCCTGCATCACGCATAAGGGCGAGCAGATCATCTCCGGCGTCGCCATCAACATCCTCGCCTCGGGGCTCACGGTGGTGCTCGGCATCGCGCTCTTCCGGCTCGGCGGCACGACGCCCGCGCTGGAGCAGACCGCGCGCTTCCCGTCCCTCACCCTGCCGGGGGCGGAGACGCTGGCGGGCATCCCCGGCTTCGGGCCGTTCTGGGCGGAGCTCGTCTCGGGGCATACGCTGCCGGTCTATGTCGCGCTGCTCTCGGTGCCGCTGGTCTGGTGGCTCCTCTGGCACACCTCTTTCGGCCTGCGCCTGCGCGCGGTGGGCGAGATGCCGAACGCGGTGGACAGCGCCGGGGTCTCGGTCGTGTGGCTGCGCTACCGCGCGGTGCTGATCGGCGGGCTCCTCTGCGGGATCGCGGGGGCCTATCTCTCCACCGCGCATGGTGCGGGCTTCGTGCGCGAGATGAGTGCGGGCAAGGGCTTCATCGCGCTCGCGGCGATGATCTTCGGCAAGTGGCGGCCCTGGACGGTGCTCTTCGCCTGCCTGCTCTTCGGTTTCCTCGAGGCGGCCGGCGCGCGGCTGCAGGGAACGGCGCTGCCGCTGGTCGGCGAGGTGCCGATCGAGCTCGTGCTCGTGCTGCCCTATGTGGCGACGGTGGTGCTGCTGGCGGGCTTCTTCGGCCGCGCCATCCCGCCCCGCGCGCTTGGCGTGCCCTACCGGAAGGAACGATGAGCCCCGCCGAGGAAGCCGCCCTCGCCGCCGCGGCGGTGAAGGTGCGCGGCCTGGCCTATGCGCCCTATTCGAAGTTCCAGGTGGGCGCGGCGCTGCGCGACGAGGACGGCCGCATCCACCGCGGCTGCAATGTCGAGAACGCGTCCTACTCGCAGTGCCAATGCGCCGAGGCCACCGCCATCGGCGCCATGGTCGCCGCCGGGGCGCGCCGCATCACCGCCGTGGCGGTCGCGGGACCGGACGGGGTGACGTGCACGCCCTGCGGCGGTTGCCGCCAGCGCATCCGCGAGTTCGCGGCACCCGAGACGCCCGTGCTCGTCTGCGACAGCTCCGGCGTGCTCGCGCGCCACAGCCTCGCGGAGCTCCTGCCCGCCTCCTTCGGCCCCGAGACGCTTGGGTGAGCGGCATGACGGAGGCCCCTCGGCTGCAGACCGAGCGGCTGAACTTGCGCGCCCACCGGCTCGACGACTTTGCCGAAAGCGCCGCGATGTGGGCCGATCCGGCAGTGGTCCGCCATATCTCCGGCGTGCCCTCCACGGAGGAGGCCGCCTGGACACGTTTCCTGCGCTATCGCGGGCACTGGGCGCATCTCGGTTTCGGCTACTGGCTGGTGGAGACCCGGGTGGAGGGTGCCTTCGTCGGCGAGGTCGGCCTGGCGGAGTATCGCCGCGCGATCGAGCCGCCCCTCGCGGCGCCGGAGGCCGGCTGGGTCCTCCGCACCGCCGCCCATGGCCAGGGCTTCGCGACGGAGGCGATGCGCGCGGTCCTCGCCTGGGCGGATGCGCAGCTTTCGGCCGAACAGACGGTGGCGATCTTCGATCCGGCCCACACCGCCTCCATCCATGTCGCGACGAAGCTCGGCTTCGCCGCCGGGCCGACCCGCCTCTACAACGCGCGCGAAACGCTGGTGATGACCCGCCTCCGCGGCGCTGCGCCCAATCCACCGGCAAATTTTTCCGTTTGATAAATTTTTGGCCGTGGGGCAGGCTTTTGCATTGCAACCTTGGTCACCTGGGGGTCTCATGAGCCAGCCGTCCCTCGCACCGGGCATCGCATCCGGTCGTTTCGACACCGCCACGCTCGCCGAGAACTTCGCCGATCTGCACCCGCCCCTCTCGCCCCACGAGGCGCTGGTGGCCGCGGATCGCTGCTATTTCTGCCATGATGCGCCCTGCATCACGGCCTGCCCCACCGCGATCGATATCCCGATGTTCATCCGCCAGATCGGTGCGGGCCGCCCGGTGGAGGCGGCGCAGACGATCTTCGAGCAGAACATCCTCGGCGGGATGTGCGCGCGCGTCTGCCCCACCGAGACGCTCTGCGAGGAGGCCTGCGTGCGCGAGGCGGCGGAGGGCAAGCCGGTCGAGATCGGTCGCCTGCAGCGCTTCGCCACCGATGCGCAGATGGCCAGCGGCGCCCAGCCCTTCGCCCGCGCGCCCGGCACGGGCAAGACCGTGGGCATCGTCGGCGCCGGGCCCGCGGGCCTCGCGGCGGCCCACCGGCTCGCCATGCTCGGCCACGACGTGGAGGTCTACGAGGCGCGGCCGAAGGGCGGCGGGCTCAACGAATACGGCATCGCCGCCTACAAGACGGTGGAGGACTTCGCCGCGCGCGAGGTGGACTGGCTCCTCTCCATCGGCGGCATCGCGCTCTCCATGGGCCGCCGGCTCGGTGCGGACCTCACGCTCGACGACCTGCGCAGCCGGCACGACGCGGTGCTTCTCGCCATGGGCCTCGGCGGCGTCAACGCGCTGCGCGCCGAGGGCGAGGACATGGCGGGCGTGCGCGACGCGGTGGGCTTCATTGCCGAGCTCCGCCAGGCCGCGGACCTCGCCAGCCTGCCCGTCGGGCGCAATGTGGTGGTGATCGGCGGCGGCATGACCGCGGTCGATGCGGCCGTGCAGTCGAAGCTGCTCGGCGCCGAGACCGTGACCATCGCCTATCGCCGCGGCCGCGAGTCCATGCCCGCCTCGCGCGAGGAGCAGGACCACGCGGCCTCGCGCGGCGTTGCCTTCCGCTTCTGGGCCCAGCCCGTGGCCGTGCATGGCAATGGCAGCGTCGCCGAGGTCGAGTTCGCCTACACCCGGGCCGGGCCCGCCGGGCTCGAGCGCACCGGCGAGACCTTCCGCCTGCCCGCCGATCAGGTCTTCAAGGCCATCGGGCAGACCCTCGACGGCGCACCGGCCGAGCTGGTCCTGAACGGCGCCAAGATCGCGGTGGACGGGGAGGGCCGAAGCTCGCTCCCCGGCATCTGGGCCGCGGGCGACTGCGCGGCCGGCGGCGACGATCTCACCGTCACCGCGGTCGCCGAGGGGCGCGACGCCGCCATGAGCATCCACCGCGCCCTCAGCGGCGCCTGAACGCGGGCACGGCGTAGCCG
>JBCBWF010000496.1:0-3540 GCA_039817245.1 Pseudomonadota bacterium | reverse complement strand
TTCATGAAGTTCCTCAACAACTTCATCAATCAGCTCACGCCGTTTTTCTTCTATGCAATCGGCGGATATCTGGTGATCAAGGGGGACATGACGCTGGGGGCGCTGGTGGCGGCGCTCGGGGCCTTCAAGGACCTGTCGGCGCCCTGGAAGTCGCTGCTCACCTATTACAACCAGCTGCAGGATATGAGCCTGCGCTACCAGACCATCGTCGAGCAGTTCGAGATGCCGGACAATCTGCGTGCCGAGCTGCTGGACGGCCGGCCCGCCGAGACGCCCTCCTTCGCGGGCCCGGTCGCGCTGGAGAACGTGACGGTGCTGAGCGAGGACGGGACGCCGATCCTCGATGCCCTGTCGCTCGAGATCCCGGCCGGCGCGCTGGCCGCCGTGCAATGCGCCGATCCTCTGGAGCGCGACGCGCTCGTGCAAACGTTGTCGCGGCTCCACCTGCCGGCCGCGGGGCGGATCACCGTGAACGGGCACGATCTGGCGGCGCAGCACCAGGAGGTGATCGCGCGGCGGATCGGTCTCGTGCGTGACACGGCGATGCTCTTCGACGGCACGGTCGGGTTCAACTTCACTTCCGCGATCCGCCTCGCCCCGCCGCCGCGGGAGCAGTGGTCGGAGGAGATGCTCGCCCGCGCGCTCGAAGCCGAGACGGTCGGCAACTGCCCCGATCCGACCGCGCTTTCCTGGATCGATCCCGCCCTCGCCGGCACGGCTGATATTGACGGGCTGAAGGCCTGGTGGCTCGAGACGATCGAGATGATGGGCACCGACGGGGCGCTCGTGCGCCGCGCCCTCGATGCGCGGATCGATGCCGAAGAGGATGCGGAGCTCGCGGCCGGGATCCTCGCGCTGCGCCCGGCCTTTCTGGAGGCGCTTTCGGAGGCCGGCCTCGCCAAGCATATCGAGCCCTTCGATCCCAAGCGCTTCCATACCGGCCTCACGATCTTCGAGAACCTGCTCTTCGCCGTTCCGGCCGAGCGCGGCGCGGTGCAGGAGGAAGCGCACGAGATCGTCGCGGAGGCGCTGGAGCGGCTCGGCTATACGGCCTCGTTCCGCCTGCTCGCGCTCCGGCTCCTGCGCTCGCTCGACCGGGTCTTCGCCGATGTCGGCCCCGGGCATCCCGTCTTCCGGCGCTTGCCGATCGCGGCGGACGGGTTCCAGCGCCTCGCCGCGGTCTATCGCGACAGCGAGGCCGTGCAGTCGCGCGAGCTCGAGCGGCTTCTCGAGACCGTGTCCTTCTCCTTCTCGGCGCGCGAGTTCCCGGAGGGCGTGGACGATCAGACACGCGATGCAATCACCCGTATCCGGTGCGCGCATGGGGCGGCATTGCGCGACGCGCTGGGCGCGCGGGTTTCGCCCCTGGTCCCGGATGCCTTCATCGCCGGGCTCACGGTCTTCCAGAACGCGATCTTCGGCAAATTTGTCGGCAGCACCGAGGCCGAGAACAGCGCCAAGCAGATGCTGGCGGACCGGCTGGAGGCCGCCGGCCTGAAGGGCGATGCGACCATCACGGTTACCGAGGTGGAGACGGGGCTCGGCGGCTCCGCGATGCCGGCGAATGCGCGCGAGCGGATCGCCTTCATCCGCGCGGTTCTGAAGCGGCCGGATGTGCTGATCCTCGACCGCGCCTTCGTGAACCAGGAGCCGGCGCAGCGCGACCGGGTCATCCAGGGCACGAAGCGCCTTCTCCCCGGTGTGACGGTGATCGTGGTCGAGCCGGCGATCCCCAACCCGGAGGCATACGACGTGGTGCACCGCATCGCCGAAGGGCGGCTCGTCGGCGAGACGCCGTCGCTCGGGGAGGACAGCGAGGCCGAGGACGGTGCGCTGAACCGCAAGGTGCGCGCTCTGCGCAAGACGCCGCTCTTCGAGGGCCTGCCGACCGGGCAGCTCCACCTCCTCGCCTTCGCGGCGGACTGGTTCTCGGCCGAGCCCGGCGAGTCGGTGTTCCGCGTCGGCGATGCGGTGGACGGCGTCTATGTGATCCGCAAGGGCCGGGGCGAGCTGCGCGTGCCCGCCCGCGGGCCGGACGCGCCGCCGGTGCAGAGCTTCGGCAAGGGCGAAGTGATCGGCGATGTGGGCACGCTGATCCAGAGCGACCGCCGGCTCGAGATGGTGGCGCTCGCGCCGCTCCGGGGCCTCAAGATCCGCAAGGACGAGTATCTGGAGATTGTCACCCACGACCCCATAGTCGCCAAGCGCCTGCTGGAGACCTATGCGGGCATGATCGCCTCCGCGCTGATCGACGCCGAGCCGGCGCGCGGCTGAGGCCGGGGGCGCGCGGGCCCGGCCCCGCCGGTGTCACTGCGCTTCGAGCGAGGCGCGGTAGGTGCGGTACTGGCTGTAGTATTTCAGGATGTTGCGCACATAGACCACCGGTTCGCGGCTGACGGCGCGGGCCGTCGCGATCTCGACATTGTCGAACCAGCGGTTCGGGTCGAGCCCCATCTTCTCCGCACGCTTGCGCGCCTTGCGGATATTGCCCGGCCCCGCATTGTAGGCGGCGAGGCTGAGGAAGACCTGGTCTTCCGGCGCGATCGCCGGGTCGTTGAAATAGCGGTCGCGCAGGAAGCGCATATACTTGGTGCCCGCCTCCACATTGCGCTCGGCGATGTGGATGTCGGGGATGCCCACATTGGGGTCCTTCGCCGTCGTCGGCAGCACTTGCATGATCCCCACGGCGCCGGCATGGCTCTTCTTGGACTGGTCGAGGCGCGATTCCTGGAAGCCCTGCGCCGCGATCATCAGCGTCTCGAAGTCGTACTCCGTCGCATGCGCCCGGATGATCTCCACGGTTTCGCGGAAGCGCTCGGCGCTCGCGGGCTGCAGGGCGTCGATGACCCGGTCGGTATCGGCCATGTAGCGCTTGATCAGGATATTGCCGAGGAGCGAGCCCTTCTTGACGGTCTTGACGAAGGCGTTCATGGCCTCGAGCAGCTTGGGGCTGCCCTTGCGCAGCGCGATCGCGGTCTCGCCGCCCTCGCCGAGGACGAGTTCGTCATGCACGACGAGTTCCTCGAAGATCTGCACCCAGAGCTCGGCCTTGTGGTTGTCCACGACCGCGCCCGGCAGCGCACCGGCCGAGATCATCTCGAGAAGGTCGTGGTCCTCCAGCCGCTCGTCTGCGGGGTGGAGGGGGATGGGCGGCTTGCCCTCGGCCTCGCGCGCGGCGTTGAGCGCTGCGAGGTTCTCGGCATAGCTGCTGGAGGGGCGCAGATGCAGCCCCGGCTCCACCAGATCGTCGAAGCTCGCGATCTCGCCCAGGGCCGGGCCGGTGACCACCACCTCCTGCACGCCGGTGCGGCTCGGATCGGTGAAGTCCACAAGTTCCAGGCGCTTCGGCGTGATGGTGAGATTGGCGGCAGCGAGATCGACCCGGCCCTCGACCAGTGCCGGGATCAGCTGGTCGCGGGCGAGGGGCAGGACGATCACGGTGATGTCCCGCGCCTCCTTGCCGAGCCGCTCGACCAGGAACTTGCGCAGCTCCTCCGCGCCGTCGACCATCATCCCCTGCTGTTCGGGCCCGCATCCGAT
>JBCBWF010000449.1:0-4139 GCA_039817245.1 Pseudomonadota bacterium | reverse complement strand
GAAGAACTCGTCGAAGCCGTGATTGATCGGCAGATGCTCGTCCCGGTCGCCGAGATGGTTCTTGCCGAACTGGCCGGTCGTGTAGCCCTGGGCCTTGAGCATCGTCGCGATCGTGGGGTCCTCCGCGGTCATCCCCTCCGGCGCGCCGGGCAGGCCGACCTTGGTCAGGCCCGTGCGGATCGGGGACTGGCCGGTGATGAAGGCCGCGCGCCCCGCGGTGCAGCTCTGCTCGCCATACCAGTCGGTGAACAGCGCGCCCTCCGCCGCGATCCGGTCTATATTGGGCGTGCGGTAGCCCATCATGCCATT
The DNA here is from genome assembly GCA_039817245.1 of Pseudomonadota bacterium. Taxonomy (GTDB): domain Bacteria; phylum Pseudomonadota; class Alphaproteobacteria; order Rhodobacterales; family Rhodobacteraceae; genus Thermohalobaculum. The sequence goes on along the minus strand of JBCBWF010000449.1, from coordinate 3,830 downwards.
GTTGTAGGCGCTGATGTTGAACTGCCCGATATCGTCGCCCCAGATGACGAGGATGTTCGGCTGCTGTTCCTGCGCCGCGGCACCGGTGGCGATGGCGCCCGCCACCAGGCCGAGCGCCAGCCCGGCCGTTCTCAAAATGCGCATCATGGTCTCCCCGATCCTGACTTCGGCACCGCGTCTGCGCGTGCCTTCCTCTAGGGAAAACCATCGCGAGGTGCGCCGCGCGAAACAATCCGGATATGAAGGCCGATTTAATGCAGTTCCGTCACGCCGAAGGGCGGGCCGGCACACCGGCCGGCACGCAGCCGCCAGGGCGAGGCCCGCAGCCCCGCAGGCCCCATGCGGCCCCGCGAACCGGCCCCGCGCCCCGGCCCCATCCGGGAGCCGGAGCCGGGAGCCGCCCGGCCCTCCGCTCAGCGCGGCCGGCGGCGCACTGCGGCGTTGCCCCGCGGGCCGACCACCGCCGCGCCGCAGCCGCGCGGCCCGCAGCCGCGCGCGCCGCTCACCGTGCGCCCGCCGGCGCCCGTCACCGTGCCCGCCGCGCCGCAGCCGCGCGGCCCGCAGCCCCGCGCGCCGCTCGCGGTCCCGCCGGCCGCGCCGGTCGCCGTGCCCCGCGTCCCGCAATGCACGCCCACACAGCCCGTGGTCCGCGTCGCCGTCCCGCCGCGCGGGCCCACGACCGTGCCCGAATAGGCGACCGGGGCGCGATAGGCCGGGTAGCTCGCCCAGCGTCCGTACCAGGGATAGCCGACATAGTACCGGTCCCAGTAGGCGCGGCTGTAGGTCACCACGCCCACACCCACCGCCGTCGCCACCACCGGCGTCACCACCACGGTGGCCCCCTGGTAGACGGTCGTGAGGTAAGAGGCCGAGACCCAGCCCCGATAGGTCGCATAGCCCACATCGCACCACGAATAGTCGGCGACGCAGCCATAGGTCTTCACCGCCGCGTGCGCCGGGATCACGGTCACGACCGGATAGGTCGTCGACGGGCCCGCGCGCAGGTTGAGATTGGCGGTGGCGACGGTCGCGGTCGCCGCCTGGGCCGGCCCGCCGGGCAGACCGGCAAGGCCGAACGCCAGCAGGGCGCAGGCGGTGAGAAGGGGGATGAGGCGCATGCTCGGTCTCCGTGTTCGCGGCATTCCCGGGCGCAGACCCCCCGCCGAGGCCCCGCCCTCTTCTTCATACATGATTCCCCCTAACAGTCCTGTCTCAAAACCATCTGGTCACACTCGCGGACCCCGCGCCGCCGGGCCCGAGACCCGTGGCGCAGCGCGCGCACCTGCGTGCATGATGGCCCCCGGCACGGCCAGAGCCAAAGGCATCGGCAGGAGACGGAGCGGCGCATGACCGACACCGACGAGCGGTCCTTTCAGATGGTGCGGGACAGCCTCAACGAGGCCCAGATGACCGTGCGGGCCTATGACACCCGCGCGCAGATCGTCGGGGTGGGCTACATCTTCGCTCTCGGCATCGTGGTGCAGATCAACGACCTGCTCCCCGACCGCGTCGCCCACCCGCTCGCGCTCGTGATCCTGTCATGGGCCGTGGTGATCTTCCCGATCTTCCATTTCGGCCACGTCCTCTATCCCACGCGCAAGACCGCCCCCGAGGTGGGCGAGGAACTCGAGGCCAGGCTCGAGCGCGTGCATTATGTCGAGCCCGAGCGCTACCCCTCGGCCGCGGCCCTGCGCGCCTCCGTCTTGCGCTGCGACCCGCTCGACGAGTACTGCTTCGAGCTGCTCAAGATCTCGCGCCTGCGCGAGCTGAAGCGCAAACGCTTCCTGCGCGGCCTGATCTCCGCGGCCATCGCCTTCGTGGTCCTGTTCGTCAGCCATATCGGCCGGGGGATCTATCTCGGCTAGCCCCGCCGCCCGCGCCCGCCGATCAGCTCCGCACCACCAGCACCGATTGGCGGGCATGGCGGACGACGCGGGCGGCGTTGGAGCCCAGCAGATAGTCGCGCATCTCCGGGCGGTGGGCGCCGAGGATGATGGCTTCCACCCCGATCCTGTCCGCCGCGCGCATGATTTCGTCATAGATCGTGCCATGCGCCACATGCGGGCTGGCCGCCACATCCCCCGGCACCGCATCCGCGATCCAGGCCGCGAGCTTCACCTCCACATCGGCGATCGCCCGCCCCGCGAAGTCCTGCTCGAAGTAGCTCCCCACGATCGACATCCCGAAATCCGGCAGCACCGTGAGCACATGCAGCGCCCCGCCGCCGCGTCGGCAGAGATCGACGGCCAGATCGCGCGGCCGCTCCCATCCGGTGGCGGCGGCGAGATCGACAGGCAGCAGGACGGAGGAGAACATGGCACGGGGCCTCAGAACGGGGGTTGCGTCATGCGCCGGCGCTGCAGCAACACCACCAGCGCCAGGATCAGGAAGGCCGGCAGGTAGAAGAGCTCCTTCGGCCAGCGGTCGGCCTCGATCTGCACCTCGGCCACGGTCACCGGATCGTCGCCGTAGAAGTCGAGATTGGTGCCGAGATCGCCGAAGGGCGTGCCGGGGAAGGGCTCGTCGAGGCGCAGCGTCCCTGCCTCCTCCATCACCGTGAGCCCGATCGCCTCGAGCCGCGCGGCCCCGTCGCCATCCGCCCCCTCGAGCGTCGGCTGCAGGGTGATGTCCTTCACCTCGCCGGTGTCGAAATCGGGCCCGCGCACCACGATCCGCGGCGTCGCGCCCTCCGGCACCGCCGCCACCGCCTCCAGCGCCGCCCCGCCCTGATGCACCGCATAGGGGGCGGACACCTGATCGAGCCAGTAGCCCGGCCGGAACAGGGTGAAGGCCACCAGGAGCAGCAGCACCGTCTCGTACCAGCGCGATTTCGAGATGAAATACCCCTGCGTCGCCGCCGCGAAGAGCAGCATCGCGAGGAGTGCGACGAAGAACACGAACACCGCCTGTACCGGCGTCACGTCGATCAGCAGCAGATCGGTGTTGAAGATGAAGAGGAACGGCAGCAGTGCGGTCCGGATGTCGTAGGCGAAGCCCTGCACGCCGGTCCCGATCGGGTCGCCCCGGCTGATCGCCGCCGCCGCATAGGCCGCCAGCCCCACCGGTGGCGTGTCGTCCGCCAGGATCCCGAAATAGAAGACGAACATATGCACCGCGATCAGCGGCACGATGAGGCCGGACTGCGCGCCCACCTCCACGATCACCGGCGCCATCAGCGCGCTCACCACGATGTAGTTGGCCGTGGTCGGCAGCCCCATGCCGAGGATCAGCGACAGCACCGCCACCAGCACCAGGAGGATGATGAGGTTGCCGCCGGAGATCGTCTCGATGACCTGCCCGATGATCTGATGTGCGCCCGTGAGCGAGATCGTGCCCACGATGATGCCCGCCGCCCCCGTCGCCACGCCGATCCCGATCATGTTCCGCGCGCCGGAGACGAGACCCTCCACGAAGTCCCCCCAGCCGCCGCGCAGCTCACCCGCCAGCCCCCGCGCGCCGCGGAAGAGCGCCTTGATGGGCCGGTGCGTGAGCGCCACGATGATCATCACGATCGTCGCCCAGAAGGCCGAGAGCGCGGGCGAGAGCCGGTCCAGATCCTCCGTCCGGATCATCAGGTTCCACACCAGCACCAGGATCGGCAGCGCGTAATAGGCCCCGCCGATCAGCGTCGGCGTCAGCCGCGGCGCCTCCACGGTGGCCGCGTTGGGGTCGTCCGGCTCCACATCCGGATAGCGCGAGGCGACCCCCAGCAGCACGAGATAGAGCACGCCCAGAAAGGCCAGCGCCACATAGATCGACTGGCCCGGCATCACCGCCTCCAGCGCGGTCCGCGCCACCACCAGGATCCCCGTCAGCGCCGCCATCACCAG
>JBCBWF010000431.1:0-4248 GCA_039817245.1 Pseudomonadota bacterium | reverse complement strand
GGCACCGGGCTGCTGCCGGGCGAGATCTGGTGGACCCGCTGCATGCCGATTTGATCGTCGGGGATGGGGTGAGAGAGAGGTGCTGGAGGGCGCGCGCTTGAAGGGGCTGGACTTCATCGAGGTGAGGCTCGGAGCCTGACGGGGTTGCGGGCAAGTTGCCCCTCTCGGGCCGCTCCGACGCCGGCAGCACTGGCTCCAAGGCGCGCCCGTCCCGCGAGCGGACTGCACGATATGCTCTTATGTTCATGAAATGTTCGGAAGACTTAGGCTTAAAATGTCGTGGGAGGGCGCGGGCGCATGGGTGCTGCGAGCTGGCCGGGTGGCGCGCCCGGTTCAGGCGGCGACCGGTTCGGCCTCGCCGCGGATGATGGCGGAGAGGGCGGCGAGACCGTCGGAGAGGGCTGCCGGGCCGGGCTGAAGGATGAGCGGGCTCTTGATCTCGTAGAGCCGGCCGGTGGCGACCGCGGGGATCGCCCCCCATCCCGGGCGGGCGCTGACTTTCGCGGGCGCGAATTTCTTGCCGCACCAGGAGCCGATGATGATGTCCGGCGCGGCGGCCACCACCGCTTCGGGCGCGATCACGCGGTCCCTGGCGGCCTGATGGGTGCGCAGATGCGCAAAGCAGTCCTGCCCGCCTGCGATCTCGATGAGCTCGGAGACCCAGCCGATGCCGGTGATGATGGGCTCGTTCCATTCCTCGAAATAGACCCGCGGGCGGGTGGCAGGCGCGGCCTTCGTGGCCCGTCCGGCATTGGCGGCGAGAGCGCTCACCAGCGCTTCTGCCCGTGCGGTGCAGCCCACCATGGCGCCGAGCATCCCCACCATGTCGAGAATGCCGTCGACGCTGCGCTGGTTGAAGGCATGCACCGCGATGCCCTCGCGCACGAGACCGGCCGCGATCTCCGCCTGCAGGTCCGAGAATGTGAGCACGAGGTCCGGCTCGAGCGCGAGGATCTTGGGGATGTCGGCCGAGGTGAAGGCGCCGACGCGGGGCTTCTCCTGACGCACGCGCGCGGGGCGCACCGCATAGCCGGTGACGCCGACGATGCGCGCCTCCTCGCCGAGGAGATAGAGGGTCTCCACCGTCTCCTCCGTCAGGCAGACGATGCGTTGGGGCGGATGGGCCATAGGTCTCGCTCCGGGCCGCGATGCGGGCGGTCTTCCGGTTCGCGAGCCTGCATGCTATCGCTCGCCGCGCAATCCGAATAGCGATGGAAGTGGCACGACCATGCAGGACCTGGACCCGATCCGGAGCAGATGCCTCGCCGAGGTGGCCGCCGCGGCCGACGAGGCGGCGATCGAGGCGGTGCGGGTGGGTGTGCTCGGCAAGAAGGGCGAGATCAGCCTGATGATGCGCGAGCTCGGCCGGATGAGCGCGGAGGAGCGCCAGTCGGCAGGCCCGGCGCTGAATGCGCTTAAGGACGAGATCAACGCGGCGATCTCGGCGAGAAAGGCCGCGCTGGCGGATGCTGCACTGGCCGAGCGGCTGAAGACCGAATGGCTGGATGTGACGCTCGAACCGCGTCCGGCAGCGCAGGGTACGATCCACCCGGTCAGCCAGGTGATGGAGGAGATCGCGGCGATCTTCGCCGATCTCGGCTTCGAGATCGCGGAAGGCCCGCAGATCGAGGATGACTGGTACAATTTCGATGCGCTGAACATCCCGCCCGAGCATCCGACGCGAACGGAGATGGACACGTTCTACATGGCGCGCGCAGAGGACGATGCGCGCCCGCCCCATGTGCTGCGCACCCATACCTCGCCGGTGCAGATCCGCGGCATGCAGGCGCGCGGCGCGCCGTGCCGGTTCATCTGCCCGGGCCGGGTCTATCGCGCGGATTACGACCAGACGCACACGCCGATGTTCCACCAGGTCGAAGGGCTGGCGATCGACCGGGACATCTCGATGGCCAATCTCAAATGGGTGCTGGAGGAGTTTTGCCGCGCCTTCTTCGAGGTGGAGGAGGTGGAGTTGCGCTTCCGCGCCTCGCACTTCCCGTTTACCGAGCCCTCGGCGGAAGTGGATATCCGCTGCTCCTGGGAGGGCGGCACGCTGCGCCTCGGGGAGGGGGAGGACTGGCTGGAGATCCTGGGCTCGGGGATGATCCACCCAGAGGTGCTTCGCGCGGCCGGGATCGACCCGGAGATCTGGCAGGGATTTGCCTTCGGCGTCGGCATCGACCGGGTGGCGATGCTCAAATACGGGGTGCCGGATCTGCGCGCCTTCTTCGAGAGCGATCTGCGATGGCTGCGCCACTACGGCTTCGCTGCGCTGGATGCGCCGACGCTGCACGCCGGCCTGTCGCGCTGAGGCCGCGGGTTTTTGCTCCGCCGGAGCGGTCTAAGGGGCGGTCGGGGCGTGGGGTGATGGTGTCCGGTGGTCCCTGCGGCCGCGCCCACCCACGTCATTGTGAACCGATTAGAAAGAACATAAAGTGAACAAGACGTATTCTTTTATCGGATGGCTATCGAGGGTTTGCGTTCACTTAAGCTTAACGCAAGGACGCGAAAACTGACGTGGGAGGGAGCGATCGCAAGGGCTTTCTTGCAAGTGTGGGCTGACGCGGTTCCCGGAAGTGTAAGCGGATGCAGGGAGGCGAGCGGCTCTTCAGCGAGAACCGGGCGGTGGCGACGCGCGCTGTCGCTGGTCGGTGGGACGAGCGTGCGCGCCCGTGCCATGGCAGGGCGCAGCCGGGAAGGTGCACGCCGCCGGGCATTGGCACGGCGCTTGCTTTGCTTCAAAATGACGGTGCGGCGTCCTGTGGGGGCAGGGGTCCGCGATTGAGACAGGGGAGGGATTGATGGCACGCATACTCGTGGTTGAGGGCAACACGCCCGCGGTGACCGAGGCGACGCTCGCCGTGGGCGGGCGCCCGGCGGCAGAGCAGTATGCCGGCGTCCTCGTGCGTCTGGCCGGGCTTTCCGGCGTGGAGCTGGCGGTGCGGATCGAGCGGCCCTCTTTTCCCGGTTTCGAGGCCGGCACCGTTGCGCTGGACGGGCTCGACGGCGTGGCGCTCACCGGATCCGGCGTGGCCTGGTCGGCCGATGCGCAGCAGGCGCGGGAGCATCGGCGCCTGCTCGAGCGGGTCTTCGCCGCGGGGCTCCCGGTGATCGGCTCCTGCTGGGGGCTGCAGGTCGGCGCGGTCGTGCTGGGCGGTGCCGTCGGCGCCTCGCCTGAGGGGCTGGAGCTCGGTGTGGCGCGCCATATCCGGTTGACACCCGCGGGGCGCGCCCACGCGCTCCATGCCGAGCGCGCGGATGTGTTCGACGCGCCCTGCATCCATCGCGACGAGGTGCGGCGGATGCCGAACGGCGCGGTCCTGACCGCGTGGAACGACCATTCCGAGGTCCAGGCGATGGTCTACGAGCAGGGCGGCGTGCGCTTCTGGGGCATGCAGTATCACCCCGAACTCGGCATCGACGACTGCCTGCGCTACGCCTCGCGCGGCGGCCCGGATGCACCCTTCGACCGCACGAAGTTCGAGAACCGCGCCGCCCTCCTGCAGGTGCTGAGCGATTTCGAGGCGGCCTCGGCGGCGCCCGAGGCGGCGGCCCCGCTGGCCTGGCGCTACGGGCTGCGCCCGGAGCTTCTGGATGCGGGGCTGCGGATGGCGGAGCTGGCCGCCTGGCTCGACGCCGTGGGCGTGACGGCGGCGCGGCGCAGCGCCTCGCGCGATGCGACGCTGCCTGCGCTGCATGGCTGACGACACCGATCTGCCGGCGGCCTATCGCGGCGCGCACCGCTTTGCTTTCGGCGATACGCCGGCGCTTGCGGACGAGCTTCTGGCACGGGTGCTGGCAGGGGTGAAGACCGCCACCTGCGGGGCGCGGCGGCAGTTCGGCCCGGGGCGCGAGCCGCTGCCGGAGGTCGGCCGGCGGGATGTGGTCCTCGACGGCGCGGGCCGCCCCGCGGCCGTGATCGAGACCACCGAGGTGGTGCTCCGGCGGTACTGCGAGGTGCCGGCCGGTTTCACGCTGGCCGAGGGCGAGGGCGATTTCGCCGACTGGGACCGCGGGCACCGGAACTATTTCGCGCGCACCGGCGGGTTCGATCCCGAGATGGAGGTCGTGTGCGAGCGGTTCCGGCTGGTGGAGACGCTGGCGCGTCCGGGTGTCGAGACGCCGATCCTGGAGGGCTGGCTGCCCGGTCTTGCGGGCGCGCTCATCGCGCTCCATTCGCGCTACTATGCGCCGCGGCTGGGGTTCGGCTCGGATCTGGAGGCGCAGCTGGCCTCCTGGCTCGCGGAG
>JBCBWF010000108.1:0-13239 GCA_039817245.1 Pseudomonadota bacterium | reverse complement strand
GGCCGCGACCGCCACCGCCACGCCCGATTTCCGGGAGGGCATGGAGCATCTGGAGAGCCCCTTCTCCCGGGTCGTCACGCTCTGGATCCCGCTCGGGATCATCATGCTGGTGCTGCTCTTCCCGTTCTACTGGATGACGCTGACGGCCATCAAACCGGACTCCGAGCTCATCGATCTCGACACCACGAACCCGCTCTGGACCTGGAACCCCACCTTCAAGCACGTCTATGTGCTGCTGTTCGAGACGGACTATCCGGTCTGGCTCTGGAACACGATGTCGGTGGCGATCGGGGCCACGATCCTGTCGCTCATCGCCTCGGTGGGTGCGGCCTATGCCATCGTGCGCATCAAGTATCGCGGTGCGAACTGGGTCGGCGGCATGATCTTTCTCGCCTATCTCGTGCCGCCCTCGATCCTCTTCATCCCGCTCGCCTCGATCGTGGTGCAGTACGGCCTCTTCGACACGCCCTTCGCGCTGATCCTCACCTATCCCACCATCCTCATCCCGTTCTCCACCTGGCTCCTGATGGGCTACTTCAAGACCATCCCGTTCGAGCTCGAGGAATGCGCGCTGATGGACGGGGCGACGCGCTGGCAGATCCTCACCAAGATCATCCTGCCCCTCTCGGTGCCGGGGCTGATCTCGGCCTTCATCTTCTGCTTCACGCTCTGCTGGAACGAGTTCATCTACGCGCTCACCTTCATCTCCGACCAGCAGAACAAGACCGTGCCGGTGGCGATCGTGACCAGCTTCACCGATGGCGACATCTTCCGCTGGGGTTCCATCATGGCGGGCGCGCTGGTGGGCTCGCTGCCGCTCGTCGTCCTCTACGCCTTCTTCGTGGAGCACTACGTCGCCGCCATGACCGGCGCGGTGAAGGAGTAGCGCGGTGGCGCCGGCGCGGCAGGCGGAGTGGTATTTCGACTTCATCTCGCCTTACGCCTATCTGCAGTTCCACGCGCTCGAGCGGGTGCCGGAGGATGTGGCGATCACCCTGCGCCCCGTCCTCTTCGCCGGGCTCCTGAACCACTGGGGCCAGCTCGGCCCCGCCGAGATCCCCGCCAAGCGGCGCCATACCGGCATGGTCACCCGATGGCGGGCGGAACGGCGGGGGATCGCGTTTCGCGCCCCGCCCCGCCACCCCTTCAACCCGCTCGCCGTGCTGCGTCTCGCCATCGCCCTCGGGCCCACGCGTGCCACCGTCGGGACCATCTTCGCGCATATCTGGGCGGATGGGCAGGACGGGCAGGATCCCGCCAGCCTCGCGCTGCTGGCGCGCAAGCTCGGCGTCGGCGATCTCGAGGCCCGCATCGCCGCGCCCGAGGTGAAGGCCGCACTCCGCGCCAATACCGAGGCGGCCATCGCCAGGGGCGTCTACGGCGTGCCGAGCTTCGCGATCGGCGACGAGACCTTCTGGGGCGACGACATGTTCGAGCTCATGCTCGACTGGCTCGCCGATCCGGGCGCCTTCGACACCGCCGAGCATCGCCGCATGCGCGCCGCCGAGCCCGCCGCAGACCGGCGCGCGCGACAGCCCGGCTGACCGCCCCGCGCCCGGAAGCCCGCCCCAAACGCCCACCCGCAAGGCCCCGCCCGAAAGGCCCTCCATGACCTGGTCCATCCATCACGTGAACCTGCCGGCCACCGATGTGCGCGCCTCCGCGCGGTTCTACACCGAGATCCTCGGCCTCACCGAAGGGCGCTGGACCTTCCCGCCGGCGGATCAGGTGGGCCATATCTCGGCCGATCCCGCGCGGCTGACGCTCTTTCCCTGCGAGACCGCGAGCCAGGGGCATAACAGCGGGCTCCATCTCATTCTCCCCGAGCCCGAATTCGCCCGGAAGAACGGCTTCGACCACAACCCCTCCATCGGCGGGCATGTGGCGATCCAGGTCGACGATCTCGACGCGGTGATGTCCCGGCTCGCAGCGGCGGGCATCCCCTTCTCCTTCGCGCCCACCTTCGCTATCCCGAAGATGCGCCACATCTATGTGTATGACCCCGCGATGAACCTCCTGGAAATCAACGAGGTGCGCCCATGAAGATCGCGTTCGTCGGCCTCGGTGCCATGGGCCGGGGCATGGCCGGGGTGCTGCTGCGCGCCGATTACACGGTGGCCGGCTTCGATCTCTCGGAGGCCGCGCTCTCCTGGCTCGAAGGGGCCGGCGGCACCCGCGCCCTCAGCGCCGCGGCCGCCTGCGACGGCGCCGACGCGCTCGTCCTCATGGTCGTGAACGCCGCCCAGGCCGAATCCGTGCTGATCCGGAGCGGCGCGCTCGCCGCCCTGCCCGAAGGCGCGCTGGTCCTCTCCTGCGTCACCATGCCCGCCGCCGATGCCGCCCGCCTCGGCGAGGCGGTCGAGGCCGCCGGCCGGCTCTATCTCGACGCGCCGGTCTCGGGGGGCACCGTCGGCGCGGAGGGGGGCAGCCTCACCTTCATGGCCTCCGGCAGCGACGCGGCCTGGGCCGCGGCCCGGCCCCTCCTCGAGACAATGGGAGAGAACCTCTACCGCCTCGGCGACCGTCCCGGGCCGGGCTCCACCATGAAGATGGTCCACCAGCTCGCCGCCGGCTGCAATCTCGCGGTCGCGGCCGAGGTGATGAGCTTCGGCGCCCATCTCGGCCTAAACCCCGCCCAGGTGCTCGAGGTGCTGAACCGCTCCGCCGGCGGCTCCTGGATGATCGCCAATCGCGGGCCACGCATGCTGACGGAGGGCACGGATCCCAAATCGGCGGTGGACATCTTCGTGAAGGATCTCGGCATCGTGCTCGACGCCGCGCGCGCCGAGCGCTTCGCCGTGCCGGTCTCCGCCGCCGCCCTCCAGGTGTTCCTCGGCGCCTCCGCCGCCGGCTTCGGCGGGCATGACGACAGCCAGGCCACCCGCTTCTACGAAGCGCTCGGCGGCACCCCGGTCCGCCGCCCGCCAGAGACCCGTTGACGACGCCCTGATAACGGAGACCCGGCAACGGCGAACCGCTGACCCCGCCCGCACCGCTCCACACACCTCAAGGAGGCCCCGGCTCAAGGCCGGGGCCTCCTCAACCCTTCCGCAACGCCTCCAGCCCCGGGCCGGGCGCGGGCCCGGCGGGGAGGGTGGGCGGGAGCCGGGTCCGCGCCCGGCCCGGGGCGCGCCACAGCCGCCACACCCGCGCCTCAGACCGGCCCGCCGCAACTCTCCCGGATCATCAGGCGCGGATCGAGCACATGGTGCACCGCCGGCGCATCCGGCCGCTCCAGCCGCGCCAGCAGCGTCTCGGCGGCGAGCTGTCCGATCTTCGCGGGGTTGTCCAGCACCGTCGTCAGCCCCGGATGGAAGGCCGCCGCCTCGTCCGTCCCGCCGACACCCACGACCCCCACCCCGCGCCCCGGCTCGCGCCCCGCCGCGCGCAGCGCGTTCATCGTCCCGAAGGCCACGAGGTCGTTGAAACACACGAACCCGGTCGGCGGCTCGGCCCAGGCCAGCGTCTCCCGCGCCGCCGCCACGCCCTCGATCAGCCGCGGCCGGCAGCGCCGCCAGAGCCGGTCCTCCCAGCCGATCCCCGCATGCTCCAGCCCGGCGCGGAACCCCGCCACCCGGTCCTCCGCCACCGTCGTCCCCGGCTGGCCGCCGACCAGCACCAGCCGGCGATGGCCGAGCTCGATCAACCGGTCCACCGCGCGCCGCATCGCCACCTGATCGGCGTTGACGATCCGGTCCGCCTCCGGGTCGCCGCGCAGATGCCGCGACACATAGACCAGCGGCACCCCCATGCGCCGGATCGGCGCGAAGATCTCCGCGGTCACATCCGGCGGCGGCGACACCAAGAGCCCCTCCGCGCCATAGGCCGCGAGGCTGTCCACGAACCGCGCGAGGCTCTCCGCCTTCTCGCCGTGATTGTTGAGGAACACCACGATCCCCTGGCGCCCCAGGCTCTCCTCGATGGCAATCAGCATCTCCGCGAAGAACTGATGCGCAATGTTGTGGAAGCTCACGCCCACGATCCGCGTGCGCCCGGTGCGCAGCGCCGCCGCCGCGCGGTTCTGCACATAGCCTGCCTCGCGCAGCGCCGCCTGCACCAGCCGGCGGGTCTCCTCGGCGATCATCGGGCTGTCGCGCATCGCCAGCGACACGGTCGCGGGCGAGAGGCCGAGCCGAGCGGCGAGCTCGCGCTGGGTGGGCCTGCGCGACATCCCCTTCGCCCTCCTCCCTCAGCCCGCCTGGGTCTCGGCCGGCTTCTCGATCGGCCGGCCGATCCGCGTCTCCAGCGCCTTCATCGCCGCCGAGAAATCCGCCTCGCCCCAGCCGAGCGCCTCGGCCTCCTCCATCGTGGCGATCACCGCGGCAAGCGCCGGGTAGCGCGCGGGATCCGGCGCCATGTCCCGCGCCAGCCGCGCATCCTTCAGCATGAAGCGCAGCATGAAGAGCGCGGAGAAATCGCCCTCGCGCATCCGCGGCACCCGGTTCTCGAAATAGCGCGAATAGGCAAAGCCCGTGCCCTGGGTGACGATGTCGTAGAAGGCCTCGATATCCGCGCCGGTCTCGAGGCAGAGCGCCATGGCCTCCGCCACCGCCACCGCATGGCCCGCCACCAGCGTCTGGTGCACGAGCTTCATGTGATTGCCCGCGCCCGACGGCCCGCAATGCCGGATCAGCTCCCCGCAGACGCCGAGCACGGGCCGCGCGCGCTCGAAGGCCGCCGCATCGCCGCCGACCACGAAGCTGATCGTGCCCTCATTGGCCTGCTTCACCGAGCCGAGCATGGAGGCGTCGAGGTGATGCGCGCCCCTGTCCGCCAGCCCCTCATGGACATCGCGCGTCGCATCCGGGCCCACGGTCGAGCAGTCGATGGTGATCGTGCCGGGCCGCACGGCGCCCGCCACGCCGCCCTCGCCGAGATAGACCGCGCGCACCACGTCGTTGTTCGGCACGCAGGAGAAGAGCACATCCGTGGCCGCGGCGATCTCGGCCAGCGAGCCCGCCGCCTCGGCACCGGTGCTGGCGGCCACGCGCGCGGCCAGCTCCGCATCCGCGTCATAGGCCAGAACGGCGCCGGGATGGGCCTCGGCCAGCCGCGCGGTCATGGGCGCGCCCATGGCGCCGAGCCCGATAAATCCTATGCGCATGCCTGCTCCCCGCTGCCCGTCATCGCCTGCTCTCCTCGTTCAGTGAATATGCGCGCCGCCATTGGGGTCGACCTCCGTGCCGGTGCAGTAGGCGGAGAGATCCGAGGCGAGGAAGAGGCAGCAGCCCGCCACATCCTCCGCCCGCCCCGCGCGGCCCATGGGGATCTCCGCCACGATCGCCTCCAGCCGCTCCGGCGTGAGCAGGCCCGCGGTGATGTCGGTGTCGATGAAGCCCGGGCAGACGGCGTTGACGCGGATCCCGTCCGGCGCGAGCTCGCGCGCGCAGGCCTTGGTGTAGCCCAGCAGCGCCGCCTTGGCCGCCGAGTAGTGCGAGCCGCCGAAGACGCCCCCGCCGCGCTGCGCCGAGACCGAGGACATGTTGACGATGGCGCCCCGCTTGCCCGCGCGCATGATCGGCACGACCGCCTGGGTCATGTGCAGCGCGCCGCGCATGGAGATGTCCATCACCCGGTCATAGGTCGCGTCATCCACCTCCATCACCCGCTGAGGCGAGGTGATCCCGGCATTGTTCACCAGCACATCGACGCCGCCGAGCCGGTCGCGCACCGTGGCCACCGCCGCCTCGCAGGCGGCCCGGTCGGTCACGTCGCAGGTGAGGCCGAGATGGCCCGTCCCGAGCGCTGCGGCGAGCGCCGCGGCGCCGTCCCCGTCGCGGTCCAGCACGGCCAGCATCGCGCCCTCGCGCGCAAAGAGCCGTGCCGTCGCCTGACCCAGCCCGCGGGCCGATGCGGCCCCGGTCACGATCGCGACCCGTCCCTCCAACAGCATGACGCGCCCTGCCCTCCCTTGGCGTTTTCTCGTTTGCAGAGGCTGCTACGAGCAGTCTAAATCGATTTAGATCCACAGAACAACAGGAGCGAAGCATGGCAACCCAACCGGCGGTAGGCTTCATCGGCGTCGGCCTGATGGGCTGGGGGATGGCAAAAAACGCGGTGGAGAAGGGGTTTCCGCTCCATGTGGTCGCTCATCGCAAGCGCGAGGCGGTGGAGGATCTGGTCGGACGCGGGGCCGAGGAGGCGCCCTGCGCCGCAGCGCTCGCCGAACGCTGCGACATCATCGCGATGTGCGTGACCGGCTCGCCGCAGGTGGAGGCGAACATCGCCGAGATCCTGCCCGCCGCGCGCGCCGGTCTCACGATCATCGACAGCACCACCGCCGATCCCGCCTCCACCCGCCGGCTCGCGGCGGAGCTGGCGGAGCGGCAGATCACGCTGATCGACGCGCCCCTCTCGCGCACGCCTGCGCATGCCTGGGAGGGGGATCTGACCACCTATGTGGGCGGCACGCCGGAGATGCTGGCCGGGATCCGCCCGCTGCTGGAGACCTGGGCGAGCGTGGTCATCCCCACCGGCGGGCCCGTGGGCTCGGCGCATGCGCTGAAGCTCGTGAACAATCTGCTCGGCATCGGCTATGCGGCGATCTGGTCGGAGGCCTATGCGCTGCTGGAGAAACTCGAGATCCCGCCGAAGGTGCTGCACGAGGTGGTCTCGAGTTCGGGGCTCAATTGCGGAAACTTCCAGAACTACTCGAAATACGTGCTGGAGGGAGATCCGAACGCGCATAAGTTCGCGCTGGCCAACTGCCTGAAAGATCTCACCTATTACAACCGGCTGGCCACCGGGCAGCAGGCGCCGACGCTGGTCTCCGACGGCATCCTGCAGACCCTGAAGCTCGGCAACAATCTCGGCCATGGCGAGCGCTACATGCCCGAGATGATCGAGATCTTCCGCTCCCTCAACGGCACGCGCTAGGCGCCCGCCGGCGCCTGACACCTCAATGCGCCCGCGCCCACCCACGTCATTGTGGACGCGAAGATTAGAACATATTATGAACATTTCGAAATGAAGGGAAAACTTTCAGCCTTGCCGGATCGCTCACCGATCCTTCATGGACTGCGGTCAAAACTGACGCGGGCGGGAGCGGGAGCGAGAGCAGGCACCGTTCAGCGCCCTGTAACCCGGGCCGGCAAGGCGCCGATCCGTTCAGCCCTCCAGCGCGATCACCCGCGCCGGCGCCCCGTCCGCCCCCGCCAGCCGCAGCGGCAACGCGCAGAGCGTGGTGTGCGGTCCCGCCACGCGCCCCACCCCTGCGAGATACTCGATCAGCGGCACGCCGGCGCGCAGCAGCACGTCATGCGACACATGCTCCGCGATCGGGCGCATCTCGCCCTCCAGCAGCAGCCGGATCGTATAGTCCTGCGGGAAATCGAAGGCCGCCGCCGCCGGGCGCCGCGCCAGGAGCCACGCGCAGGCCTCGCGCGAGAGATAGGGCGCCTCGCGCCAATAGGCCGGGCTGCGCCAGTCCCGCCGCTCGTCCCATCGGCTGGCGAAGAGCGCAATCTCGCCCGGCGCCAGATGCCCCGCCCGCGCCGCGAGCCGCGCCTCCGTGATCGCCTCCTCCGGCGCCAGATCCGCGAGGTCGATCACCGCGGCCCGCCCTGTCACCCGCGCCAGATCCAGCGCATCGAGCGTGGCCCCGCCCGGCACCATATGGCTCGGCGCATCGATATGCGTGAAGGCGTGGCAGGGGGTGCGCAGCCAGCCCGCCTCAAACACATCGCCATCGGCGAGCCTGCCCGTCGTGCCGCGCTCCACGGGCCAGCGGAAATGGCCGGCCTCGATGGGCAGGGTGAGATCGACGATGCGCGCCGCGGCCAACCTTCCGATCAACCCGCCGCCCTCAGCCAACCGCCCGCGTCCAGTCCCGTGCCATCGCGCAGGCCACGCCGAGCGCCGCCCGCGTCGCCCCGGGATCGGCGACCCCGCGCCCGGCGATATCGAAGGCCGTGCCATGCGCGGGCGTCGCCACAGGCACGGGCAGGCCGCCCTGCACGGTCACCCCCCGGTCGAAGCCCATCAGCTTCAGCGCGATCTGGCCCTGGTCGTGATACATCGTCACCACGGCGTCCACCTCGCCCGCCTTGGCCTTCAGGAACACCGTGTCCGAGGGCCAGGGCCCGTCCACCGCGATCTGCGCACGCGCCGCCTCGCGCACGGCCGGCGCGATGATGTCGATCTCCTCGCGCCCGAAATTGCCGTTGTCGCCCGCATGGGGGTTCAGCGCTGCCACCGCGATCCGCGGGCGCGCATAGCCCGCGCGGCGCAGCGTCGTGTCGGCCATCCGGATGGCCGCGAGGATCCGCCCCGGCTCGATCGCCCCGGCCACGGCGCTCAGCGGGATATGGCTCGTCACCCGGCTCGTCCAGATCCCGTCGAGCGTGTTGAGCTCCGAGAGATAGCCCTCCGCGCCGAGATACGCGCCCATGTAATGCAGCTCGTCGTCATGCCCCAGCCCCGCCAGATGCAGCGAGGCCTTGTTGAAGGGCGCGAACAGCACCGCATCCACGACGCCCGCCACCGCGAGATCGAGCGCGCGCTCGAGCGTGCGCAGCGAGGAGCGCCCCCCCGCCTCGCTCACCGCCGCGGTCTCCATCTCCTTCGGCGCCAGCGTCTGCATCGCCAGCCAGGCATAGGCCGGCGCCTCCCACCAGGCCTCCGCCGCGGGATCGGCGATCTCGGTGCGCGCAAGGGCCTGCCCCGCCTGCGCCGCGCCGCGGTCGAAGACGCAGGCATCGCCCACCAGCAGGATATCGGCGCGCTCGGCCGTCTCCGGCTCGGCGAGCAGCTTGGCGACCAGCTCCGGCCCTATCCCGGCGGGATCGCCCGGGATGAGGGCGATGCGCGGCTTGGCGGTCATGGCGTCTCCTCCGCTCGGCCCGCACCGTCCTGCGCGAGGGCCATGGTGATGTTGGAGACCGCGGTCCCCAGATGCTGCTGCAGCGCCGCCGCCGCCCGGGCCGGATCGCGCGCCACCAGCGCTGCCGCGATCTCCCGGTGCTGCGCCAGCGTGCCGTCCCGGTTCATCCGACGGCGCGACGAGATGAACCGCGCACGCCAGAGCCGGCGGTTGTAGGTGGCATGCGTCTCGGCCAGCGGCGCGTTCTGCGCAGCGGCCACGATGGCCTCGTGAAACGCCATATCGCGCTCGAAGAAGCGCAAGGCGTCGTCGGCATCGGAAAGCCCCTCGACCTCCTCGGCGAGCGTTGCGATGGCGCGCAGCTCCGCATCCCCCGCCGCCGCGATCGCCAGCTCCCCGGCCAGCCCCTCCAGCGCGCCCTGCACCGCGAAGAGCTGGCGCAGCTCCTCCAGCGTCGGCGCCGCCACCCGCGGCGGGCGCAGGCTCGTCATCTCCACCAGCCCCTCGGTGGCCAGCAGCCGCAGGGCCTCGCGCAGCGGCGTCCGGCTCACCCCCAGCGCCTCGGCGGTCTCGCGCTCGTGGATCACCGCGCCGGGCTTCAGCACCTCGAGCAGGATCAGCCGGCGCAGCGCCTCCGCAGCCTGCTCGGCCAGCGTCCGCCGCGCAAGCCGCGGCACCGCGTCCCGGTCGATCGCCTCCGCGCCCGTCATCCGCGCCACCCCCTCACCGGTAGAAATACTCCACCAGCGCCATCGGCACGAGCGGCACATAGGTCACCAGCATCAGCACCGCGAAGAGCACGCCGATGAAGGGCAGGTTCACCTTCGTCGTCTCCCAGATATCGGTCTTGGCCACCGAGCAGGCCGTCGCCAGCACGCTCGCCACCGGCGGCGTCTGCTGCCCGATCGCCAGGTTC
The DNA here is from genome assembly GCA_039817245.1 of Pseudomonadota bacterium. Lineage (GTDB taxonomy): Bacteria > Pseudomonadota > Alphaproteobacteria > Rhodobacterales > Rhodobacteraceae > Thermohalobaculum. Next base: position 3,502 of record JBCBWF010000108.1, on the reverse strand, counting down.
AGCGTCAGGACGATCCCGAAATGCACCGGGTCGATCCCCACCTCGCGGATCAGCGGCAGCACGATCGGCACCACCAGGATGATCGCCGCCGCCCCGTGCAGCACCATCCCGAAGATCAGCAGCATCGCGTTCAGCAGCGCCAGCACCGCATAGCGGTTGTCGGTCAGATCCGTGATCGCCCGCGCGAAGCTCTGCGGCAGCTCGAGCTGCGTCAGATACAGCCCCAGCACCGCCGAGGTCGCGACCAGCAGCATCACCACCGCGGTCTGCACGATCCCCTCCACCAGCGCCGCGTAGAAATGGGTGAAGTCCAGCTCGCGATAGACCACGAAGCCGATAAACAGCGCGGCCACCACCGCCAGCCCGGCCCCCTCCGTGGCGGTCACGATCCCCCCGAAGATCCCGCCCAGGATGATCACCGGCAGCAGGAGCGCCCAGCCGGCCTGCCGCGTCGCCGCCCAGAGCCGCGGCAGCGAGAAGGCCTCCTCGCGCGGCAGGTCGTAGCGCACCGCGAACCAGTAGCAGAGCGCCATCATCGAGAAGCCCCCGATCAGCCCCGGCAGGATGCCGGCCACGAAGAGCTGCACCACCGAGGTGTCCGCCATCGCGCCATAGAGGATCATCGGGATCGAGGGCGGGATGATGATCGCCAGGCTCGCCGAGGCCGAGGTCACCGCCGCCGCGAAGGTCGCCTTGTAGCGCCGCGCCTTCATGCCCGGGATCAGCACCGAGCCCACCGCCGCCACATCCGCCACCGCCGAGCCGGAGATCTCGGCGAAGAAGAGCGACACGCCCACATTCACCATCGCCAGCCCGCCGCGCACGAAGCCGATCAGCGCCGAGACAAAGGCGATCAGCCGCCGCGAGATCCCGCTCGTATTCATCAGCGCTCCGGCCAGCACGAAGAGCGGTATGGCGATCAGCGGAAAGCTCGTCGCCCCGTCATAGGCCTTCAGCGCCGCATCGAAGAGCCCGAGATCCCCGCGGCTCACATAAAGCCCCGCCAGCGCCACCGCGCAGATGCCCACCGCGATGGGCACGTTGATGGCGATCAGCAGCGCAAGCCCCAGCAGCAGCGCCAGCGAGGTCTCCAGCATCAGCCCCGATCCCCCCGCGCTGCGGTCTTGGCAAGCTCCGCCTCCACCTTGGCGATCTCGGCCTCGATCTCCTCGGTCTCCGCATCGCTGCCGGTCACCATCCGCCGCCAGGCCTCGGGCGTCGACAGAAGCTGCGCCAGCACGAAGAGCGCGCAGCCCACCGGCACGATCGCCTGCACGATCTGCAGCGAGATCGCCGGCAGGCTCTCCAGCGACATCCCCTCCATCACCGCCAGCACCCGCCAGCCGGCCCAGCCGAGCGCGATGAACACGGCATAGGTCACCATCTCCGCCAGCCCGAAGAGCGGCGCCCGCCAGCTCAGCGGCAGCCGCGCCATCAGCGCGCCGAAGCCCAGATGCGCGCGCCGGAGCGCCGCCAGCGCCGCGCCGAAATAGGTGATCCAGGCGAGCAGCACCGAGGCCACCTCATCGTACCAGGGCAGCGAGTCGTTCAGCACATAGCGGAACACCACCGCCGCCACGACGATGCCGGCCAGCGCGAGCAGCAGCGCCACCGCCACCAGCTCGAGCGCCTTGCCGAAGATATAGGCGAGCCACCCCATCGCAGCATGCGTGGCCGGCCCGGGCAGCCTCAGCGGCGCCCGGGCCGGCCCTCCCCCCTCATTCCGCCAGCGACAGCGCCTTGTCGATCAGCGCCTGGCCGCCCTCGACCTCCGCCGCGAACTGGGCGTAGATCGGGGCCGAGGCCGCCACGAAGGCCGCGCGATCGGCGGTGTTCACCGCCATCCCCGCCTCGGCAAGCTTGTCCTTCAGGGTGCCGTCCGCCTTGTCCCCCTCGGCGCGGGCCCAGTCCGCCATCTCGGCGGCGGTGTCGCGCAGCACCGCCTGCACCTCTGCGTCGAGCTTGGCGAAATTCGTCGCGCTCACAGTGGGATAGGCCGGCGAGTAGACATGGCCGGTGATCGAGAGATACTTCTGCACCTCGTTGAGCTTCGCGCCCCAGATATTGGTGTAGGGGTTTTCCTGGCCGTCGATCACGCCGGTCTGCAGCGCCACGAACACCTCGCCGAAGCTCATCGGCGTCGGGTTCGCGCCCCAGCTCTCGAACATCTTGATGCGCCAGGTGGAGCGCGGCGTGCGGATCTTCAGCCCCTCCAGATCCGCCGGCGTCGTCACCGGCTTCTCGTTGTTGGTGATGTGGCGCACCCCGTTCTCCCACATCGCCAGCACCTCGTAGCCCTGCGCGGCGGCGGCGGGGGCGAGGTCGCTGCCCAGCATCTCGCCCTCGATCCGCTTCACATGCGCGCGGTCCTTGATGAGGAAGGGCATGTCGAAGACGCCGAACTCGCCGGCGATGGAGGACATGATCGAGGACGGAAGGGTGATGTGCACGGAGCCGAGCTTCAGCTTCTGCATCATCTCCTTGTCCTTGCCGAGCTGCTGGCTGTCGAACAGCTTCACCGTCGCCTTGCCCGCCAGCTTCTCGTTGGCGCGCTTGGTGAATTCGGCGGCCGTGAGCTGCTGGAGCGAGCCGGGCTTGGCGGAGATGCCGAAGATGATCTCCTGCTCGGCGGCGGCGGGCGCGGCGAGCGCGATCCCCGCCAGGCCGGCCAGGATCGTCGTGACCAGTCGTTTCATGTCGTCCTCCCTGGTTATCGGCGGAATCTGCGCCCGCCGTTGCTTCGAGATCAGCAGATGCCCCAGAGCGATGCAACGGTATTTGGTATACCGAGCGAAACGGTGTCGCTTCAGAACACCAGGCCCGGCAGCCAGGTCGCGATGGCCGGAAACAGCCAGATCAGCCCGATGCCGAGGAGCTGCAGCAGGATAAACGGTGCCACGCCCGCATAGATCTGCCCCGTGCTCACCTCCTTCGGCGCCGCCCCCCGCAGGTAGAAGAGCGAGAAGCCGAAGGGCGGGGTGAGAAACGAGGTCTGCAGATTGATCGCGATCAGGATCGCCAGCCACATCGGGTCGTGCCCCATCAGGATCAGCACCGGCGCGAGCAGCGGCAGCAGGATCACCGTGATCTCCACGAAGTCGAGGAAGAAGCCGAGCACGAAGATCAGCGCCATGGAGAAGAGGAGCGCGCCCGTGGGCCCGCCGGGCATCGCCTCCAGGATCGCCGCGATCCGCTCCTCCCCGCCGAGGCCCACGAAGACCAGCGCGAAGACGCTCGCCATCAGGATCGTCGCGAAGATCATCGCCGTCACGGTCATGGTCTGCGTCACGGCCGCGGCCAGCAGCCCGCTCTGCCGCGCGCGCAGCAGCGCCGCGCCGAGCGCCGCGATCCCGAGAAGCGCGAGCCCCGCATAGGCTCCGCCGAGCGCGAGCTCCGCCGCGCCGGCATCGCTGCGCTGGAGCCGTACGGGCGCGAGCCCCGCCGCCACCGCCAGCGCCAGGAACGCCGCCGCCCCCGCAAGCGTCAGCCAGCGCGGCCCCGC
>JBCBWF010000637.1:0-1940 GCA_039817245.1 Pseudomonadota bacterium | reverse complement strand
GTCACATCGCGGCCCGAGGCGGATGCGTTCACCAGCGTGGTGTACTGGTCGAGCTTCTTCGGCGTCGTGGCCTTCACGGTCGCGACCGCCACGGCGATCTGCGCGTCGATATCGCCCGGCGGTGCGGCGGGGATCTCTTCCGTCGGAGCGCTCTTCTCGGTCTCGAGCGCTGCCGTTTCGGTCTCGGTGCCGTCAGCGCCGGCCGGGGCAGGCGCGCCCTCCGCGCTGTCCTCGGGCCGCTTGCCCATGAGCGTCAGGGCGAACCGGCCGAGCGTGGCGAAGAAGTCGTACTCGCCCTCCTCCACCGGTGCCTCGACGGTCTTGGCTGTCCCGAGCGCTTCCTCGACCTTGTGGAACGCCGTTTCCGGTCCGCCGCCTGGCACGGAGGCGACGTCGCGCACGATGTAGATCAGCAGGAACACCAGGGTTCCAGCCACGAGATAAACGCCTTGCCGCATACCGACCCCTCCGGCGCGCCGACCCATAGTGGCGTGCGCGCATAACGCGGTTCCCAATCCGCTCCCCCAGACATCCGTCGCAAGAGCGCGCCACGTGCCCCCGACATGTCATGCGGACAGGAATCGATCACGAATTTGGCGATTCTCGGGTTGGACCCGCCCGTTTGGGCAATGTCGGGCAAGAAACTGTCCTAGACGAGGCGGCTCTGCTCCAGTGCCGCGCGGACGAAGTCGCGGAACAGGGGGTGCGGCTCGAAGGGCTTGCTCTTGAGCTCCGGGTGGAACTGCACGCCGACGAACCAGGGATGGTCGTGGACCTCCACGATCTCCGGCAGGCGGCCATCGGGGGACATGCCGGAGAAGCTGAGCCCGCAGGCCTCGAGCGACTCGCGATACTGCACGTCGACCTCGTAGCGGTGGCGGTGGCGCTCCTCGATGGCGGTGTTGCCGTAGATCGCCGCCACCTGGCTGCCGGCGGAGAGGGCCGCGCGGTAGGCACCGAGGCGCATGGTGCCGCCCTTTGCGTCATGCGCGCTGCGCCGCTCGGTCCGGTTGCCGGCGACCCACTCCTTGAGGTGGTAGACCACAGGCTCGAATCGGCGCGTGCCAGCGGCGAGCCCCGCCTCGTGATCGAACTCCTCCGAGCCTGCATCGGCCATGCCCGCGAGGTTCCGCGCCGCCTCGATCACGGCCATCTGCATGCCGAGGCAGATGCCGAGATAGGGGACCGAGCGGGTGCGGGCGAACTCCGCCGCGCGGACCATGCCCTCGGTGCCGCGCTCCCCGAAACCGCCCGGCACGATGATGCCGTGGAACCCCTCGAGGGAGGGTGCGGGGTTCTCCCGCTCGAAGATCTCGGCATCGAGCCACTCCGCCTGCACCCGGACCCGGTTTGCGATGCCGCCATGGGTCAGCGCCTCGGCGATGGATTTGTAGGCGTCCTCGAGCTGGGTGTATTTGCCGACAATCGCGATCTTCACCTCGCCATCCGGGTTGTGGATGGCGGAGACCACGTCCTCCCACATCTTGAGCTGCGGGCGCGGCGCGGGCGTGATGCCGAAGGCATCGAGCACCGCCTGGTCGAGCCCGACGGCGTGGTAGGCCAGCGGCGCCTCGTAGATCGATTTGAGATCCATCGCCGGGATCACATCCGCCGCGCGCACATTGCAGAAGAGCGCGATCTTCTCGCGCTCCTTCTCCGGGATCGGATGTTCCGTGCGGCAGACCAGCACATCGGGCGCGATACCGATGGAGCGCAGCTCCTTCACCGAGTGCTGCGTGGGCTTGGTCTTCAGCTCACGCGACGCCGCGATATAGGGCAGGAGTGTCAGATGCACGAAGATCGCCTGGCCCCGCGGGCGGTCCTGCGCGAACTGACGGATGGCCTCGAAGAAGGGCAGCCCCTCGATATCGCCGACCGTGCCGCCGATCTCGCAGAGCATGAAATCCACCTCGTCCTCGCCGATGGCGAGCCAGGTTTTG
>JBCBWF010000647.1:0-1869 GCA_039817245.1 Pseudomonadota bacterium | reverse complement strand
TGTTCTGGTCGTCATAGGCGTGGGCATCGGACATGGGTGTCTCCGGAGGCGCGGGGGTGGGGGGCACGGGGGTGGGGGGCGCGGATGGCTGTCGCGGTGGCGCAAACGGGGTGCAGGCGGGTTGCTGACCGGGCGCAGGATAGTGGGCCGGGCGGCGCGGATAAAGCGGATGCTGCAGCGCCGCGCGACCTATTCGCCGGGCGGGGCGGGCGGCTTGGCCCGCCGGTGCCGCGGCGCTATCATCCGCTCCGCCGCCGATCCGGGCGGCCATCATCGAGCCCCGGCCGTTATGCGGCCATCATAAGACCCGGCCGTTATGCGGCCATCGCAAGACCCGGCCGCGATGCGGCCATCATCCAGCCGAGGCCGTTATGCGGCCATGACCCAGACCCGGCCGCGATGGCCATCCCGGGCCGCGCGCCCCGGGCCAGTCCGCCGAGCCAAGCATGAGGGAGCGCCCACGCATGACCATCGCTGCGCCCGAGATCGAGGAAGTCACCGTCCGCCGCGTGTCGTGCCACGGGCGCGAGGGGGCGCTCGGCCATCCGCTCGTCTATCTGCAGATCGGAAGTGCCGGCTATGTGGACTGCCCCTATTGCGACAAGCGCTTCGTGCTGAAGGGCAGCGGGGCGACGGCGCACTGAGATGGATCGATTGAGACGGGCCGACTGAGACTGGCCGGTCGAGACGGGCCGGTCGAGACTGGCCGGTCGAGACTGGCCGATTGAGACGGGCCGGTCGAGACGGATCGGGAGAGGGGCCGGCCGGCTGGGCCCGGCCGGCAGTATTGCAGGACAGGACGCACGATGGGCCTCGGCAAGGGCGATCACCTCTATCTGGTTGACGGCTCGGGATACATCTTCCGCGCCTACCATGTGATGCCGCCGCTCACCCGGCGCTCGGACGGGCTGCCGATCGGGGCCGTGGCCGGGTTCTGCAACATGCTGCACCGGATGGTGCAGGGCTTCGGGGCGGCCGCGCCCTCGCATATGGCGGTGATCTTCGACTATTCGTCGAAGAGCTTCCGAAACGATCTCTATGCGGACTACAAGGCGCACCGGCCGCCGCCGCCCGAGGATCTGGTGCCGCAGTTTCCGCTGATCCGCGATGCGACGCGGGCCTTCGGGCTGCCCTCGATCGAGATGGAGGGTTTCGAGGCGGACGATCTGATCGCGACCTATGCGGTGCAGGCGCGCGAGGCGGGCGCCACCGTGACGATCGTGAGCTCCGACAAGGACCTGATGCAGCTCGTCGGCGGGGGCGTGCTGCTGTTCGACCCGATGAAGGAGGTCGAGATCGGGCCGGAGGAGGTGGAGAAGCGCTTCGGCGTGAGCCCCGAGAAGGTGATCGACGTGCAGGCGCTGGCCGGCGACAGCGTGGACAATGTGCCGGGCGCGCCGGGGATCGGGGTGAAGACCGCGGCACAGCTGATCGGGCAGTATGGCGATCTCGACACGCTGCTGGCGCGGGCGGAGGAGATCAAGCAGCCCAAGCGCCGGCAGACGCTGATCGACCATGCGGACCAGATCCGGCTCAGCCGCGATCTCGTGACCCTGAAATGCGATGTGCCGGTGGCCGAGCCCATGGAGGATTTCGGGCTGGAGGCGCCGGATCCACAGCGGCTGCTGGGTTTCCTGAAAGAGATGGAATTCCGGACGCTTACGGCGCGGGTGGCGGAGGCCTTCGGCGTGGAGGCACCGGCGGTGGGCGCCGGGGGGGCCGCGAACGGGGCCGGCTCCGGAGGGGCATCGAGCCCCTCCGAACCCGCCGTCGCCGGCGCGGCCGACGCCGGGGGGCCCGGGGCGGAGCAAGCGGTCCCGGCACTCGATGCCTCGGGCTATGCGGTGATCTCGGAGATGGCGGAGCTCG
>JBCBWF010000634.1:0-1996 GCA_039817245.1 Pseudomonadota bacterium | reverse complement strand
GAGTATCTCGCCGTGCAGCGACGCTCGGCCAAGCTCAAGGGTCCGATCCTCTGCCTCGTCGGTCCGCCGGGTGTGGGCAAGACCTCGCTCGGCAAGTCGGTCGCGAAGGCGACGGGGCGCGAATTCATCCGCATCTCGCTCGGCGGTGTGCGCGACGAGGCGGAGATCCGCGGCCACCGGCGGACCTATATCGGCTCGATGCCCGGCAAGATCATCCAGGCGATGAAGAAGGCCAAGACCACGAACCCGCTCATCCTGCTCGACGAGATCGACAAGATGGGGCAGGACTTCCGCGGCGATCCGGCCTCGGCGATGCTCGAGGTGCTGGATCCGGAGCAGAACGGCACCTTCGCGGACCATTACCTGGAGGTGGAGTACGACCTCTCCAACGTGATGTTCCTGACGACGGCGAACACCTACAACATGCCCCAGCCGCTGCTGGACCGCATGGAGATCATCTCGCTCGCCGGCTACACCGAGGAGGAGAAGGTCGAGATCGCCCGTCGCCACCTGCTGGAGAAGCAGGTCAAGGCGCATGGCCTGCGCAAGGGCGAGTTCGAGCTGACGGACGAGGCGCTGATCGAGGTGATCCGCCGCTATACCCGCGAGGCGGGGGTGCGGAACCTGGAGCGTGAGCTGGCCAAGCTCTGCCGCAAGGTGCTGACGCTGATCGTGCGGGGCGACGAGAAGACCGTGACGGTCACGCCGGACGAGCTGGAGGCCTATCTGGGCGTGCCGCGCCATCGCCATGGGCTGGCGGAGAAGGAGGACCAGGTCGGCGTGACGACCGGGCTCGCCTATACCTCCGTCGGCGGGGATCTCCTGCAGATCGAGGCGCTGCGCCTGCCGGGCAAGGGTCGGATGAAGACCACCGGCAAGCTTGGCGACGTGATGAAGGAGTCGATCGATGCCGCGGCGAGCTTCGTGCGCGCCAAGGCGCCGGAGTTCGGCGTGAAGCCGCCCGCCTTCGAGAAGATGGACATCCATGTGCATGTGCCCGAGGGCGCGACGCCGAAGGACGGCCCCTCGGCCGGCGTGGCGATGGTGACGTCGATTGTCTCGGTGCTCACCCAGATCCCGGTGCGCAAGGATGTGGCGATGACCGGCGAGGTGACGCTGCGCGGCAATGTGCTGCCCATCGGCGGCCTCAAGGAGAAGCTGCTGGCGGCTCTGCGGGGCGGCATCAAGACGGTGCTGATCCCGAAGGAGAACGTGAAGGACCTGCCGGAGATCCCGGACAATGTGAAGGACGGGCTCGACATCCTGCCGGTGGAGACAGTCTCGGAGGTGCTGGCTGCGGCGCTGACCGAGGAGCCGGAGCCCATCGACTGGGACCAGGAAGACTTCGAATCCGGCACGCCCGCGCGGCCGGACGAGGATGCGAGCGCGAGCCTCGCACACTGATCGCGGGGCCGGGGGGCGGGCAGCGCTCCCCGGCTTTTCCGCCGGCGTCGCCACGGCCATTCGGCATTGATTTTCCGGCAGGTGCGCCCGATAACCGCGCCCGCGGGCGGTTAGCTCAGTTGGTAGAGCGCCTCGTTTACACCGAGGATGTCGGGAGTTCGAGCCTCTCACCGCCCACCATCTCTGTCCCTGCGATCGCTTGGCGGCCTCTCTGGCGGGCTGCCCGGGCGCCCATGCGAAGGCCCGGTCATCGGGCTGTCATTCAGCGCTTGACGGCCCGGGGGCGCCTCGCATAGACCACGCGCTACGCAGGCTGGGGCCTGCAGGATGCGGTTGTAGCTCAGATGGTTAGAGTACCGGCCTGTCACGCCGGGGGTCGCGGGTTCGAGCCCCGTCAACCGCGCCATCCTCCAACGCCCCCCGCGCGCAGAAGCGGTTGTAGCTCAGATGGTTAGAGTACCGGCCTGTCACGCCGGGGGTCGCGGGTTCGAGCCCCGTCAACCGCGCCAGCGCTGTCCCGAGGCCCCGTGGTCGATGCCCGGGACCGCCTGCCGGAAGCCCCTCACGCCGCGCGCTGAACCAGATCTCGCGG
>JBCBWF010000278.1:0-6946 GCA_039817245.1 Pseudomonadota bacterium | reverse complement strand
GGGCGAGGCCGCGTCGAGCGCGATCAGCTCGGCGACGAAGCCTTCGACCTTCTCCTCGAGCGCGGACTGGCGCGCCAGCGGGTCCTCGGAGACCGCGAGCTCCATCGCCTCCAGCCGCTTGACCTCGTCGCGCAGCCGCGCGGCCTCCTCGAATTCGAGGTTCTCGGCGGCCTTCATCATGTCCTTGCGCAGGCCCTCGATCACCGACTGGAGGTTGGAGCCGGTCTTGCCCATCGCCGCCTTGTCGAGCCTGGCGGTGATCCGCTCCTCATCCGCCGCCCCGTCGTAGAGACCCTGCAGGATGTCCTCGACATTCTTGCGCACGGTCTGCGGCGTGATGCCGTTGGCGTCGTTGTAGGCCTCCTGCTTGGCGCGGCGCCGGTCGGTCTCGCCGATGGCGCGCTCCATGGAGCCGGTCACGCTGTCCGCATACATGATCACCCGGCCATCGGCGTTGCGCGCCGCGCGCCCGATGGTCTGGATGAGCGAGGTCTCCGAGCGCAGGAACCCCTCCTTGTCCGCATCGAGGATCGCGACCAGCCGGCATTCGGGGATGTCGAGCCCCTCGCGCAGGAGGTTGATGCCGATCAGCACATCGAAGGCGCCGAGGCGGAGGTCGCGGATAATCTCGATGCGCTCGATGGTGTCGATATCGGAGTGCATGTAGCGCACCCGCACGCCCTGCTCGTGGAGGTATTCGGTCAGGTCCTCCGCCATTCGCTTCGTGAGCACGGTCACGAGGGCGCGCCCGCCATCGGCCGCGAGCGTCTTCACCTCGTCCAGGAGATCGTCCACCTGGCTCTTCACGGGGCGCACTTCCACCGGCGGGTCCACGAGGCCGGTGGGCCGGATGACCTGCTCGGTGAAGACGCCGCCGGTGCGCTCCAGCTCCCACGGACCCGGCGTGGCGGAGACGAAGACGGATTGGGGCCGCATCGCGTCCCACTCCTCGAACTTCAGCGGGCGGTTGTCCATGCAGCTCGGCAGCCGGAAGCCGTGTTCGGCCAGCGTGAACTTCCGCCGGTAATCCCCTTTGTACATGCCGCCGATCTGCGGCACGGTCACATGGCTCTCATCGGCGAAGACGATGGCGTTGTCGGGGATGTACTCGAAGAGCGTCGGCGGCGGCTCGCCCGGCTGACGCCCGGAGAGATAGCGCGAATAGTTCTCGATGCCGTTGCAGGAGCCGGTGGCCTCGATCATCTCGAGGTCGAAATTCGTGCGCTGCTCCAGCCGCTGCGCCTCCAGGAGCCGGCCCTCCGCCACAAGCTGGTCGAGGCGCAGCCGCAGCTCCTCCCGGATCGCCTTGGTCGCCTGGTTCAGCGTTGGCCGGGGCGTGACGTAATGCGAGTTTGCGTAGATTCGCACGCGGTCGATCTTGCCGGTTTTCTCGCCGGTGAGCGGGTCGAATTCCACGATCTGCTCGAGCTCGTCGCCGAAGAACGAGAACCGCAGGGCGCGGTCCTCCTGATGCGCGGGCCAGAGCTCCAGGCTGTCGCCCCGCAGCCGGAAGGTGCCGCGCTGAAACGCCGCGTCGTTGCGCTTGTACTGCTGGGCGACGAGCTCGCGGGTCACCACCTGGCGGTCGTAGCTCATGCCCGCCTTCAGGTCCTGGGTCATGGCGGAGTAGGTCTCCACCGCGCCGATGCCGTAGATGCAGGAGACCGAAGCCACGATCACCACATCGTCGCGCTCCAGAAGCGCGCGGGTGGCGGAGTGGCGCATACGGTCGATCTGCTCGTTGATCTGCGCTTCTTTCTCGATATAGGTGTCCGAGCGCGGCACATAGGCTTCCGGCTGGTAGTAATCGTAGTAGCTGACGAAGTACTCGACCGCGTTGTCCGGAAAGAAGCCCTTGAACTCGCCATAGAGCTGGGCGGCCAGCGTCTTGTTGGGGGCGAGGATGATCGCCGGGCGCTGCGTGGCTTCGATCACCTTGGCCATCGTATAGGTCTTGCCGGTGCCGGTTGCGCCGAGAAGAACCTGATCGCGCTCGCCCTCCAGGACCGCGTCGGCGATCTCGCCGATGGCCGCGGGCTGGTCCCCGGCGGGCTCGAACGGGGTCTCCATGCGCAGCCGGATACCGCCCTCGAGCTTCTCCAGCCGGCGTGGGCCGGCGGCCTCTGCGGCCAGGGGCGGGGCGGGTGCTGGGCTGGTACCGGTTTCGCGCATTGCGGCCTCCGTGGCGGCCCTGTTGGCCGTCTCCCGATATGCATTCCCACACCGATCACGACAAGCTTGAAAGAAATGAACCCTTTACGCGCGAGGTCCGTTGACGCGACTCGCGCTATAGGTGTACAGCTTCGTGACCAGCAGCAGTTCGCCAATGTCCCGGTGCGACATCCACCCCACCCTCGCTCCCAGCATCGGGTCAGTGGCGTTTCCTAAAGAACTAGAACAGCTGTCACCCCACCTCGTTACGAGCGCCCGCTTGCGGGCCGCTTTTCTTTCCCCGGGTTTTCGGCCATCGTGACAATATGCGTCTTGCTGTACCCCGATCCGCTATTGCGGTGGCCGGGGCGCAGGGGCGATACCATGGGTCCCGTGACTGAGGGAGACGGCCATGACCGCACGGATTTACAAGCCTTCCAAGAGCGCCATGACCTCTGGTGAACGGAATACTAAGGAATGGGTGCTCGACTACGAACCGGCCGCACCGCGCCGGATCGACCCGCTTATGGGGTGGATCTCCAGCGGGGATATGCAGAGCCAGGTGCGCATGCGCTTCGAGACCCGCGAGGAGGCGGTCCAGTATGCCGAGCGACACGGCATTGCCTATCTGGTCGAGGACCCCAAGCCGCGGGGCCACACCGTGCGCCCGATGGGATATGGCGGCAATTACGCGCATAATCGCCGGCAGGCCTGGACGCACTGAGCCCACGCGGCCCGTGCCGCCCTCCTGCCCGCCGGCCGTCGCGCGACGCAAGCGAGGAAGGAGCCTGCGGGATGGTTGAGAACGGCACCGGAGACGGGTCGGGCACCGGATCGACGAACACGAACGCAAGCGGGGCAGGGGCCAGCGCAGGATCGGGCATTGTCCCCGTCATCATGTGCGGCGGCTCCGGCAGCCGCCTGTGGCCTGTGTCGCGCAAGGCGCATCCGAAACAGTTCGCCCCCCTCCTCGGCGGGCAGACCCTCTTCCAGCGCACCGTCGAGCGTGTGCGCGATGTGGGCTATGGCGACCCGGTCTATCTCACCAATGCCGATTTCCGTTTCATCGTGGCGGAGCAGATGTCGGATATCGACGCTGCCGCCGGGCGCATCGTGATCGAGCCGGAGGGGCGCAACACCGCCCCGGCCATCTGCGTCGCGGCCCTCATGGCGGTGGCGGAGGATCCCACAGCCCTCCTCCTGGTGCTGCCGTCGGACCATGTGCTGCAGGATGTCGCCGCCTTCCACGCGGCGGTGGAGGCCGGGGCCGGGGCCGCGCGAGAGGGCGCCTTCGTGACCTTCGGCATCCAGCCCGACCGGCCGGAGACCGGCTATGGCTATCTCGAACTCGCCGAGACCGGGCGCGCCGGCCCCCAGCCCTTCCTCCGCTTCGTCGAGAAGCCCGATGCGCCGCGCGCTGCCGAGATGCTGGAGAGCGGCCGGTTCCTCTGGAATTCCGGCATGTTCCTCTTCCCCGCCGCCGGCCTGCTGGACGCCTTCGCCGCCCATGCGCCGGAGGTGCTGGCGGCCTGCCGCGCTGCCATCGTCGCGGGCCGCGAGGATCTCTGCTTCTTCCGCCTCGGCGAGGCGGAGTATCGCGAGAACCCGGACATTTCCGTGGATTACGCGATCATGGAGCGTGTCGCCGGCACCGTCGTGCCCATCGATTGCGGCTGGAACGATCTCGGAAGCTGGAAGACCGTCTGGCAGGAAAGCGAGCCCGGCGAGGACGGCGTGGCCATCTCCGGCTCCGCGCTCGGGATCGACTGTCGCAACGCGCTCCTGCGCTCGGACGACCCGGATGTCCGCCTCGTCGGCCTCGGCCTCGAGGACGTGATCGCGGTCGCAACGCGCGACGGGGTCCTCGTCGCCTCCATGGATCGCGCGCAGGAGGTGCGGAAGGTCGTGGACGGCCTGAAGGCGCAGAACGCCAAGCAGGCCACCGAGTTCCCCAAGCACTACCGCCCCTGGGGCTGGTACGAGACGCTGGCCCTCGGCGGCCGCTTCCAGGTCAAGCAGATCATGGTCAAGCCCGGCGGCCAGCTCTCGCTGCAGAGCCATGTGCACCGCTCCGAGCACTGGGTCGTCGTCTCCGGCACCGCGCGCGTCACGGTGGACGACGAGGTGAAGCTGATGACGGAGAACCAGTCCGTCTACATTCCCCTCGGCGCCGTCCACCGTCTCGAGAACCCGGGCAAGCTCGAACTTCGCCTCATCGAGGTCCAGTCAGGCGCCTATCTCGGGGAGGACGACATCATCCGCTACGAAGACGTCTACGCCCGCGCCTGACGCCCCCTTTCCCGCGGAACAATGCGCAGCCGGCCCCCCGAACGGCTCCGGCGCCGTTCGGGGGGCCGTCACGCGATCACTGCAGCGAGACCGTCTCGATATCCTGGCGCTTCTCGCGATCGAGCGGCAGGAAGGTCATGCCGTCCAGCGCGCCGAAGTCGATCTCCTTCAGATCGATCATCCGCACCCGGCGGTTATGCATGGTGTGGTCGTTGAGCTTGAGATCTCGGGTATCGATCGCGGTCGTCCAGAGCGTGGATGAGCGCAGCCCGCCCGCATTCTCCACTCCGATCTCCGATCCCTCAGCGCTGCCCTGCGGCACGTTGAAATCGTCGAGGATCCGGAAGAGCTCGTACATCGTCTCCTGGCCCGTCCCCGTCGGGCGCGCCGTGGCCGCGAACGCCACCGCGCGGATGAAGCGCGAGGGCGGGGTGAAGACCCCGGGCAGCCCGATCATCCCCGATCCGGCGCCGAGCGGCGAGAACTCCAGATCCTCGGCCGTCTTCGTCGGCAGCGCGACCGGGGAGAGGGTCACGGAGTTCCGCAGATTGGTCACATGCCAGTCATAGGGCGGCGCGTTGGTGATCACGCCGAGCGGCGCGTCATGCAGCACGGTCTCGCCGTCGAGAAACTCGATCACCACCGCCCCGCCGCTCGCATCGGTCACCAGCAGGTGGATCGGCGGCGCAAAGCCGATCGCGGGCTCGTTCACCGGGACGACCCGAATGTGCGCCATCCCTGCACGCACCTCCTCGGCGTTCGCGAACCGGGTGAGGATGTAGTTCGCCACGTCGAGCGGGCCGAGCGAGCTTTCCCGCGCGGCCGGGTCGAAGGCCTGATACCGCGCATGGCCGGGGTGGTAAAACACCCCCACCGCCAGGCCCGCCTCGTTGACACCGTCGACCGCCAGCGGTTTCTCCACCGCGTCGATCCCGACAAAGCCGTACTTCGCCTGCCAGGACATGCCGGGCGCGCCGTCCTCCATCGTCGACGAGAGCGCCTGGCCACGCGGCACGATCATCACCCGGGAGTTCAGGTCGAACGAGCCCCATTCCAGCGTCCGCCCGTAGACGATTTAGCCGTCCCGGGCTGTAAGCGTGATCCCCGTGCAGGCCAGCGCCGCGCTCGACAGGAGGGCGAGCACGGCGGCGGAGGTGGCAAGCTTGCGCAAAGCAGTCGCGATGATCATGAGTTTACTCCGGAAAAATATTGATCAGATCAGAGAGGTGTCTTGTCTGTCTTCGAGGCGCTGCCGCGACTTCGCCAGAAATATACGACCGCTTCGTCACGCCCCGACGACGCGCTCCAGTATTGCCCGGCCGGTCATAGTATACATAAATGGCGCCCGATGACGCGTCGTGAGCACCCGCAAGCCCGCCATACCCCGGTCGGCCGACCGCCCGCACGCCGGTACCGGGGCGGCCAAAGACATTGACTGCCCCCGCGGATCGCGCCACCTCAGCGGCACTCGCCGTGGCGCTGCCTGCCCGGCCCGACAGAGGACGTCCCGAATGCCCCTTCCCGTGACCGCGCTCTATGCGGGCCTGCTCGGCCTCTGGGTGCTCTATCTCGCCTTCGCCGTGATCAAGCAGCGCCGGGCCCACAAGGTCTCCATCGGCTCGGGCGGCGTGAAGCTGCTCGAGGAGGCGATGCGCGCGCATGGCAATGCGGTCGAGACGGTGCCGCTGGCGATCCTGCTGCTGGCGCTGTCGGAGTCGCTCGGCACCCCGGCGCTGCTCCTGCATCTCGCGGGCCTCGGGCTTCTCGCCGGGCGGATCCTCCATGGCTACCATTTCCTGAACGAGCAGAAGGAAATGAAACTGCGCTTCTACGGCATGGTCCTCACCGTCACTGTCATTGCCGTGCTGAGCGTCGGGCTCGTCGGCCACGGCCTCGCGGGCATCCTGTCATGAGCGCCGCCGAGGATCTGGCCGTCGCGCGGCGCCTTCTGGAGGCGGCGGCGAAGGCGGGCGCCGAGGAGGCCGATGTGCTCCTCATCGATTCACGCTCCAACGCCATCGGCGTGGCCGGCGGCGCGCTGGAGGAAGCCGAGCGCTCGGAGAGCCGCGATGCGGGCCTGCGCGTCCTCGTCGGGCGGGCGGAGGCCTGCGTGGCGAGCTCCGATCTCAGCGACACCGCTATCGGCGAGATGGCCGAGCGCGCCGTCGCCATGGCATGCGCGGCGCCCGAGAACCCCTATGCCGGCCTCGCCGATCCCGCAGCGCTCGCCGAGCGCCGCGGCGCGGACGGGCTCGAACTCTCCGACCCCGACGAGATGCCCGCAGCCGCGCGGCTCGAGGAGATCGCGCTCGCGGGCGAGGCCGCCGCGCTCGCCGTCGCCGGCGTCGAGCAGGTCGAGCAGGCTTCCACCTCCTGGGGCCGCGAGCACTTGACGGTCGTACAGTCCAACGGCTTCGAGGGCGCTTATGCGCGTTCCTCCGGCAGCATCGTGGTCTCCGCCATCGCCGGCACTGGCCTCGGGCGTGAGCGCGAATACGCCTTCGAG